>NZ_JANMWL010000210.1:0-1520 GCF_031393925.1 Methylibium sp. | reverse complement strand
CCTGTCCACGCCACCGTGAAGATGATGGCTGACCCGACCGTTCCGTGGCTCGCATCAAGCTGCCGCTGGCCGCCGCGGTGATGGCCACGCGCAAGCGCGCCGCTGCCGCGCCGACGCTCGCGCCGGCCACCATCTCCGAGTACGGCGGCGTGCGCTTCCTGCACCTGGGCACGGTCTGGGTGCAGGGTGCGATGCGCATTGCCAAGCCGCAGAAGATCGAGCTCGAATACGTGCAACGGATGATGGCCTGGCTGCTGCTGCGCGAGCTGGACGCACACGGCGCCGTGGCCCACGGCCATGCGGTGCAGCTCGGCCTGGGTGCGGCGGCGATCACCCGCTTTTGCCACAAGGCGCTGCGCTGGCGCACCACGGCGGTGGAGATCAACCCGAGCGTGATCGGTGTGTGCCGGATGTGGTTCAAGCTGCCCGAGGACGACGCGCGGCTTGCCGTCGTGCAGGCCGATGCGGGCGATTACGTGGCCGACGCGCGCCACGCCGGCAGCGCCGATGCGCTGTGCGTGGACCTCTACGACCATGAAGCCGCCGCGCCGGTGCTCGACGACGAGGTGTTCTACCGCGGCTGCCACGCGCTGCTGGCCGAGGGCGGGGTGATGAGCGTCAACCTGTTCGGCCGCGACGTGAGTTTCGGGCGCAGCGCCGCGCGCATCGCCGCGGTGTTCGGCGCCGATTGCGTGGCCATGCTCGAGCCGACCAAGGAGGGCAACACCATCGTGCTGGCCTGGAAGGGCGCCGCGCTGCCGCCGCGCGACGTGCTCGTGGCGCGCGCCGCGGCGATCGAGCAGCTGCATGCGCTGCCGGCACGCAAGTGGCTCGAGCTCTTGCAGAATCTGCCCGAACGCTCTGCCACCGCATGAACGCCCGCCCGCCCGCCGCCCCTGCCCGTGTGCCGCAACACGCCGCGTCGGCGCAAGCCTTGGCCAAGGGCCCGCTGCACTGGCGCCAGCTCGTCACCTGGTTGCTCACCGACGGCTTTATCACGCTCGACGACGGCAAGCGCGTGGCGCAGCGCTTCGGCGCGGGCGACAGCTCGCAGCATCCGCTGGTGCGCCTGGGCGGTGCCGGGCTGGTGCATGCGGCCAGCGGCGCGGTGCTCGACGTCGAGGCGCTGACCGAATGGCTCGCGCAGCGCTGCCAGCTGCCCTACCTGCGCATCGACCCGCTCAAGGTCGACGTGGCGCGCGTGGCCGACGTGATGTCGGCCACCTACGCCGAGCGGCGCCGCGCGCTGCCGGTGCAGGTGGGCGCGGCCGAGGCGCTGGTCGCGACCTGCGAGCCTTTTGATATCGACTGGCTGCCCGAGATCGAGGCGCACACCAAGAAGACGATCAAGCTGGCGCTGGCGAGCCCGCTCGAGATTGCGCGCTACACGACCGAGTTCTACACGCTGTCGCGTTCGGTGCGTGCGGCGCAAAAGAGCGGCGACGGCGTTGGGCCGGCGAGTTTCGAGCAGCTGGTGGAGCTGGGCAAGGCCGACAAGCAGATCGACGCCAATGACCAGG
>NZ_JANMWL010000179.1:0-7996 GCF_031393925.1 Methylibium sp. | reverse complement strand
CCCTCATGCTGCGAAATACGCAGAAATCGGTCGCCAGCCAGCCCCACCTCGCCGCTGGCTCACTCTCGCTGGTGTTCGCGATTGCAGATCACCCGTGGGTCGACAGTGCCAACGGTGCGGCGGTGCGCATCAGCATGACGGTGGGCGCGCTCGGGGCCGGGGAGGGTGAGTTGCTCAGCGTGATCCGCGAAACACCGTTGAGCGATGGCAGCGCGGAGGTCGGCCTCAGCGCCCGGCGCGGCGTGGTGCATGCGGACCTGCGTGTGGGTGCGAATGTTGCAGCGGTGAAGGCACTTGCTGCCAACGCCGACGTCAGTTCACCGGGGCTGAAGTTGCACGGCGCCGGCTTCATCGTCACGCGCGAAGAAGCGGCATCGCTTGGCCTGGGCAGCGTGCCGGGGCTCGACGCGCACATTCGCGAGTACCGCAACGGCCGCGACCTTACCGACCGCCCGCGCGACGTGATGGTCATCGACCTGTTTGGCCTCACGGCCGACGCGGTGCGGCAGCGCTTCCCCGCGGTGTATCAGTGGGTGCTCGCGCGCGTGAAGCCGGATCGCGACGCAAAGGCGCACAGCAAGGACGGCGCCGCATACGCAGCGCTGTGGTGGCTGCACGGCAAGCCGCGCCCGAACATTCGGCAGGCGCTCGCCGGCCTGCCGCGCTACATCGCTACCGTCGAAACCGCGAAGCACCGCACCTTCCAGTTCCTCGACGCGAGCATCGCGGCCGACAACATGCTCATCGCCATCGCGTTGCCTGATGCGGCCACGCTCGGCGTGCTTTCCAGTCGCGTGCATGTGCAGTGGGCGTTGCATGCAGGCGGCAGGCTCGGTGTCGGCAATGACCCGCGTTACAACAAGTCGCGGTGCTTCGACCCGTTCCCGTTCCCCAGCCTCACCGACCGACCCGACCTCGCCGCGCAGATCGCCGCCGCCGCCGAAGAACTCGACGCCCACCGCAAGCGCCAGCAGGCCGCCCACGCCAAGCTAACGCTGACCGACATGTACAACGTGCTCGACGCCTTGCGCCGCGGCCGCGCGTTGACAGTCAAGGAGAAGCTCACGCACACCGACGGCCTGGTGAGCGTGCTCGCCGAGTTGCACGACCGCATCGACGCCCTGGTGCTGCAGGCCTACGGCTGGGCCGACCTCGCGCCGGCTCTCGTCGGCCGGCCCGGTGGCACCTTGCCGTGGCCCGAGAAACCCGTCGCACAGGCCGAGGCCGAAGAGGAGCTGCTGCTGCGCCTGGTGGCGCTGAACGCCGAGCGCGCCGCTGAAGAGGCGCGCGGCGAGGTGCGCTGGCTGCGCCCCGAGTTCCAGGACCCGGCCCGACGCATGGCGCCCGCACTGCCCGCGCTGCCCGCATCGACGCAAGACGAGATGGCGCTGGGCGAGGTGTCTGCCGGGGCCGCGCAGAAAGTCGGCGGCAAGCCGCCGGCCCCGAGCGCGCGGCGCCCCTGGCCCGCCGACTTGCCCGAGCAGGTGCGCGCCATTGCCGACATGCTCACGGCCGCGCCCGGTGCCCTGGACGAAAGCGCGTTGGCCGAAGGCTTTACGGGACGCGGACCGTGGAAGAAGCGGCTGCCCGGCATTCTTCTGACGCTCGAAGCGCTGGGGCGAGCGCGCCGAGAAGGCGAGCGCTGGCGTGCCTGAGGCCAAGCTGCCCAGGCGCTACCGGGCGGATCGAGTCTCGCTGTGACACCTCTTGGCAATAAAAAACCGGAGGCCGCTTGCGCGGCCCCCGGTCGTCGGGTGGGGCGTCAACCCCGGCCAGGTCTCAGGCGGTCGTAAACCCCTCGTAGCCGCGTGCCTTCACGTCGTCGCAGGCCTGGCGATAGACATTGGCGCCGCCGACGTAAGCGAGCAGCCGCGGCGGCTTGCCCTTGACGTTGGTGCCCATGTACCAGGACTTGGTCTTGGGGATCAGCGTCAGGTTGGCGAGTTCGTCGTGATGCGCGACCCACTTGGCTTCCGCCTCGGCGGAGGCCTCGATCGATTTGAGCCCCTGCGAGCGGACGAACTGGATGCAGTCGGTGATCCAGTCCACCTGCTGCTGCAGGCAGGTCGGCACGTTGCAAAACGCGGCCGCCGGCGAGAACGGGGCCATGGTCATGAACATGTTCGGGTAGCCGTGAACCTGCAGGCCCATGGTGGTGCGGATACCGTCGGCCCAGGCATCCTTGAGCAGCAGGCCATCGCGGCCGCGGATGTCGATACGGGTGAGCGTGCCGGTGCCGGCGTCGAAGCCGGTGGCGAAGATCAGGATGTCCAGTTCGTGCTCGCCGGCCGACGTCTGGATGCCCTTCTCGGTCATGCGCTCGATCGGCGTCGCCTTGGTGTCCACCAGCAGCACGTTGTCGCGGTTGAAGGCTTCGTAGTAGAGGGTCGCGAGCGGCACGCGGCGCGTGCCGAAACCGTGGTCCGTGGGCACGAGTTTGTCAGCGACCTTCGGGTCCTTGATGCGCTCACGGATGCGCTGGCGCACGAACTTGGAAATCTCCTCGTTGATCGCCTCGTCGAAGAACACTTCCTTGAAGCCGCCGATCCAGAAATTGAGCGAACCGTCTTCCCAGAGCGTCTGCATCGTGCGCTGGCGCTCCTCGGGCGTCAGGTCGTGGAAATTTTTATCCCCGAAGTCGTAGTCGAAGCCCGCAAAGGTGTTCTGCACGCGTTCTTTCAGCGCCGGGTACTGGGCCCGCAGCGAGGCGCGCATCGCGTCGTCGTACTTCGGGTTGAGCATCGGGATCGTGTAGTTGGCGGTGCGCTGGAACACCGTCAAGTGCTTCACCTGGTCGGCAATCGTCTGGATCACCTGGACACCGGTGGCGCCGGTGCCGATGACGCCCACGCGCTTGCCCTTCAGGTCCACACCCTCCTTGGGCCAGTGCGCGGTGTGGAGGGTCTGCCCCTTGAACGTGTCGTGGCCCGGGAACGGCGGCACCATCGGCGTCGACAGGCCGCCCGTGCCCATCACCAGGAACTGGGCGCTGAACGACTCGCCCTTGTCGGTCGTGACGGTCCAGCGCTGGGTCGATTCGTCGTAGGTCGCCGCCGTCACGCGGGTGTTGAACTGGATGTCCTCGCGCAGATCGAACTTGTCGGCGACGAAGTTCAGGTAGCGCTCGGTTTCTTCGCGGGCGGGGAAGCGCTCGCTCCAGTTCCACTCTTTGAGCAGATCGTCGGAAAACCAGTACTGGTAGATGTAGGACTGGGAATCCACGCGGGCGCCGGGATAGCGGTTCCAGTACCAGGTGCCGCCGACGCCAGAGCCGGCCTCGAATGCCCGCACGCTCAAACCCTGCTCGCGCAGCTTGTGAAGCTGGTACAAGCCGGCGAAGCCGACACCGACGACCACTGCATCGAGCTGCTGCAACGATGATTGAACTTGGTTCATGCGCGTTTTCCTTCGCTGATGGAGGCTGTAAGAACTGCGAGCCTTGCTTAATGTAGTGGGGAGGCTGCGTATCTCCAACGGGGCGTACCCCACCGCAGGGGCCGGGTTCGACGCGGGCAGCTGGCGCGTCAGCTTCGAATTCCTGCTCAGCTGCCGCGCCTGCGCCACACCGCCATGAAGGCTTTCACTTTCGCCCACATCGACAGCCGCTCGTCCGACAGCGCGTCCAGAAAGTCCGACAGCCGCCGGCTCTTGACGATCGTGTAGAGGGTCACCGCGGTGGCCATCACGAACACGATGCTGAAGCCGAGAACGCGCAGCGGCAGCGGCTCGTCTGCAGCAGCGATCAGGTTCATGCCGAGGAAGCCGGTGCTCACGGTGCCGATAAGACCAAACAGGGTCACCACCGTCAGCCGCACCACCGTGTTGGCCTGGCGTCGCAGGCTGTCGGCGTCGAGGTAGCTGCTCATGCCGGCGATACGGTCCTTGACCTCGGCGTACAAGGGGTCCAGCCCGAGATGGCCCGAGCACAGCTGGAACAGTGCATGCACCTGCGCCTGATCGCTGATCTCGTGGAACCAATAGCGGTGCGTGAAGCGCAGGAAACCCTCGAATGCGAGACGGATCGAGCGCTTGAAGCGCTTGATGCTCTCGGGATCGCGCAGGTCGAGGTCGCGCATCGCGCGCGACAACCCGTCGGAGAACATCAGCAGCGCCGCCTTCTGCGAATGCGCGATCAGGAACAGCAGGAAGTGCTGGTGCCGGAACTGCGCCAGCACACCCCGCTCGGCGCAGCGGTAGAACGTGCTGGTGGCGTCGCCGACCACGATGAGCGAGTAGCCGTTGCACAGGTAGCGCGTATTTGGCGCGGCGCCGGCGTCGGCCCAGAAGCGGTCGTAGCAGAAGCGCCGCTCGAAGTCGGCCAGATACGAATCGGCATACGGCAGCGTCGCGTCGCGCTGGCTCGCGCCGGTGACCAGGCCCAGACGTATGAAGTCGGCGCGCTCGAGCGTGTGCGGCGCATCCACCGCGAGGTAAGCCATCATCGGCATGCGGTAGTACTCGATCTGCCGAAAGCGCAGGACGCCGTCACGCTCGGAGTGTTCGGCCACCAGCGGCTCGAGCACGAAAGCCCAGTGCGTGGCGACGCGCGGCGCGCGGTGCTGCGCCACATGCGACAGGAACAGCTCGCGCTGTTGCGCGTCTGACGCGGCGAGCACGCGCCCGTCGACGCCGAGCCATTCGAGCTGGTGCAGGCAGTGCAGCGCCTGCCCGTCGGGCGTCCAGCCAGCCGGATAGCCGCGGCCGAAGCGGTACATCACTTCCTCGGCCTGCATGAGCGTGAGGCCGTCGCCGAAGACTTCGACATTGAGCAGTGCGACGTCGAGGTCGTAGAAGAAGTAAAGATCGATGTGCTTGATTTGCAGCGTGATCGCCGCGGCACCGGGGCTGGTGACCATGCGCACGGCGACCATGTCGTGACGCCGGAACACGCGCATCGGCGAGCCGATGCCAGCGCCGCCGCGCTGGCTGCGGCCCTCGCCGTAAAGAAAGCGCTGCACATAGGGAAGGAACGAGACGAACTCGTTGTAGTGGCGCTCGCCGAAGTTGCCGGCGTCGCCGGTGTATTCGTCGATCACTTCGCGCCACGGCGAGTCTTCGCCGAGCAGCTCCCAATGCCGTGCATGCGCGTCCTGGCTGCGGCTCGACACCAGTTGCAGCGGCCACAGCAGCACTTGGCGGAAATGACGCACCAGCCGGTCGCGCGCCAGCGCCGTGTCGCCAATCGACGGGATTGCCACTTCATCCATTGCGGGCGCAGTGTAGGCACGCTCGCGGCAGGCGACCAACCAAGCATCACGCCGAGCCGCCGCAGGGCGGCATCGACCGTGGTTTTGGACCAGAAAAAAGCCCTAGAGCGTTGATCTCTCTAGGCAGAAAAGAAAGACGGGCCGCTAGGGCCCGTTTGTACTGAATAGGTGGTGGAGAGGAGGTCCGCCGGGATCGAACTCCATGCCATCTCACTGCACATCACGAGCCCCGGTGTTTCATAGGTAAAACAGAAATAAATTGACGCACGGCACTTCACACCACATCATCCAGTATCGCCGACGTTGATGGGTTGGTGTTGGGGACGATGAGATGCCGAGGAAGACAACCGAAATGGCGCCACTGAGCGTGGCCCGGTTGATCGAGCCCGGGCTGCACTTCGTCGGCGGCGTTGCGGGGCTAGCCTTGCAGGTGCAGCCCAGTGGCGCCCGCAGTTGGGTGCTGCGCCTCTCTGTTGCTGGCAAGCGGCGCGAGATGGGCCTTGGCGGTTTTCCAGACGTGACGTTGGCCGATGCGCGACGGCGGGCGCGCGACGAGCGAGAAAAGGCCGACAAAGGTGCTGACCCCATTGCGGACCGAAAGGCAGCCGCAAGTCGGCTGCGCGCCGAACAGACGAAGGCCTTCACGTTCAAGGCGTCGGCGCTGGCCTACATCGAGGCGCACGAACCCGGCTGGCGCAACGCGAAGCATGCCGAGCAATGGCGGAACACGCTGGCCAGCACCTACCCCGTGATCGGTTCGATGCAGGTTCGTGACGTAGGGTTGCCGCAGGTGCTGGCGGTACTTGGGCCCATCTGGGGGATCAAGACCGAAACCGCGTCCCGGCTGCGTGGGCGCATCGAATCGGTGCTGGATTGGGCAACGGTGCGAGGCTATCGGGAGGGTTTGAATCCGGCACGATGGAAGGGCCATCTCGACCACTTGTTGCCTTCGCCCAGCAAGATCATGAAGGCGAGCCATCACGCGGCCGTGCCGGTCGGTCAGGTTGGCGCTTTCATGCAGGCGCTGCGAGCACAACAGGGCACGGGTGCAAGGGCGTTGGAATTCGTAATCCTGACCGCCGCCCGTTCGGGAGAGGCGCGTGGCGCGACTTGGCGCGAGATCGATCTCGACCGAGCTACTTGGGTCGTACCGGGCGAGCGGATGAAGGCCGGGAAGGAGCACCGCGTTCCCTTGTCCGATGAAGCTCTGGCGCTGTTGCGTGGGCTTCCCCGCATCGCGGGCACGGACCTTGTCTTTCCTGCACCGCGCGGCGGCGTGCTGTCCGACATGACACTTGTCGCCGTGACGCGCCGGATGGAGGTTGCCGCGGTTCCGCACGGATTCCGCTCGACGTTCCGCGACTGGTGCTCCGAGCGCACGAGCTGCCCACGCGAGGTCGCGGAGATGGCGCTGGCCCATACCATTGGCGACAAGGTAGAAGCAGCGTATCGGCGCGGCGATCTGTTCAAGAAGCGGCGCTCACTGATGAGCGAATGGGCCGCGTTCTTGGCCAAGCCAGAAAGCAATGCACAGGTGATCTCTATGCATGAGTGCAAGCGGGCATAGCTCCATCGCGACGCGATTGCGCAGTGGCGGTTCATCCCCACGCACGTGGGGAACGCTCTAAAATTTCGCAAGCATTTCAGCCACTCGCAATTTCCACCCGAGTCAACGTCGCTGCTATGCGCTTTGAATGGTGCTGCGGCTTTCGAGTGGCGCCACGCACGAGGATCTGGCGTTTCGGATGCTTGGTGCAGGCAACTTCCCCAAGCACCGCACGATCCGCGACTTCGGCGCGTTGCATCTCAAGGAGCTCAGCGATCTGTTCGTGCAGGTGGTCAAGCTGGCGCGCGAGATGGGCCTGGTCAAGCTGGGCACGGTGGCCATCGACGGCACCACGGCTGTACAGCGTGCCTTGTGCCTGCTGGAATTCATGCCGCGGCTCGGAAGGCCCGGCTACCCCGGCGTGCGAACCTGGCCGCTGAAACACTTTCCCTACACGTTGGCTTATCGCGTGAAGGGTGGTGTCATCACCGTGATGGCGGTCGCGCATCAGAGCAGGGAGCCCGGGTATTGGCGGGGGCGGTAGGGCAAGGGCGTTGGGGCGCGGCCCTCTCAGCACCGCCTCGTGAGCTTGACGCCGGGCGCCGCGTCGAGCGTGTCGCCGACAGCCAATGTTTTGCCGTCGAATTCGATTTCGTAGGCGCCGAAGTCGCGTGCAGGGGCGGTAGCGTCGCCTGTGCGTGCGATTGTGAGTCGGTCGAACAGCACATGCGAATGCGCATTGCCCAGCTCGCCCGCGTGCTCGAACACATACAGCCCGCGCGTGGCCATCTGCCCGCGTGCGGCTGAACGGTCGTGCTCGAACATGTCGCTCAAGGCCTGCCACAGCAACTCGAGGTCGGCGGCGCCAAAGCCCGTCTGCTTGGCCAGGAAGGCCGAGACGAAGCCGTGCGCGCGGTACAGGCCGTAGGGGATTGTGTGTTTGCGGCCCATCGTTCGGTTGTCGCCATCTTGTTTTTCGGATTCGACTTCAGTTGCGACTGCCATGCGGGTGATGGAATGTTCGCTCGCAACGACCGGATCGACCGAGCGGCCGAAGGTGAGTTGCACCGGGCCACGCACCTGGCCGCAATTGACCCCTGTGGACATGACAGCGCCAAAGGTGCGCACGTCGAAGAAGTTCTTGCACATCCATTCGCGCGCGGCGCGCACGCTGTCTTCGCTGCCCTTGCGCTTTTTCTTGCCCTTGGCGTCGGGGTCGTTCGCCAGCTCGTCGGCGGCACCG
>NZ_JANMWL010000132.1:0-8306 GCF_031393925.1 Methylibium sp. | reverse complement strand
GCAGGGCTAGCGGGCCACGGGCGCGGGGACGGCGCCGGTCGCGTTCGGCAGCACCGTGGCGGGTACACCGGGGCGGGTCGCGCCGGGCGACATGTCACGCGAACCCGGGCTGTTGGAGCCCGGGCTTATGTCGACATTGGTGCTGGCGTCAAGCGCGCCGGCAGCTGCAGGCCGATCACCGGCCCCCGCCATCGACGCTTGCTGGCGCAGGCACTCCTGGCGAGCCAGCGCGCTGACCAGGCCGGTGCAGGTGGTGATGTTGTCGACCGGAGAGCCGCCCTGCAGCGTCGGCGTGGGTTCGTTCATTGCGCCCCCCACGGCCGGCGAGCCGCTGGGCGGAGGCGTCACGGGTGGCGTCGGCGTCACTGCAGGCGGCGACAAGGTCGCAGGCGGCGGCAGCGCTGCGGGCGCTTGCATCCGAGTGGCGGCGGGCGTGGCTCGCGTGCCGACCGCGCCGGTGTCGGTGCCGGTGCCCGTCGACGTTTGTGCAATGACCGCGGCTGACACGACCAACAGTGCGGCGGCGGTCGAATGATGAATGCAGAGTCTCATGGCGGGCTTCCTTCGCTGCGATGCTTGATTCGCTTGCCGAGCAAGCTGCGTGCCTTGCGCACGACCCCCGCAGAGCCTCGCACCGCAGTGACCGTGAGAGTCTGGGGTCACCGATGATCGGCGGCCCGCTGCGCCCGCCTCAGGCCATTCGTGCAGCTGCCGCGCCGTGTGCTGTTGGCCTGCTACGCGCGGTGTCAGTGGCCCTGGCGAGTGCGTCGATGCCTGGTCGAGGTCGACCTGCTGCACAAGCCGGTATTGCCTGAGCGGCTTTACCGGACTCTGTCGAGGCTGCTGGCTGAGGCGCCTTCCTGGCGGCTCGCGCTGGCACGAGCGATGCCGGATGCGACGGTTGAGACGCCAGCTCGGCCGCCGTCACTTCGCCAGCCGAAAACCCACCACCGTGATGCCATCGTCGGAGCGCGCGTCGACGCTGCCGCCGTGCATGGAGGCGATGGCGCGCACGATGGCCAGGCCCAGGCCGTGGCTCGCGTCGCGTGCGCTGCGCGAAGGTTCGCCGCGGTAGAAGCGGTCGAACAGGCGCGGCAGGTCGCGCCGCGCGATCGTGGGCCCGTGGTTGCGCACGCTCAAGGTGACCTCGCGCTCGGTCTGGCCGATCTCCACGGTGATGGGTGCGGGCGGCGTGCCACTGGAATACTTCAGCGCGTTCGACAGCAGGTTCGACACCGCGCGCCGCACCAGCCCCCGGTTGCAGCGCACCTGGGCGTCGCCGTGCAGCGCCACGGATACGCCGGCCTCGGCGAGCAAGCCGTCGTAGTACTCGATCACCTTGCCCGCCTCGGCGGCGAGCGAGACCTGCTCGCGGTCGCCCGCTTGCTCGCCGACGTCGGCGCGCGCCAGAAACAGCATGTCGCCGACGATCGCGCCGAGCCGGCGCAGCAGCTCCAGGTTGGTGGCGTGCAACTGCGCCAGCTCGGCCTTGGGCCGCTCCATCGCCAGCGTGACCTCGATGCCGCTGATCAGCGCGGCCAGCGGCGTGCGCAGTTCGTGCGCCACATCGGCGTTGAAGGCTTCGAGCCGCGCGTGCGACTGTTGCAGGCGCTCGAGCGCATCGTTGAACGAAGCCGCCAGCGCCTGCAGTTCGTGGTCGTCGCCGCCCGGCGGCAGGCGCAGCGACAACGTCTCGGGCGTGATGCGCGCCGCCTGCTCGGCAAGCCGGCGCACCGGCCGAAAGCCACGCCGCGTGGCCACGGCCGCAAGCACCACCGTGGCCAGGAAACCGAGCGCGCAGATCCACGCCACCGTGTTGCGGTACATGCCCAGCACGTGGCCGCGCATGCTGACGCCGAGCGCGACGGTGACCTTCGCACCTTCGGCCATGCCGGGCTCCTTGATGGTCACGCGGCAGCCGGCCGTGGTGCTGCCATCAGCCAAGGTGAACATCGACGGCGCCTCGCTGCTGCCCGTGCTGCCGAAGCTTCCAACAGGCTCGGGAGCGCTTGCGAACAGCAGCCGGCCATCGCGCGCATGGATCCACACCAGCAGGTTGCCGTGGCCGGCCATCACGTCGTCGAGCTTGCGGCGGAACTCGTCGTCGACGCCGGCCTCGCCGCTTTCCTGCAGCAGGCGTTGCACGAGTTCGATGCGGTTCTGCACCTCGTCGAACTCCACGCGCATCAGCTCGCGCTCGAGCGTCCAGTAGAGCAGTGCGCCGGTGGCCGCGAACACCGCCACCGCGATCAGCGCCAGCGTGAGCGTGAGCCGCGCGACGATCGAGCAGCGCGGGTCGAGCAAACGCTGCATCGACACCCGCGGTGCACCCTCGAGCAGGGTGCGGCGGGGCATCGCGATCACGCGCGCTGCTCCAGCACGTAACCCATGCCACGCACGGTGTGCAGCAGCTTGCTCGGGTAGGGGTCGTCGAGCTTGCTGCGCAGGCGTCGCACGGCGACCTCGACCACATTGGTATCGCTGTCGAAGTTCATGTCCCACACCAGCTCGGCCAGCAGCGTGCGCGAGAGCACCTGGCCGTGGCGCTGCAGCAGCAAGGTGAGCAGCGTGAACTCCTTGGCGGTGAGGTCCAGGCGTTCGCCTGCGCGTTGCGCGCGGCGGCGCAGCAGGTCGAGCTCCAGTTCGCCGAGCGCAAGCGTGGTGCTCTCCTGCGTGCGCGTGCCGCGGCGCAGCAGCGCCTGCACGCGCGCCAACAGTTCGGAGAAGGAAAACGGCTTGATCAGGTAATCGTCGGCACCGCCCTGCAGGCCGCGCACGCGGTCTTCGACCTTGTCGCGCGCCGTGAGCATGAGCACGGGGGTGTCCTTGCCCTCGCGGCGCAGCGCCTGGAGGACGCCGAAGCCGTCCACGCCGGGCAGCATCACGTCGAGCACCAGCAGGTCGTAGCGGCCTTCGAGTGCGAGATGGCGGCCGTCGATGCCGTCGTGCGCCACGTCGACCACATGACCGTTCTCGCTCAGGCCTTTCTTGAGGTAGGCAGCCAGCCTGGGTTCGTCTTCCACCACCAGCAATCGCATCGCTTCGCTCCGTTTGTCGCGTGAAGGTCAGTCGCGCTCGGGATGCTTTCCTTGCAGTTTTGTAATCGCGCCGTGAGGCGCGTGTCGAGCTTCGGTTTCTAAAGTTCTCCTCACGCTGAATCCCTCAGCGCCTTGCCCACGAGGCCAACCCCAGGAGATCATCATGACCAAGACCATCCGCCGCACTCTGCTGACTTTGGCGATCGCTGCCGCCAGCTTCACCCCGCTCGTCGCGTCGGCGCAAGGCGATCCGACGCAAGACGTGTTCCGTCCGTCGGCGTCCACCACGGCCGACGGCTGGCGCGACTTCGGTGGCGGCTACGGTGCCTTCGTCGGCCAGCCCCAAGGCGCCAGCGGCGGCAAGACCCGGGCCGAGGTGCGCGCCGAGCTTGCAGCCTGGCGCCTGGACATGGTCACGCACGACGGCTGGCGCGACTTCGGCGGCGACTACTCGGTCTACGTCGGCCCGCCGCAAGGCGCGAGTGGCGGCAAGACGCGCGCCGCAGTGCGGGCTGAACTCGAAGCCGCGCGCGACAACCCGGTGGGCTACGACGGCTGGCGCGACTTTGGTGGTGGCTATTCGGTCTACGCTGGCCAACCCGCGCCCGCCGACCGCATGGTGCCCACGGCCGCGGCTTCACGCTCGGCCGCGGCACCTCGTTAGACGACGCGATGGCAGGCACGGCGTCCTGACCGAAAGGGCGCCTGTGCGAGCCATCCTGCGGCGTTGAACCGAAGGCCGCCAAAGCACTCGCGCGATCCGGCCCTCGGCAAGGCAACCGGACCTGCTAAGGCCTTTGAAGGCGATTTGCGCGCACGCGTGGTGTAAGCTTTTTGCATGTGGCAAGTCTTCAAGGCCGTGCTGGTGTGGTTGGTGGTGCTGGCGATCCCGACCCAGGGGATCGCCGCATCGACCATGCTGCACTGCGGGCCCAACCACATGCAGCAGTCACGCGCGGCTACCGAGCTTGACGATGCCCGGCACGGTCATGCGCATCAAGGCGACGCGCATCACGACCCGGCAGACGGTATTGCTGCCGCGCCCGGTGTGACGACCGACGCAGGGCCTGATCAAGGTGGGCATGCAGACGCTGCCGCCAAGCTCGCCAAGTTCAAGTGCAGCGCCTGTGCTTCCTGCTGCTCCGCGGTGGCCATCCTGCACGTGGTGTCGCCGCTGCCCGTCATTGATTGCGTCTTTGAAGGTGCCCCTTCGCCGCTGATCGGTCGCCCGGGCTTCTTCACCGACGGGCCAGAGCGCCCTCCTCGAATCACTCTCGGCTGAGCGAGCCGCGTCGCGTGCTTCCCGGCTGACGGGCGCGCCACCGGCCATCGCGTTGAACCGTAAGCCGCGCTGTCGCGCGCGGTTTGTCCACCGTTCCTCCGAGAGGTTTTCATGAGATCAATCCACAGCGCTGCTGCGCTTGCCGCAGCGACCGCCTGCGTGCTGACGTTCTCGGCACCCGCCCTTGCCGGGCATGAGGCCGGCACGGCCCGACGCGACCCGCTCGACGCCACGGCCAAGGTTGCGCCCGCGACCTATCGCTCGGCCTTTTCAGACTACCGGCCGCTGAGCGACGACAAGCTCGACTGGAAGCAGGCGAACGACACCGTCGGGCGCATCGGCGGGTGGCGCAACTATGCCAAGGAGGCGCAGTCGCCCGAGCCCGCGTCGGCTGCCAAGGCCCCGACCGACAAGGCATCGGCGCCCGCCTCTGCCGAGCCCATGTCCAAGCCGATGCCGGCCGGGCATGGTGGCCACCCGATGAACTGAGGAGCAGGACGTGAGCTTC
Source organism: Methylibium sp. (assembly GCF_031393925.1). Lineage (GTDB taxonomy): Bacteria > Pseudomonadota > Gammaproteobacteria > Burkholderiales > Burkholderiaceae_C > Methylibium. The sequence goes on along the minus strand of NZ_JANMWL010000132.1, from coordinate 3,478 downwards.
CAAACTTTCTCGGTGGCTACGCCGCCCCGGCGGCGCCTGCGCCTGCGTCTGCGTCTGATCGCGAGCGCCGCGGCAGTGAGCGTGCTGAGCGGCTGTGCGACCTTCAGCGCCGATGGTGGCTTCGGTCCGGTGGAACAGACCGCCAAGCAGCGACTCGGCAAAGACCTGCTGTGGGCTCGCTCCGCCGCCGACGTCGACGGCATCGAGCAACGCGTCGACGAACTGCTGAAGCAGCCGCTGAGCGCCGACAACGCGGTGCAGCTCGCGCTCCTGAACAACCGCGGGCTGCAAGCCAGCTTCCAGGAACTCGGCATTGCCGAGGCCGACCTGGTGCAAGCGAGCCGGCTGCCGAACCCGGGCTTCGTCTACGGCCGCCTGAAGCGCGGCGATAAGCGAGAGATCGACCGCCTGTTCAGCTTCAGCCTCGCGCACCTGATCGCGCTGCCGCTGGCACGCCAGATCGAAGCCCGGCGGTTCGCGACCGCCCAGGGCGGCGTGACGCTGGAGGTGCTCGCGCTGGCGGCGCGCACGCGCAGGGCTTACTACACCGCGCTTGCGACCGGGCAGACCGAGCGCTACATGCAGCAGGTCAAGCAGACGGCCGACGCCGGCGCCGAGCTGGCACGGCGCATGGCGCAGGTCGGCAACTTCACGAAACTCGAGCAGGCCCGCGAACACGGCTTCTATGCGGAGGCGACGCTGAACCTGGCGCGCGCGCAGCAGGCGCAGACCAGCGCCCGCGAGCGGCTGACCCGTCTGCTCGGCTTGTGGGGCCAGCAGACCACGTTCACCCTGCCGGAGCGGCTGCCCGACCTGCCCAAGGCACCCGGCGACCAGCCTGACATCGAGCAGATGGCGATGGCGCAGCGCATCGACGTGCAGGCTGCCAGGTTGATGGTCGAGGCCACGGCCAAGATGCTCGGCCTGACCAAGGTGACGCGCTTCGTCAGCGTGCTCGACCTGGGCTACACGCGCAACACCTTCAACGATGGTTCGACGGAGCGCGGCTACGAGATCGCGTTCGAGATACCGCTGTTCGACTGGAGCGGCGCACGCGTGGCCAAGGCCGAGGCGATCTACATGCAGAGCGCGCAGCGCGCGGCCCAGGTCGCCGTCGAGGCCCGCTCGGAAGTGCGCGAGGCCTATGCGCTCTACCGCTCGGCCTACGACATCGCTCGCCACTACCGCGACGACATCGTGCCGTCGGCCAAGCGCATCTCGGACGAGAACGTGCTTCGCTACAACGGCATGTTGATCGGCGTGTTCGAGCTGCTGGCCGACACGCGCTCGCAGATCGCGAGCGTCAACGCATCCATCGAGGCGCTGCGCGATTACTGGATCGCCCAGGCCGACCTCGACATGGCCCTGATCGGCAAGCCCGATCCGATGGCTTCGGCCCCGGCGGCGACCCGCGCCGCGGCAGCCGGCCCGGCCCACTGAACACAGGAGCATCCACGATGGTTTCCCGACGCAATTTTCTCGGCAGGGCCGGCGCCGTCACGGCGGCCGTCAGCGCCGCTGCGGTCGGCAAGGTGGCGATGGCCGCGCTGCCCGAGCCGGTCATCCAAACCAAACCCGACACGATGCCGCCGCTGGTGCCCAACACGGGCCGCCCGTACAACCCCGTCGTCACGCTCAATGGCTGGACCTGCCCCTGGCGCATGAACAACGGCATCAAGGAGTTCCACCTGGTCGCCGAGCCGGTGGTGCGCGAGATGGCGCCCGGCTTCAAGGCCCACCTCTGGGGCTACAACGGCCAATCGCCCGGCCCGACGATTGAAGTGGTCGAGGGCGACCGGGTGCGCATCTTCGTCACCAACAAGCTGCCCGAGCACACCAGCATCCACTGGCATGGCCAGCGGCTGCCCAACGGGATGGACGGCGTCGCCGGCCTCAACCAGCCGGCCATCCAACCCGGCAAGACCTTCGTCTACGAGTTCGTCGCCCGGCGGCCCGGCACCTTCATGTACCACCCGCATGCCGACGAGATGGTGCAGATGGCGATGGGGATGATGGGTTGCTGGATCACGCACCCCAAGTCGAGGCACCCACTGATCGACGAGGTCGACCGCGACTTCGTCTTCCTGCTCAACGCCTACGACATCGACCCGGGCGCCTACACGCCCAAGATCATGACGATGCTGGACTTCAACCTGTGGTCGTGGAACAGCCGCGTCTTTCCGGGCATCGACTCGCTCAATGTGCGCAAGGGCGACAAGGTGCGAATCCGCATGGGCAACCTGACGATGACCAACCACCCGATTCATCTGCACGGCCACGAGTTCGTGGTGTCCGGCACCGATGGCGGGCCGACCCCGAAGAGTTCGCGCTGGCCGGAAGTGACGACCGATGTGGCGGTCGGCCAGATGCGCCAGATCGAGTTCCTCGCGGACGAGGAAGGCGACTGGGCGTTCCACTGCCACAAGAGCCACCACACGATGAACGCGATGGGGCACAGCGTGCCCACCATGATCGGCGTGGAGCATCGCGGCGTGGCGCGCCAGATCACCAAGCTGATCCCGGACTACATGGTGATGGCCGAGCGCGGCATGGCCGACATGGCCGAGATGGAGATGCCGCTGCCCGACAACACCGCCCGCATGATGAGCGGCGACGGGCCCTTCGGTTCGGTCGAGATGGGCGGCATGTTCAGCGTCGTGAAGGTGCGGCGCCACCAGAAGCCCGGCGATTACAAGAACCCCGGTTGGTACCAGCACCCGGTCGGTGAGGTCGCCTTTGAGTGGACCGGCGCGATGGCCGAGCCGGCGCGCCCTGCATCCAAAGAGCGGGCGCAGGGCGGCGCGGCCATGCCGGCCAACAACATGCCCGCCAAGGAAGTCGAAGTCCAGGTCCGCAAGCCGACCGGCAAAGGTGGCCACTCGGGCCATTGATGACCCGCCGTTCACTATCCCATCCCAAGGAGCCGTTTCCATGAAACTGAAATTGATATCTCACGCAGCGATTGCAGGCTGGGTCGTTGCCAGCGGCACCGCATGGGCCGCTGGCACGCATGCCGGTGGGCATGGCCCCGACGAAGCGGTCATCGGCAAACCCGGCGTCGCCGCAAACGCCACCCGCACCGTGCAGATCGACATGAGCGACGCGATGCGCTTCACGCCGTCCAAGCTGAAGGTCAAGCAAGGCGAGACCGTGCGCTTCGTCGTCAGGAACTCCGGCCAGATCAAGCACGAGATGGTGCTCGGCACGGACAAGGATCTCGCGGAGCACTACGAAGTGATGAAGAAAAACCCGGAGATGGAGCACGCCGACGAGAACATGGTGACCGTTGCGCCGGGCAAGACCGGTGAAGTCGTGTGGCAGTTCACCAAGGCGGGCAACGTGTCCTTCGCCTGCCTGCAGCCGGGCCATTACGACGCCGGCATGAAGGGCGCGGTGCGGGTGAGCAAAGTTGCTGGCGCTAAAGACGCGCAGAGCCCAGGGCATGCCGGCGCAATGCCGTTGGCTGCGCCCATGGCCG
>NZ_JANMWL010000117.1:0-3770 GCF_031393925.1 Methylibium sp. | reverse complement strand
TTCCATGGAGTCGGGCAGCCACACGTGCAGCGGGAACTGCGCGCTCTTGCCCATGGCGCCGATGAACAGGCAAATGCACGCGACGGTGATCACCCGCCAGTCGGTGCCGGGAAACCCCAGCTCCGCAAGCGCCGGGCCCTTGGCAAACAGCTCGGCGTAGTCGAGCGTGCCGCCGTAGGCCAGCAAGAGACCGATGCCGAGGATGAAGCCGAAGTCGCCGACCCGGTTGACCAGGAAGGCCTTCATGTTGGCAAAGATCGCCGTGGGCTTGGTGTACCAAAAGCCGATCAGCAGGTAGCTCATCAGGCCTACCGCCTCCCAGCCGAAGAACAGCTGCAGCATGTTGTTGCTCATCACCAGCATGAGCATGCTGAAGGTGAACAGCGAGATGTAGGCGAAGAAACGCTGGTAGCCGGGGTCACCCTCCATGTAGCCGATGGTGTAGATATGCACCATCAGCGAGACGAAGGTCACCACCGTCATCATCATCGCCGTGAGGCCGTCGACGAGGAAGCCCACCTCCATCTTCAGCCCGCCGATCACGAGCCATTCGTAGACGCTGCCGTTGAAGCGAGCGCCGTCGAGTGCGACCGACTTCAGCACCGATGCCGACAGGATGAAGGCGACCAGCACGCCCAGGATGGTGAGCGCATGCGCGCCGCGCCGGCCCACGGCCTTGCCGAACAGGCCGGCTATGACCGCGCCCGCCAGCGGGGCGAGCGGCACGGCGATCAACGTCAAATGTGAAAGCACTGCAGCCATCTTGTTGTTCTCGTCTGGCGGGCCCTCTCGCCCGCGAATGCAATCAGCCCTTGAGCGTGTCGAGCTCGTCGACGTTGATCGACGTACGGTTGCGAAACAGCACCACCAGGATCGCCAGGCCGATGGCCGATTCGGCCGCCGCCACGGTGAGGATGAAAAACACGAATACCTGCCCGGCCATGTCGCCCAGGTAATGCGAGAAGGCGATGAAGTTCATGTTCACGGCCAGCAGCATCAGCTCGATGGCCATCAACAAGACGATCAGGTTCTTGCGGTTGAGAAAGATGCCGATGACCGACAAGGCAAACAAGATCGCGCCGAGCGAAAGATAGTGGCCCAGGGTGATCGTCATGCCGTGCCTCCGGCAGAGGCGGGGTCGGGCTTTGCTGCTGGCAGTTCGGGCGCGGGCGCCACCTCCGGCTTCATCTTGACCAGCCGCACGCGGTCGGCCTTCTTCGCCTTGACCTGCAGGGAGGCGTCCATGTGGCGGCTGTCCTTGCGCTTCCTCAAGGTCAGCGCAATGGCCGCGATGATGGCCACGAGCAGCAGCACGGCGGCGAGCTGCAGCGGGTAGAGGTAGCGCGTGTAGATCGCGATGCCCAGCAGCTTGGTGTTGCCGAGTTTCAAGGCCGCGGCCTCAGGCTGCGGCGCGTCGGTGAGGCGAAAGCCGCCGAGCAGCACGACCGCCATCTCGAGCGCGATCACGGCACCGATCACGAGCGCGAGCGGCAGGTTCTTCCAGAACCCGTCGCGCGCCGCGCTTTGCTTGGTATTGGCGTCGAGCATCATCACCACGAACAGGAACAGCACCATCACCGCGCCCACGTAGACGAGCACCAGCGCGATGGCCAGGAACTCGGCGCGCAGCAACATCCACAGGCAGGCCGCGTTGAAAAAGGCCAGCACCAGGAACAGCACCGCATACACGGCGCTGCGGGCCGTGATGACGCGAAACGAGGCGAACAGCAGGATGGCCGAGAAGACGTAGAACAGCGCGGTCTGGGTCGTCATGGGCGGCTCAGCGGTAGGCGGCGTCGGCCTGGCGGGCGGCTGCGATTTCGTTTTCGTAGCGGTCGCCCACCGCGAGCAGCATGTCCTTGGTGAAGTAGAGGTCGCCGCGCTTCTCGCCGTGGTACTCGAAAATGTGCGTCTCGACGATCGCATCCACCGGGCAGCTCTCTTCGCAAAAGCCGCAGAAGATGCACTTGGTGAGGTCGATGTCGTAGCGCGTGGTGCGCCGCGAGCCGTCGTCGCGCACCTCGGACTCGATCGTGATCGCCAGCGCCGGGCACACCGCTTCGCACAGCTTGCAGGCGATGCAGCGCTCCTCGCCGTTCTCATAGCGGCGCAGCGCATGCAGGCCGCGAAAGCGCGGCGACAGCGGCGTTTTTTCTTCCGGGAACTGGATCGTCATCTTGCGCGCGAGCGCATGCCGGCCCGTGAGCTTCATGCCCTTGAGCAGCTCGATCAGCAGGAAGGTGTTGAAAAATTCTTTGACCGAAGCCAGGGCAGACATCGCCGGCCTCCTCTCAACTCAAAACGATCATTGCCAGATGTTCCAGGGCGACTGCATCCAGCCGCCCACCACCACCAGCCAGATCAGCGTGATGGGAATAAAGATCTTCCAGCCCAGCCGCATGATCTGGTCGTAGCGAAAGCGCGGGAAGGTGGCGCGCACCCACAGGAACATCGTCACCACCACGAAGGTCTTCAGGCCCAGCCAGATCCAGCCCGGAACCCACGCCAGCAGCACGCTCTGCACCGGCGGCAACCAGCCGCCGAGGAACATGACCGAGGCCAGCGCCGACACCAACAGCATGTTGGCGTACTCGGCCAGGAAGAACATCGCGAACGCCATGCCCGAGTACTCGACCATGTGGCCGGCGACGATTTCCGATTCGCCCTCGACCACGTCGAAGGGGTGGCGATTGGTCTCGGCAATGCCGGCGATCACGTAGACCACGAAGATCGGCAACAGCGGCAACCAGTTCCACGACAGGAAGTTGAGGCCCTTGCCGGCGAAGAAACCGCGGTCTTGCCCGAGCACGATCTCGCTCATGTTGAGCGAGCCCGACACCATCAACACGACCACCAGCGCGAAGCCCATCGCGATCTCGTAGCTCACCATCTGCGCCGACGCGCGCAGCGCGCCGAGAAAGGCGTACTTCGAGTTGGAGGCCCAGCCGGCGATGATCACGCCGTAGACCTCCATCGAGGTGATGGCCATGATGAACAGCAGCCCGGCATCGATGTTGGCCAGCGCCACTTCCGGGCCGAAGGGGATGACCACCCAGGCCGCAAGCGCCGGCATGATGGTCATGACCGGGCCGAGCAGGAACAACGGCTTATTGGCCGCCGTCGGGATGATGATTTCCTTGAACATCAGCTTGACCGCATCGGCGATCGGCTGCAGCAGGCCGAAGGGGCCGACCCGGTTGGGGCCGACGCGAATCTGCGACCAGCCGATGGCCTTGCGCTCCCACAGGGTGAGGTAGGCCACGCAGAGCATGAGCGGCAGCACCAGGCCGACGATCTTGAGCAAATTCCACACGACCGGCCAGCCGCCGCCGAGCAGGCCGGTGCCCCATTGATTGAAGGTGTCGATCATCGGCGCGTCCTCAGGCGGCCGGCCGGTTGGCGGCAGACACGAGCTTGACCGACGCGGCGTGATGCTCGGGCTCGGCCGACAGCGGCTCGGCGCGCTCGACGGCGATCGCGCCGAACATCGCGCCGAGCGCGGCGGTGAGCGGATGAGCGGCGGGCACGCGCACGCAGTTGGCAGCGAGGCTGGCGTCGTGCCAGGCGGCCAGTCGCACCGAATGGCTGCCCTGCCGCACATGGACCGCGGCGTGTTCGCCCAGGGCCAGCCGCTCCCACACTGCCGTGGGCAGTCCGACGCGCGGCGGCCGTGCATCGGCGGTGAGCTGCAGCGAAGGCGCGCGGCGCAGCATCGCGTCGGCGCTGTAGATCGGCACGTCGGCGACGCGTTCGAGCCCTTGCGCAAACGC
>NZ_JANMWL010000094.1:0-4632 GCF_031393925.1 Methylibium sp. | reverse complement strand
ACAATCAACACCGGGCGCGAGTGTTTGCGCAGTACCTTCTCGGCGGTAGAGCCAAGAAACAGCTCGCGCAGGAAACTGCCGCCGTGAGCCCCCAGCACCACCATACCGGCGTCGATGGACTCGGCGTGGCGCACGATATCGACGTGAGCGCGGCCGATAGCCAGGGTAGTCGTGACCGGAATACCGTGTTTTTCAGCAAGGTTGCGCGCCGCCTCATTCATTTGCTTCCGCGCCGAATCGAGCAGCCGCTGTTCGGTTTCCTGCGGCGTTTGGGTAGCCAGGTGGCGCAGCGATTCCAGCGCCAGGTTGCCGATGACATGCAGCAAATCCAGCGATTCACTGCCCAGTTCGCGCGCCAGCATGGCGGCTCGGGTTTCTGCCCGGCCCGCATACCAGGACAGGTCGGTGCCTGCCACTATTCGCTTTAGTATGGACATAATCAGTCTCCTTCCATAGCTGTCAAGTCCCGCCAGTCTTCTTCGCCGAGTCAGCCGAGCAGGGCGCGCTCGGCGCGCTGCAGATCGTCGGGCGAGCCGAATAGCACAAGGACATCGCCCGTTTCCAGTCGAGTCTCACGCGCTGGCTTGAGTTGCCGTTCCCCCCGCCGTACCAAGGCAGTGATCACGATGCCATCGAGATCGAGCTCTCCTAGCGCACGTCCCACGACAGGGCTGTCCGGCGGCAGGACCAACGGCCGGAGTCGGTCGGCGTCTTGTTCCTGCGGCATTTCCGCAAGCGTGTTGTCGCCCCGAAAGAACTCGCGCAGCAAATGATAGCGTCCTTTGCGCTGTTCCTGCATGTGGCGCATCACACGCGAAATGGGCACGTTCAGCAACAGCAGGGCTTGTGCTGCGATCATCAGACTAGCCTCCAGTGTCTCCGCCACAACCTCTGCCGCGCCCGCTGCCCGCAGTTCATCGACGTGGCTCTCATCGCGCGTGCGCACCATGACAGGAAGACCCGGCCGCAGGCTGCGAATGTGATGCAGAACTTTGTGGGCCGAGGTCACGTCTTCGTGGCTGATGACGAGCAGCCGCGCAGTGCTGACACCCACTGCTTCGAGAATGTCGCGTTCGCCAGCGTCGCCGTAAAAGACCCGCTCGCCGGCGATGTGCGCTTCTTTCACTTTGACCGGATCCAGATCCAGTGCCACGTAAGGAATCTGTTCTTTTTCCAGAAAGTGGGCCACGCTCTGGCCTATGCGCCCGTAACCGCAAATGATGACGTGATCGCGAACATGGCCGACGCTCTCTATGCTGCGTTGCGGCGCTACTTCCTCTTGCTGCTGGATAGTGCGCGGCGCGCAAAGGCGAGCGAGCGCATGGTTGTAGCGGATGATAAACGGCGCAACGATCATGGAAAACAGCACTGCGGTCAACACAATCTGCCCCGCATGCGGCTCGATCACGCCCCCGTGCAGCGCGATGGCGAGCAGAGCAAAAAGCGGCAAGCCGATGCTGGGATGACGCTGAAGTTTTTGCCGAATCGTGCATTGGCATGGACGACTTCCTCCCGAGCGCCGACCGAAGCGAGAGGACCAGCGGGAAAGCGACCGCAGCCGGAGAAGCTATCAGAACCTTGTATCTTTGAATTGAAGGAGTAAAGATAGTGGTGGCAGGCTGTGGAGCTTGTGGGCGAAGGTCGGCGCGGTGGGCAACGCGCAGCGTTGTCCACGGCAAGCCGGCCGGTGCGCGAAGCGCATCGTCCACAAATCCACAGCCTGGTGCTGCGGCGATTTCGCCCAGGTCGTGACCCTGTTCAACCACAGGGGGCGTTGATGAGAGAACACATTGGCACGTTACGGACAGACATTCAAAAACAGAGCGGTGGCACGGTTGCTGCCGCCGCAGAGTGCGGCGCTTGACGCTGTCGCGCGTGAGGTGGGCATCGGCGTTGCGACGCTGGAGCGCTGGCGCAGCGAGGCGCTGGCCAAGCCGGCCCGCGAACAGGTGTGGACGGCCGCAGCCCGCTTCGATGCCGTGCTGACCACCGCCTCCATGGACGAGGCCGGCAAGAGCGCCTGGTGCCGAGCGCATGGCACCTACGCGCAGCAGCTCGCTGCCTGGCAGCAAAGCGCCACCCAGGCTCTGGCCGAGCCCGGCGAGATCCGAGCCAGCCCGCTGCAGACCCAGCAGGCCCGTCGGCGCATCAAGGAGCTCGAGCGCGAGCTCTTGCGCAAGGACCGCGCGCTGGCCGAGACCGCTGCCTTGCTGGTGCTGTCAAAAAAAGTCGGGGCGATCTTCAACCTGGGCGAGGCCGAATGATCAGCCTCGGAGATCGCACAACCCTTGCCCTTGGCATCCACACCGCGCACGCGGCCGGTGCCCGTTTGCACCTGGCCTGCGAGATCGTCGGCATCGACTTGCGCACCTTGCAGCGATGGAAGGCCTGCGCGGGCCTCACAGCGGGCGACCGCAGGCCTGGGGCGGTGCGCCCGGCGCCTGCCCACGCGCTGAGCCCGGCCGAGCGCGCTGAAGTGCTGACTGTCGCCAACGAGCCGCGATTCGCCGACGTGCCGCCGGCGCGCATCGTGCCCAAGCTGGCTGACGAGGGCGTGTACCTCGCCAGCGAGTCCAGCTTCGCCCGCGTGCTGCGCGAGCATGGCCAGAACGCGCATCGCGGTCGTGCCAAGGCGCCCAGAAAGGTGCGCCCGCCGACCACCCACATCGCCAGCGCGCCGCGCCAGGTCTGGTGCTGGGACATGACCTACCTGCCCACGCTAGTGCTCGGGCAGTGGTTCTACCTGTACCTGATCCTGGATTTGTACAGCCGCAAGGGTCGTGGGCTGGGAGGTGCACGAGCGCGACGACTCGGACCATGCCGCGCACCTGGTGCGGCGCACGGCGCTGGCCGAAGGCATTGCGGCCTTGACCGCCAAGCCGGTGCTGCACGGCGACAACGGCTCCACGCTCAAGGCCACGACGGTGCTGGCCATGCTCGACTGGCTGGGCATCAAGCCGTCGTACTCGCGCCCTCGGGTGAGCGACGACAACGCCTATGCCGAAAGCGTGTTCCGCACCGCCAAGTACCGACCGGAGTTCCCGGCCAAGGGGTTTGCCGACCTCGCCGGCGCCCGAGCCGTTCTGAATAAGAGCAGTTCCAATTGACGCACTGCACTGGCTTGGCTCCGATGTCACACCCAGTGCTTCATTTGCAGAATATTGGTTCAGGCTAGCCGTTTATTAGTTCAAATTTGCAGTTTATTCGTTCTGCGACAGCCAGATCGACCTGCGCCTTGCTGGGCTCGGCCAGGTATTGGAACAGCCCTGCCTTACCTCCGGGCGCGTCTCGGTCGATGGGGCTCGGCAGGCTCAATGACAAACCATTCGCGCGCCAGACCAGCACGCGCGGGGAAAACTCTTGCCCTCAGGCCGCTTGCCGCAAGACGATCACGCGCCGCTGCAATGCCTCGAGCAACTCGCGTTCGCGTTTGCGGGTGGGCTGGGTACTCCTGGCGCGAACGTGGCCGTAGCCTCGAATCTGTTCCGGCAACGAGGCCAGCGCCACCGCAGCGTCGTGGTGCGCGCTGTCTCGCGTCTGTTCGAGCACCGCCAGCGCGGTCGACATGTTCTGCTCGTATTGCGCGATCAGCGAACGCTCGGTGCGCCGCTCCGCGCTGTAGCCGAAAGCATCGAAGGCCGTGCCGCGCAAGAAGCGCAGCTTGGCGAGAACGCGGAACACAGGGACGATCCAGGCGCCGAATTCACGCTTCTTCTGCTCACCGGTCAGCGCGTCGCGCCGCGACAGCAAGGGTGGCGCCAGATGGAAGACGAGCTTGTAGTCGCCCTCGAACTGCTGTGCCACGCTGGCGAGGAACCCGCTCTGCACATGCAGGCGCGCGACCTCGTACTCATCCTTGATGGCCAGCAACTTGAAGTAGTACTTCGCGGCGGCTTCAGTCAGCGAACTGCGGCCGGTGAAGGCCCGCTGCTCCACCGCACGCACCCGCGCCACCAGATCGAGGTAGCGCTGCGCATAGGCGGCGTCCTGGTAGTCGGTGAGGAATTTCCGGCGCGTCTCGATGGCTTCTTCCAGGCTCTTGACCGGCGCTGGCGAGACGCCGGTGCCGGCCGCTGCACGCTTGGACGCCAGCAGGCGCTCGACCGCCTTGGCGTCAACCGCCGTGCGCCGGCCCCACAGAAAGGCGTCCTGGTTCATCTGCTTCGCGGTGCCGTTCAGGACGATGGCGGCCTCGATGGCGCTGGCCGAAACCGGAATCAAGCCACGCTGGTAGGCGAATCCGAGCATGAACATGTTGGCAGCGATGCTGTCGCCCACCAGCGCGGTGGCGATCCGACCGGCGTCGACGAATTCCGCGCAGTCTTCACCCACGGCGTCGACCACGTTGCCACGCAGCCCGTGGCTCGGGAATTTCATGTCGGCGTCGCGCGCGAACTCGCCCGGCATCTTCTCCTGGGTGTTGACCAGCATCCGGGTGCTGCCGTGCCGCACCGCCGCCAAAGTCTTGGAGTTGCCCGCCACGATCATGTCGCAGCCCAGCACCAGATCGGCGCCGCCGGCGGCGATGCGGATGGTCTTGATCGACTCCGGCGAGGGGCCGAACCGCAGATGGCTCCAGACCGACCCGCCCTTCTGCGCCAGCCCGGCCATGTCGAGCAGGCCGCAGCCCAG
>NZ_JANMWL010000093.1:0-10256 GCF_031393925.1 Methylibium sp. | reverse complement strand
ACCACGGCACGGCGCGACAACACGACGTTGTTGCGCTTGCGGTCGAGCTTGATGACCTTGAACTCCATCGTCTTGCCTTCGAACGGCGTCATGTCCTTGACCGGACGCGTGTCGAGCAGCGAGCCAGGCAGGAAGGCACGGATGCCGTTGACGAGGACGGTGAGACCGCCCTTGACCTTGCCGTTGACGGTGCCGGTCACGAATTCGCCCGACTCGAGCGAGGTTTCCAGCGACATCCATGACGCGAGGCGCTTGGCCTTGTCGCGCGAGAGGATGGTGTCGCCGTAGCCGTTTTCGATCGCGTCGATGGCCACCGACACGAAGTCACCGACCTCGACTTCGAGCTCGCCGTGGTCGTTCTTGAACTCTTCGATCGCCACATAGGCTTCGCTCTTGAGGCCGGCATTGACGACCACGAAGCTGTGCTCGATGCGCACCACTTCGGCGGAGATCACCTCGCCGGCGCGCATGTCGGAGCGCTTCAGGGATTCTTCAAACAGGGCGGCGAACGATTCCATGCCTTGCGACGAGGCGACTGCTGTTTCACTCATTGGGTTTTCCTGGGCCGACGTTGCGGCGATTGCCACTCGCGTGGCGGGTTAGGTTGCGGGTCCGTCGCTTTGGCGTCCGCGGTCTGCGTGGCGCACTGAGGGAAAGCGACGGGCTTCTCGAAGGCTGCTCAGCTCTCGCTGAACGGCCGCACCGTTTGCCACCAAGCCAGCACCTGTTCGACCGAGGCTTCGATCGAGAGCGCCGAATTGTCGAGCAACCGGGCCTGCGCAGTCGGCTTCAAAGGCGCGATGCTGCGGTTTTGGTCCCGCGCATCGCGCGCCTCGAGATCGGCGCGAAGAGCATCGATACTAGTTGAAATTCCCTTTGAAATCAATTGCTTATGGCGCCGCTCGGCACGCGTGGCGGCGCTCGCGGTCAGGAACACTTTGAGCGTGGCCGCCGGGAAGATCACGCTGCCCATGTCGCGCCCGTCGGCCACCAGGCCGGGCAGGCGCCGAAAGCTCAGTTGCAGCTCGACGAGCGCTTGGCGCACCGCGGGCAGGGCGGCGATCTGCGAGGCGGCGCTGCCCACCGCTTCTTCGCGCAGCGCATCGGTCACGTCCACGTCGCCGAGCAGCGCACGCTGTTGGTCAAAGCGCAACGGCAGCCCGCGGGCGAGGGTGGCGACGCGCGCTTCGTCGCCCACATCGACACCGGCACGCAGCGCCGCCAGGGCGGTGGCTCGGTAGAGCGCGCCGGAGTCGAGGTGGTGGTAGCCCAGCCGCTCGGCCAGCATGCTGCCCAGCGTGCCCTTGCCGGACGCGGTCGGCCCGTCGAGAGCGAGCACGGGAATGCTCTCCGGCGCCGCCTCGGCAATGGCGAACAGGGCTGCGAAATAATCGGGGAAGGTCTTGCCGACGCAGCGCGGGTCGAGCACCCGCACCGGCACGCCGGCGCGGCTCCCTGCTGGCACCGGCACGCCGGGGCGGCTCGCGATTGGCACCGGCGCGCCTGCGCTGCCCGCGAGCGCGTTGAAGGCGGCGAGCGAGGCGCACATCGCCATGCGGTGGTCGTCGTAGGTGTGGATGGCGGCGGCCCGCCATTGCAGCGGCGGCGTCACCTCGATGAAGTCGGACCCTTCGACGACCAGGGCACCGAACTTGCGCAGCTCGGTGGCCATCGCCGCGATGCGGTCGGTTTCCTTGACCCGCCAGCTGGCGATGTTGGTCAGGCGCGTGGTGCCATCCGCATAGAGCGCCATGGCAGCCAGGGTCATGGCGGCGTCGGGAATGTGGTTGCAGTCGAGCGTGATGGCGGTGAGCGGCCAGGCGCCGCGGCGCACCAGCACGGCGTTGGGCTCGAGCACGATGTCGGCCCCCATGGCGCGCGCTGCCTCGACGAAGCGGATGTCGCCCTGGATCGAGGCGCTGCCGGCGCCTTCGATGCGCAGCGGCTCGGCAGTGGCCGCGATTGCGCCGGCCGCGATGAAGTACGAGGCCGAGGACGCATCGCCTTCCACATGCACGTCGTCCGGCGAGCGGTAGCGGCTGCCCTGTGGAATGACGAAACGCCGCCAGTCGTCGCGCCGCACCGCGATACCAAAGCGCGCCAGCAACGCCAGCGTGATCTCGATGTAGGGCTTGGAGATCAGCTCGCCCTGGACCTCCACGAGCAGCTCGCGCTCGCCCGCCACCAGCGGCAGCGCCATCAGCAGCGCGGTGAGGAACTGACTCGACACGTCGCCGCGCACCTTGATCGGCGCGGCCAGCTGCAGCACCGTGGGACCTTGCAGGCGCAGCGGTGGATAGCCTTCGGTGCCCAGGCAGGTGATGTCGCAGCCGAGCGGGCGCAGTGCTTCGATCAGGTCGGCGATCGGCCGCTCGTGCATGCGCGCGACGCCGCCGAGTTCGAACCGACCGCCCTGCGTGGCCACCAGCAGCGCGAGCGCGGCGGTGAGCGGACGCATCGCGGTGCCCGCGTTGCCGAGGAAAAGGCGCGCCTCGTGTACCGCCAAGCGAGCGCCCAGGCCGGTGACTGCGAGCGCGTCACCGTCGCGCTCGAGGGTGCAGCCGAGCGCGCGCAGCGCGTCCAGCATGACGCGCGTGTCGTCGGAGTCGAGCAGGTCGTGGATGCGCGTGCGGCCGGCGCTCAGGCCGGCGAGCAGCAACACTCGGTTGGAGATGCTCTTGGAGCCCGGCAGCCGAACGGTGCCGGCCACGCGCAGCAATGGCGGCAGGTCGAGAAAGGCCGCAGCCGTCACGCTGTCGTGACTCATTTAAAAGGTGCGGACGCGGCGCGGCGCAGTCAGCGCGTGCCGCCCGGCTTGGCACTGCTCATCTGCCAGCCGGCGCGCATCTCCGAGGCGTTCTTGACCAGGTCTTCAAGGGCCTCGTTGTTACCGAGCTTCATCATGTGTTCGAGCGCGTCGAGCGTGTGGCGAAAGCGTTGCGACTGCTTGAGGATCTCTTCGCGGTTGCTCATCAGCACGTCGCGCCACATGACCGGGTCGCTCGCGGCGATGCGCGTGAAGTCGCGAAAGCCTGGGCCCGCGAGCGAGAGGAAATCGCGGCCGGCCGGCTGCTTGGCCACCGACAGGAAATAGGCAAAGGCCAGCAGGTGCGGCAGATGGCTGACCGCGGCGAAGGCGGTGTCGTGGTTCTCGGCGCTCATCTTGAGCACCTGCGAGCCGATCGCCGCCCAGACGTCGGTCGCCTTCTGCACGAGCACCGGATCGGTCTGCGTCAGCGGCGTGAGGATGACCTGGCGGCCGGCATACAGCAGCGCATCGGCGTTGTCGATGCCGGCCACTTCCTTGCCGGCGACCGGATGGGCGGGCACGAAGCAGCTCACCTTGTCCTTGAGTACGCGCCGTGCGGCGTCGACGACGTCGCGCTTGGTGCTGCCCACGTCCATGATCAGCATGCCGGGCTCGACCAAATGGCGGATCGCCTTCAGTGTGGCCTCGGTGGCCGCCACCGGCACGGCCAATAGCACCAGGTCGGAGCCCGATACGGCTTGCAGCGCCGATTCGGCGGCGATGTCGATGACGCCGAGTCGTTTGGCCTTGTCGGTGGTGGAGGGCGACTTGCTGTAGCCGACCACGCACTTGACCAGGCCGGCGCGTTTGAGCGCCAGCGCGAACGAGCCACCCATGAGGCCGCAGCCGATTAAGCCGAGTTGGTTGAACATGGTGCGTTTCGAGCTCAGTGCGTGTCGAGCGGGTAGGTGCCGAGGAGCTTGAAGAACGCACACACGGCGCGCAGTTGGGCCAGCGCGGCGCTGACGTCGGGCTGATCGGGGTGGCCCTGCAGGTCGATGTAGAAGTAGTACTCCCACTGATCGGCGCTGCGCGCCGGACGCGACTCGAAGCGCGTCATCGAGACGCCGTGTTCTTTCAGCGGCACCAGCATGTCGTGCACTGCGCCCGGCCGGTTGGTCACCGAAACCACCAGGCTCGTGCAGTCGTGGCCCGATGCCTTGGGCTGCGGATGCCGGTCGGGATGGGTGGCGATGACGAAGCGGGTGCGGTTGTGCGGGTCGTCCTGGATTGCAGGCGCGACCACATGCAATCCGTATTCGCTGGCGGCGCGCTCGCTGGCCACCCCGGCGAGCTTCGGGTCGAGCGAAGCGAGCCGCGCACCCTCGGCGTTGCTCGCCACCGGCCGGCGCTCGACGTCGGGCAAGTGGTAGCTCAGCCAGCCATGGCACTGCGCCAGCGCCTGCGGATGCGCACAAACGGCCTTGATGCCGGCCAGGCCGTTGCCCAGGCGCAGCAGGTTGTGCCGCACGAACAGGCTGGTCTCGCCGATGAGGAACAGCGGCGTGGTCAGCAGCAGGTCGAGCGAACGAGCGACCACGCCTTCGGTGGAATTCTCGACCGGCACCACGCCGAAATCGGCGGCACCGGCGGTGGTGCTGCGAAACACCTCGTCGATGCTGGCACACGGCACGCGCACGATCGAAGAGCCGAAGTAGCCGAGCGCGGCCAGCTCGCTGAAGGTGCCCGCCGGGCCGAGGTAGGCCACGCGGGTGGGCGTTTCCAGCGCGCGGCAGGCCGACATGATTTCGCGCCAGATTGGCGCCACGCTGTTGCTTTGCAGCGGGCCCCGATTGGCGGCCTTCATACCGTCGATGACCTGGGCTTCGCGCTCGGGGCGAAACACGACCGACCCCTCGCGCTTCTTGAGGCCGCCCACTTCTTGCGCCAGCGCCGCACGACGGTTGAGCAGTGCCAGCAGTTCCTGGTCGATTGCGTCGATCTGCAGGCGAAGGGCGCGCAGCGCCGGGTCGATGGGGGAGGCGGAAGCGTCGGAGTCAGCCATGGCGTGCGGCAAATTCTCGCATGCAGGAAACGAGCGCCTGCACGCCTTCGAGGGGCATGGCGTTGTAGAGCGATGCGCGCAGGCCGCCCACGCTCTTGTGTCCCTCGAGTTGCAGCAGGCCGCGCGCGGTGGCCGCTTCCAGGAAGGGCGCGCCGAGCGCATCGTCGCGCAGGAAGAATGGCACGTTCATGCGCGAGCGGCAGTCCGGCGCGACGCGGTCGACATAGAAACCGCCGGAGCCGTCGATGGCGCCGTACAGCAACGCGGCCTTGGCGATGTTGCGCTGCTCGATCGCGGCGACGCCGCCCTGTGCGGCGATCCACTCGAACACCAATCCGGCGATGTAGATCGCGTAAGTCGGCGGCGTGTTGTACATCGAGCCGTGGGACGCGACGACGGCGTAATTGAAGGCGACCGGGCAGATACGAAGCGCTCGGCCAAGCAGGTCTTCGCGCACGAACGCGAGCGTGAGGCCCGCGGGTCCGATGTTCTTTTGCGCGCCGGCATATGCCAGGCCCAGGCGCGACCAATCGACGATGGCGCGCGAGGCGATGTGCGAGGAGCCGTCGATCACCAGTGGCGCGTCGCTGCCGAGTGAGCGCAAGTCGGGCAGTTCGTGCAGTTCCACACCATGGATGGTTTCGTTGCTGCACACGTGGACGTAGCTTGCGTCGTCGCTGAGCTGCCGGCTCGCGGGTGCGGGCATCGTGGTGTGGTTGGCTGAGCTCGCGGCGACATTGCTGGCGACCACGCGCGCTTCGGAGTAGCGCAATGCTTCCTGATGCGTCCTGAGCGACCAGGCGCCGGTGATGACATGATCGGTGACGCCGCCCTGCGAAAGGTTGAGCGGCACGATCGCGTTTTCCGCAAGGGCGCCACCTTGCATGAACAGGATCTTGAACTCGGCCGGCACGGCGAGCAGCTCACGCAGGCGGGCTTCGGTGCGCGCAAAGATTTCGCCGAACTCGCGGCCGCGGTGGCTCATCTCCATCACGCCCATGCCTGAAGGCCGGCCGGTGGCGTCGTGCCAGTCGAGCATCTCGGCGGCGGCGGCTTGCGCCAGCACCGGCTCGGGCAGCGTGGCGGGGCCGGGCGAAAAGTTGTACGGGCGCGCCACGACCGCGCTCAGGGCTTGGTCGGGCCCGACGAGGCGGAGCCGGGCCGCGCTCCCGAGGCGGGCTTCGTGGTCGACGGCGCGGGCGCCGAAGCGCCGGGCACCGGCACGCCGAGTGCCTTGATCACGTTGGCTTCGAGCGCCTTGAGTTGGGTGTCGATGGCCGGGCGGGCGTCGGCCACGAGTTTTTTCACCAGCGTGTCCTGCAGTTCCGGCGCCATCTGCTGGTACTTCTTATTGACCGGTGATTCGAGCCAGCCGAGCAATTGCCGTAGCTCGTCCTCGGTGAACTTTTCTTCTAGAGCAGTGCCGATGGTCGAGGGCATAAGCTTGATCGCACGCTCGCGTACCAGCGGCACGGCCTCGTCCACGTACTTGCGCACGTCGGCCTCGATCTTCTTAGCCGCGGCTTCGCGCTTGTCGGGGGGCACGTGGGTCTGCAAGGCCGCGCCTGCCTGCTGCATCAGCCTGGCCGCCGGCTCTTCGGCCAGGCTGCGCGCCAGCCGTTCCACCGCCGGCTGTTGCTGCAGCAGCAGCTTCTGCACGAGCTCCTTCTTGGCGGGCGATGCGGGCGGCGACGACGCCGGTGTGGTGACCTGGGCGTGCGCCGACAGAGCGCCCGTCAATGCCAAGGTGACTGCGATGCGCGACAAACCGATCATCAAGGTGCCTTCGTGCTCGGCACTCCGGCATTCGCCCTTCGGGCTCATGGGGGATCCTCTGCTGCGGGCTCGTCGCTCGCGTTGCCGTTGTCGGTGGGAATGTCGCCAGCATCGTTCTCGACGATGCGTTGCAGCCCGCTGAGTTGCGAGCTGCCGTCCAGCGCGATCAGGGTCACGCCCTGGGTCGCTCGGCCGAGTTCGCGAATCTCGCTGATCCGCGTGCGCACCAGCACGCCGCGGTCGGTGTTGAGCATGATCTCGTCGGCCGGGCGCACCAGCGTGGCCGCGACGACCTTGCCGTTGCGCTCGCTTTGCTGGATGGCAATCATGCCTTTGGTGCCGCGGCCGTGGCGCGTGTACTCGACGATCGAGGTGCGCTTGCCGAAGCCGTTCTCGGTGGCGGTCAACACGCTTTGCGTCTCGTCCTCGGCCACCAGCATCGCAATCACGGTCTGCCCCTCGTCGAGCATCATGCCGCGCACGCCGCGTGCGTTGCGGCCCATTGGGCGCACGTCGTTCTCGTCGAAGCGCACCGCTTTGCCTCCGTCGGAGAACAGCATCACGTCGTGGTGACCGTCGGTGAGCGCGGCGCCAATGAGGTGGTCGCCCGGGTCGAGGTCGACGGCGATGATGCCGGCCTTGCGCGGGTTGCTGAACTCGTCGAGCGCGGTCTTCTTCACCGTGCCGAGCGCAGTGCCCATGAAGATGTAGTGGTCGGCCGGGAAGGTGCGGAACTCACCGGTCAGCGGCAGCACCACGGTGATCTTCTCGCCCGCCTGCAGCGGGAACATGTTGACGATCGGCTTGCCGCGCGCGTTGCGCGAGCCTTGCGGTACCTCCCAGACCTTGAGCCAGTAAACGCGGCCCCGGTCGGAAAAGCAGAGCATCCAGTCGTGGGTGTTGGCAATGAAGAGCTGCTCGATCCAGTCGTCTTCCTTCGTCTGCGTGGCCTGTTTGCCGCGCCCGCCGCGGCGCTGCGCGCGGTACTCCGCGAGCGGCTGGCTCTTGACATAGCCAGTGTGCGAGAGCGTCACGACCATGTCGGTCGGCGTGATCAAGTCTTCGGTGCCGAGTTCCTGCACGTTGTGCTCGACCCGGCTGCGGCGTGCGCCGAGCTTGGTCTGGCCGAACTCCTGGCGCAGCGCCACCAGCTCCTCGCTGATGATGGTCGTCACGCGCAGGGGCTTGGACAGAATGTCCAGCAGGTCCGCGATCTGCGTCATCACGTCCTTGTACTCGCCGATGATCTTGTCTTGCTCTAGCCCGGTGAGGCGCTGCAGGCGCATCTGCAGGATCTCTTGCGCCTGATCGTCCGACAGTCGGTACAGGCCGCCCGCCTGCATGCCGTAGTGACTGGGCAGCCCCTCGGGGCGGAACGCCTCGCGGCCACCGGGCGTGTCGGCTTCGGCGCGCACGAGCATCTCGCGCACCAGTGACGAGTCCCAGCTCTTGTCCATCAAACCCTGCTTGGCCAGCGGCGGTGTTGGCGAGTTCTTGATGATCTCGATGAACTCGTCGATGTTGGCCAGTGCAACCGCCAGGCCTTCGAGCACGTGGCCGCGTTCGCGCGCCTTGCGCAACTCGAACACCGTACGCCGTGTCACCACCTCGCGGCGGTGTTCGAGGAACACCGCGACCAGCTCGCGCAGGTTGCACAGCTTGGGCTGGCCGTCGATCAGCGCGACCATGTTGATGCCGAAGCTGTCTTGCAACTGCGTTTGCTTGTACAGGTTGTTGAGCACCACTTCGGGCACTTCGCCGCGCTTCAACTCGATGACGACGCGCATGCCGGACTTGTCGGACTCGTCCTGAATGTGGCTGATGCCTTCGAGCTTTTTCTCGTGGACGAGCTCGGCCATGCGCTCGAGCAGCGTCTTCTTGTTCACCTGGTAGGGAATCTCGTCGACGATGATGGCCTGACGCTGGCCCTTGTCGATATCTTCGAAGTGGCACTTGGCGCGCATCACGACCTTGCCGCGTCCGGTGCGGTAGCCCTCGCGCACGCCGTTCAAGCCGTAGATGATCCCGGCGGTGGGGAAGTCGGGCGCCGGAATGATCTCCATCAACTCGTCGATGGACGCTTCGGGGTTCCTCAGCAAGTGCAGGCAGGCGTCCACCACTTCATTGAGGTTGTGTGGCGGTATGTTGGTGGCCATGCCCACCGCGATGCCGGTTGAACCATTGACCAGCAAATTCGGCAGCCGCGTCGGCAGCACCAGAGGTTCTTTTTCGGAGCCGTCGTAGTTCGGCCCGAAGTCGACGGTTTCCTTGTCGATATCGGCCAGCATCTCGTGCGCGATCTTCGCCAGCCGGATTTCCGTGTAGCGCATCGCCGCCGGGTTGTCGCCGTCGACGGAGCCGAAGTTTCCCTGGCCGTCGACCAGCATGTGGCGCATCGAGAAGTCTTGCGCCATGCGCACGATGGTGTCGTAGATCGACGCGTCGCCGTGCGGGTGGTACTTGCCCATCACGTCGCCGACGATACGGGCCGACTTCTTGTAAGGTCGATTCCAGTCGTTGTTCAGTTCGTGCATGCCGAACAACGAGCGCCGATGCACCGGCTTCAGGCCGTCGCGCGCATCGGGGAGTGCGCGCCCGACGATCACGCTCATGGCGTAGTCGAGATAGGAGCGCCGCATCTCCTCTTCGAGGCTGATCGGCAGGGTTTCCTTTGCGAACTGGGTCATGCAATAACGGGGTGGCCCGCGGTGAAGGGTCCGCAGGCTCGCAACTTGCTGAGCGAGTGAGGCGGAAAGCCAACGATTCTAAGTGCGGCGCGATGTAGCTGTCGCGCAACATCGACTCGGGCAGGCAGCGCTGGACTCGTCGAAACCTTGTTGCTGCAACCTCGTATGGCACAATGTTTTTTCAGTTTTATAGCGCCCGCAATGCTTGCGGGTCGTCGGCTCTGGTCGATATTTTTAATGGACGTATGCAGCCGCTTTGCTGCTCATCCGAGAGGACAAACATGAATAAATTGAACAAGGTGGCGATGCTCTTCGCGATTGCCGCACTCGGCGGCTGCGCCACTTCGGGTTCCGGCGGTTCGGCCGCAGGAACGATCGACAACTGGAAGAACGTCGACAACAACGTCTGGAAGAACGGCAGCAACGAACTTTGCTGGCGTAACAGCGTCTGGACTCCGGCCACGGCCGACGAGCGCTGCGACGGCGCGCCGCCGAAGGCGCCTCCGCCGCCCCCGGCCCCCCCGCCGGCTCCGGCTCCGGCTACTCCGCCGGCCCCGGCGCCCGCGCCGGTCGTGGTTGCGCCGGTTCCTGTCAGCGAGAAGGTGACCTACGCTGCAGATGCGTTCTTCGACTTTGACAAGGCCAAGCTCAAGCCTGAAGGCCGGGCCAAGCTCGACGACCTGGTCAGCAAGATGGGTGGTATGAACCTCGAGGTGGTCATTGCCGTGGGCCATACCGACTCCGTCGGCACCGATGCCTATAACCAAAAGCTGTCGATCGCACGCGCCGAGTCGGTGAAAGCGTATCTGCAGTCCAAGGGCATCGAGAAGAACCGCATCTACACCGAAGGCAAGGGTGAGAAGCAGCCGGTGGCCGATAACAAGACGGGCGAAGGCCGCGCCAAGAACCGCCGTGTCGAGATCGAGGTGGTCGGTACTCGCAACAACTCCCGCTGATTCAGTCCGCGTCCATGGGGGCC
>NZ_JANMWL010000041.1:0-11257 GCF_031393925.1 Methylibium sp. | reverse complement strand
TCGCAACCTTGACCTCGAGCCACGCACGATTCATTTCACTCTTCCAGGGTTGGTTGTTTGATCAGGACCGAAGCGCCTTGGGCTGCCCCGGGGGCGCCCCGAACCCATGAACCCCTGGCTCAATATTGGATCGGCACGCTGGCTCAGATATAGATCGGCGCCGACAAGCGCAATCATCGAGCTATGGCGAGTCGTATGGTGACCACTTCGGCCCAAAAACGAAAAAGGCTAGCAGGTACTCACCTGCTAGCCTTTACGTTTTCTGGTGGGCCCTGAGTGACTCGAACACTCGACCTACGGATTAAGAGTCCGCTGCTCTACCAACTGAGCTAAGAGCCCGAGAACACTTCTCGGTGGAGAC
The DNA here is from genome assembly GCF_031393925.1 of Methylibium sp. GTDB lineage: Bacteria > Pseudomonadota > Gammaproteobacteria > Burkholderiales > Burkholderiaceae_C > Methylibium. The sequence goes on along the minus strand of NZ_JANMWL010000041.1, from coordinate 10,896 downwards.
GTTTTTGGTGGTGGGTTGTGCGTGACTCGAACACGCGACCTACGGATTAAAAGTCCGCTGCTCTACCGACTGAGCTAACAACCCGCCGTAGAGCCGCGCATTATAGCCATGCAAAAACCGCTGCCTCAAGCCGTGAACGGGCCGCTCGCCAGGCGTTCCAGCACCGCCCCGGCGGCCACGAAACCGAAGCTCGCGGTGACGCTCACGCTGGAGCCGTAGCCGTGGCAATTGAGGCTGCCGTCGACCTGGCAACCCGGCTCGGGGCCGCGCACCGGTTCGCGTGAGAACACGCAGCGCACGCCGATCGGGCCTTGACGCGCCGCGCCGTGGTACTGCCGCAGGCGCTGGCGCAGCGCGGCGAGCAAGGGGTCGTGCGTGGCGTCGGCCAGGTCCGCAAGTTCAACCGCTTCGGCGCGCCGCTTGCCGCCCGCAGCGCCCACGGCCACCAGCGGCACGCCGCTCGCGATGGCCCAGGCAGCGAGCACGGCCTTGGCGCGCACCTGGTCGCAAGCGTCGATGACGGCGTCCACCGGCTGGACCAACAAGCCCGGCCAGTTGTCGGCCTCGACGAATGCCTCCACGGGATGCACCGCGCAGCCGGGGTGGATGAGTGCAATGCGTTCTCGCAGCGCTTGCACCTTGGCCTGCCCGAGCGTGCTGTCGAGCGCCTGCACCTGGCGGTTGATGTTGGACTCACTGACATGGTCGGCATCGATCAGCGTGAGCGACGCCACGCCGCTGCGCGCCAGGGCCTCGGCGGCCCACGAACCGACACCACCAACGCCGACCACTGCGACGCGGGCACCGCGCAGCCGCGCATAACCGTCTTCGCCGTAAAGCCTGCGCAGCCCGCCGAAGCGGCGCTCCAGGTCGGCGTCCAGGTCAGCGTCGAGCGGCGCCAGCGCGCTCACTTCAGCGCGGCGATGCGCTCGCGCCCGGCCTGCGCGGCCTCGCTCTTGGGGTAGGCCTTGATCAGCTCGTCGAGCGTGCGACGCGCCGCCTTCGGGTCTTTCAGCTCGACCTGACAGTTGGCGATCGACAGCAGCGCTTCGGCCGCGCGCGGGTGTTCGGGCGCAATGCTCACCAGCGAGCGAAACGAGGTGATCGCCTCTTTGTACTCACGCTTGCCGTATTGCGCGTTGGCCAGCCAATACAGCGCCGCAGTCGAGTAGCCGCTGTTCGGGTAGCGGCGCTGGAAGGCGGTGAAAGCGCCCACGGCGCCAGCAAAGTCGCCCTGGCGCAGCACGCCGACGGCTTCACCGTACAGACGCGTCTCGTCAGGCTCGGCGAGAAAATCCTTGCCGTCGAGCTGCACCTTCTGCGGCTCCATCTTGCGCAGCCGCTCGTCGATGCCCTGCTGCACGTCTTTTTGCTTGCGCTGCAGTTCGGCCACGTCGCGCTGGAGCTGCTCATCCAGGCCGCGCTGCTTGGCCATGTCGGCACGCAGTTGCTCGATGGTGGTGTTGAGGTCGAGCAGGCTGCGCCGCAGCTGGTTGATCTGCTCGCCCTGCTCGGCGTCGCGCGCCTTGGAGGCCTGCTCGGCCTGGTCGATGCGCGCGCGCATGTCGAGGATGGCCTTGCGCGCCTCGGCGTCGTCGAACAGCCCGGCCTCGGCCGTGCCCGCTGCCAGCAAGGCCAGCGACGCGATGACCATGCGCCAGCCGGTGCGCGCCGGGGCGATGCCGTGGGTGGCGTGACCAATGGTGCGCACGCGCGGGCTCATTTCAGCGGTCACGCAGTTCGGCACGGCGGTTCTTGGCCCATGCCGCCTCGTCGCTGCCGGTGGCCGCCGGGCGCTCCTTGCCGTAGCTCACCGACTCGACCTGCGCGTCCTGCACGCCCAGCAAGGTGAGCGACTTGGCCACGGCCTCGGCGCGCTTCTGGCCCAGCGCCAGGTTGTATTCGCGCCCGCCACGCTCGTCGGTGTGACCCTCGACAACGACGCGCTTCTTGCGGTCGGTGGAAAGCTGCTTGGAGTAGCCGTCGACGATCGGGCGGTATTCGTCCTTGACGACGAAGCTGTCGAAGTCGAAGTAGACGACCTTGCCGAGCGTGTTGGCGGCATTGGCCGACAGGTCGACATTGCCCACCTGCGACTGGCTGGTGCCGCTGGTCGCACCCCCCGCACCCGCACCGGCGCCGCCGGCATTGGGATTGCGCGTCTCGACCGGCGGTTCGTCGAGCTTCACCGGTGAGGAACATCCAGCCAGCGCAAGCGCGGCCAAAACGGCCAGCGCCTGGGCGTGGCGGTACATCGTTGCAGTCATCGTCGTCTCCTTTGATCGAATCGGTTTACAAAAAAATCACTGAACCCCTGAACGCCTAGCGTCCGTAGGGGCCCCAGACCGGCTCGCGCACATCGGCCTGGGTCGACACCAGGCGCGCCTTGATGCGGCCGTCGACCGTGGTCGTCATCAGCACGTCGCGGCCGGCGTCGCGGGTGGCATAGATGACGAGGCGGCCGTTGGGCGCGAAGCTCGGGCTTTCGTCGTCCTTGGTGTCGCTCACCGCGCGGGCGACGCCACTGGCCAGGTCCATCACATTGACCCGATAGCCGCCGCTGTCGCGCGCGATGTAGGCCATCGAGCGGCCGTCGGGGCTCAGCGCCGGGCTGATGTTGTAGTTGCCGCCGAAGCTCACGCGCTCGGCGTTGCCGCCGGTGGCCGGCATGCGGTAGATCTGCGGGCTGCCGCCGCGGTCACTGACGAAGTAGATCTGACGGCCATCGGGCGACCAGGTCGCCTCGGTGTCGATGGCGCTGCTGTTGGTGAGGCGCTTGAGGCCCTCGCCGTCGCGGTTCATCACGAACAGCTGCGAGCCGCCGTCGCGGCTGAGCGTCATGGCGAGCTGGCGACCGTCGGGCGACCACGCCGGCGCGCTGTTGGAGCCGCGAAAGCTGGCCACCACGCGGCGCTTGCCCGTGGCGACGTCCTGCACATGGACCACCGCCTTGCGGGCCTCGAAGGACACGTAGGCCAGCTCGCGCCCGTCGGGTGACCAGGCCGGCGAAATGATCGGCTCGGGACTCGCCAGCGCCGACTGGCCACCCTCGCCGTCGGCGTCGGTCACCCACAGCGTGTAGCGACCACCGGCCTTCGTGACGTAGGCGATGCGGGTGGAAAACACGCCCTTCTCGCCGGTCAGCTTTTCATACACGGCGTCGGCGATCTGGTGGGCCACGAGGCGCAGGTCGGCGGCAGGCACGGCGTAACTCTGGCCGCCGAGGTCGCGGCCCTTGACCACGTCCCAGAGGCGATAGCGCACGTCAAAGCGCCCATCGGCCAAGCGCGCGACAGAGCCGCCCACCAGCGCGTCGGCGCTGCGGCTGCGCCAGTCGGACATGGCGGGCTGCGCGGTTTCGTCGAGCGCAATGCCGGCGGTGTCGAGGCCGCGGAACAGGCCGCTGCGCTCGAGGTCGGCGCGCACGATCTGGCTCACCGGTTGCGCGGCCTTTTCTTCGTCGCGGAACTTGACGATGCCGATCGGCACCTGGGTCGCGCCCACCCCCGAGATCTCGACGCGAAACTGCGCCAGTGCGGTTGGCAGCGCAGCGGCCAGCGGCAAAGCGATCAGGCCGCGGCGCAGCACCGAGGGGCGCTCAGGGGAGGCAATGGGCTTCATGCGGCTGGCGATGGGGCGGTGGGCGCGGCCGGCGGGCGGCCGAGCAGCCAGAGTTTGAGGTAGCGGTAGTAGGTGCCTTCGGCAATGCTCAGGGCAACCACGAAACCCATGCGGCCATCAAGGAAGCCGCGCTTGAGGACGTAGGAGCGCAAGAACGCCCACAGGCCATGCCCGAGCGCCTTGCCGAGGCCGCCAGAATGGCCGGCGCGGTGACGGTCGAGCGCGCGGCCGCTGGAATAGCGATTCATCTTGTCGAGGCAGGACTCGAGGGTGGGCATGCTGTCGTGCAGGAGGTGGCCGCTCAGGTGGCCGACGGGCCCCGGCGCATGTACATGCTCGTGGACCAGGTCGTCGGTGAAGCGCGCTTCGCCGCGGCGGAACAGCCGCAGCACCGGATCAGGATACCAGTCGCCATGGCGCATGAAGGTGCCGCAGAACGACGAAAGTCGTGACACCGTGTAGGCGCGCGGCCCGTCGGCATCGACTATCGCGGCACGCAATTGCGCCGCCAGTTCGGGGGTGACGCGCTCGTCGGCGTCGATGCTGAAGACCCAGTCGCCGGTGGCGGCGTCCAGCGCGCGGTTTTTCTGCGCCCCGAAGCCGGGCCAGTCGGCGGCGACGATCACCTTGGCGCCACGCGCCGCAGCGATGTCGCGCGTGCCATCGGTGCTGCCCGCATCCACCACCACCCATTCGTCGGCGAACGCCAGCGACGCCAGGCAGGCGCCAACGTGCGGCGCTTCATTGCGGGTGATCAGAATGACGGACAGGGACATCGGCTCGGTTCGGGCGGGGTCGGTGGTCACCGCGCTGCGGCGCATTGTAGGTAGCCCCAGCCAGCCCCTGCGGCCAGCACCGAGGGGCGTGCAGCGCGCCGGCATAATCTCGGCGCCGCGGCCCGCGCGGCGCCCCCTGCATGGCATGTCCAACCCCGCCGGCGCCCGCTTCGAGCGGTTGCGCGAAATCCTTCCCTACTTCGGCGACACCCGGTTGGCTTTCGTTGCCGCCGCCATCGGTGCGGCCATCGGCGCCGCCACGGAGACCGGGTTCGCATGGATGATGCGCCCGCTCATCGACAAGGGCTTCGCACCCGACGGCTTTGCGCTGTGGCTGGTGCCGGTGGCGATCATCGGCCTGTTCATCGTGCGTGGGCTGGCCGGCTTCGTCGTCAATTACGCACTCGCCTGGGCCGCCAACCAGGGCACGATCCGCATGCGCGCCGCGATGTTCGCGCGCCTGCTCGGCTCGCACCCGACCTTGATGGCGCAGCAAACGTCGAGCAGTCTCATCAACACCGTGGTCTACGAGCTGCAAGGCGGCGCCACGCTGCTGGTCGGCGTCGTGCAGACGCTGCTCAAGGACAGTCTCACCGTCGCGGCCCTGCTCGGCTACCTGCTGTGGGTCAACTGGCGCTTGACGATCTTTATCGCGGTGCTGTTCCCGGCCGTGGCCTTCACCATGCGTGTGTTCGGCAAGCGCATGCACCAGCTCACCTTGGCCGGCCAACAAGCCACCGACGAGCTGGCCTACGTGGTCGAAGAGAACGTGCTCGCGTGGCGACTGGTGCGGCTGCACAACGCCGGCGGCATGCAATCCGAGCGCTTCGGGCGCGCCAGCGACGCGCTGCGCCAGCTGATGATGAAGGCCACCGTGGCGGCCTCCGTCGTCACGCCCATCACGCAGCTGCTCGCCGCCTGTGCGCTGTCGGCGGTGATCGCTGCAGCGCTGTGGCAGAGCCGCGAAACGGGCGGCACCATCGGCAGCTTCGTGTCCTACGTCATCGCGATGCTGGCGCTCATCACGCCGCTCAAACACCTGTCGGACGTGGCCGGCCCCGTCACGCGCGGCTTTGCCGCCGTGCAGCGCGGCCTCGCACTCGCGCACCGCGCGCCGCTCGAAACCGGCGGCGCCCACGACCCCGGCCGCGCCGCGGGCGTACTCACCTTGCGCGGCGTCTCGCTGCGCTATCGCGACGACCACGCAGCCGCGCTCTCGGCCCTCGATCTCGACGTGGCGGCAGGCCAGACCTTGGCGCTCGTCGGCCCGTCCGGGGCGGGCAAGTCGACGCTCGTCAACTTGCTGCCGCGCTTCCTCGACCCGACCGAAGGGGAGATTTGTCTCGACGGCGTGCCGCTCGCGCATTGGAACCTGCGCGCACTGCGCGAGCAGTTCGCGCTGGTGAGCCAGGACGTGGTGCTGTTCAACGACAGCGTCGCCGCCAACGTGAGCTTCGGCGACAGCTGCGATCGCGCTCGCGTCATCGCCGCGCTGGAAGGGGCCAACCTGCTGGAGTTCGTGCAAGCGCTGCCGCAGGGCATCGACTCGCTCATCGGCCACAACGGCAGCCAGCTCTCCGGCGGCCAGCGCCAGCGACTGGCGATCGCACGCGCCATCTACAAGAACGCGCCCATCCTGCTGCTCGACGAGGCAACGTCGGCGCTCGACAGCGAGAGCGAACGGCTGGTGCAGTCGGCGCTCGAGCGCTTGATGGTCGGGCGTACATCGATCGTCATCGCGCACCGGCTGTCCACCGTGGAGGCCGCCGACCGCGTGGTCGTGCTCGATCGCGGGCGCATCGTCGAGCAGGGAACGCACGCCGAACTGCTGGCGTGCAACGGACTGTTCGCGCGCCTGCATGCGCTGCAGTTTCAAACTTGAAGAGGCCCGCATGAACGTCCCACCGATCAGCCGCTACTCGGTCCCGGCCCTGGCCGACCTGCCCGACGACCTGCGCGAAAAGATCGTCGCCGTGCAGGACAAGGCCGGCTTCGTGCCCAACATTTTTCTCGCGCTCGCGCACCGGCCCGACGAATTTCGCGCCTTCTTCGCCTACCACGACGCGCTGCTGCTGCGCGCATCGAGCCTCACCAAGGGCGAGAAGGAAATGATCATCGTCGCCACCTCGGGCGTGAACCGCTGCCTGTACTGCGTGGTCGCGCATGGCGCGATCCTGCGCGTGGTCGAGAAGAAGCCGCTGCTGGCCGACCAGCTGGCCACCAACCCGGCGAAGGCCGACCTCACGCCGCGCCAGCACGCGATGATCGACTTCGCGCTGAAGGTATGCAGCGAGGCGCAGGACGTGGGCGAGGCCGACTTCACCGCGCTGCGCGAACACGGCTTCAACGATGAAGACATCTGGGACATCGGCGCCATCACCGCGCTGTTCGCGCTGTCCAACCGCATGGCCAACCTGATCTCGCTGCGACCGAATGACGAGTTCTTCCTGCTCGGCCGCGTGCCGAAGACGAAGGCGTGAGCCCGTCAATGCGCTATCGCGTCGTCATTCCGGTGCTCGACCAGCTGCACTACACCGCGCAATGCGTCGACAGCCTGCTGGCCAGCGGCACGCCGCTCGAGGCGCTGCTGGTGATCGACAACGGCAGTCGCGACGACACGCCGCAATGGTTGGCCGCGCGACCGGCGCTGACGAGCGTGCGCAATCGCGTGAACCTCGGCTGCGGCGGCGCCTGGACGCAGGGCGCGCTGCTGGCGGCCGACGCGGACTGGGTCGTGCTGCTCAACAACGACGTGCTGGTCGGGCCGGCGGCGATGGAGCGCATGCTCGACGCCGCCGACCGGCACGGCATCGACGTGGTGAGCCCTGCGCTGGTGGAAGGCGCGCTCGACTACGATTTCGCGGCGCACGCGGCGGAGTTTGCGGGCCGTCTGAACGGGGCGGTTCGCCGCGGCTGGTTTCACGGCGTGTGCTTCGCGGTGCGGCGCTCCGTCTTCGAAACCGTCGGCTTCCCCGACACCGACCGCCAGCTCGGCGGGCGCGAGGATGTCGAGTACCTGGTGCGCTGCCTGCGCCACGGCGTGAAGGTTGGCACCGTCGGCGACGCGCTGCTGCATCACTTCGGATCGATCACGCAGAAAGCGCTCAAGCTCGAGACCGGCCAGGCCGATCTCGGCGACCGCCAGCACTTCTACGCCAGGCTCGGCATGGGGTGGTGGGCGCGCAAGCGCTTCAAGGCCGAGCGCAATCGCCGCGCGCGCGCCTGGGTGCAGGGCGAGCAGCAGCGCTACGGCTGGTCGATGCACATGCACCGCGAGGAGGGGAAATGGACGCACGCGCGCTACCTGTGACGGACGCGGCCCTGCCCGACGCCCACCTCGACCTCGGTTGCGGCAAACGGCCGCGCAACCCGTACCGGCGCAAGCGGCTGTGCGGCGTGGACATCCGGGCGGTCGGCTCGAGCGAGGACTTCGAGTTCCGCGCGGCCAACGTGACGCTCGACCCGATACCGTACGGCGACGACGAGTTCGGCTCGATCTCCGCATTCGACTTCGTCGAGCATGTGCCGCGCATCCTGACCACGCCCGACGGGCGCGCCACGGTGTTCCCGTTCATCCGGCTCATGAACGAAGTCTGGCGTGTGCTGGCGCCGGGCGGCCGCTTCTACGCACTCACGCCGGCCTACCCGCACCCCGAGGCGTTCCAGGATCCGACGCACGTCAACATCATCACCGACCGCACGCACGAATACTTCTGCGGTGACAACCCGCTCGGGCGCATGTACGGCTTCCACGGCAGCTTCGTGGCGCGACGCACCGGCTGGGTCCGCCTCGAAACGTCGTTCGACGCGACCGCTACCGCCACAGGGGCACCGCCGAGCGCGTTGCTGCGCCTGCACGCTCCGGTGCACAAGCGCCTGGCGCGCGGCGTGCGCGACGCGCTGCGGCGACTGCGCGGACGCCAGCAACCGCCCGACGCCGCGCCGGGTCGCCTGATGTACTTTCTGTGGGAGCTCGAGGCCGTCAAGCCGGCGCGCTGAATCGACTTCACGAGCATCCATGACCGCACCCGCTTCATCCAAACCGCGCGTCAGCCTGGTGCTGCTTTGCTACAACCAGCAGAGCATGGTCCGCCACGCCGCCGAAAGCGTGCTGGCGCAAGACTGCGAGCCGCTCGAGATCGTGCTGTCGGACGATGCGTCCACCGATGGCAGCTACCCCATCCTGCAACGACTGGCGCGCGAATACCGCGGCCCGCACCGCGTCTCGGCGCGACGCAACGAGCGCAACGTCGGCATCGGCGCGCACTACAACCAGTTGCTTGGAGCCACGTCGGGCGCCCTCCTCATCACCGCCGCGGGCGACGATTTCTCGGTGCCGCAGCGTGCGCGCCGCTTGATCGAGGCGTGGGACGCGACCGGCGGCCGCGCCGACCTGGTGTCCAGCCATGTGATCGATCTCGACCATGACGGCGTGCTGCACGAGGTGATGCGCGTTGACGACCTGGCGCCCTACCGCGACGTGCCTCATTGGCTGGCCGAGCGGCCCTACATCATCGGCGCCGGCCACGCCTTCACGCGCCGCATGATGGAGCGCTTCGGCCCGCTGGGGCCGGAGGTGTTCTACGAAGACCAGATCATGGTGTTTCGCGCCATCGCGGGCGGTGGCGCCGTCACCGTCGACGAAGCCCTGGTGCACTACCGCCGCGGCGGAACCTCGCGCCGCCCGCGTTTCGATTCATCGCAGCACATGGCCTGGTGGACCGAGCGGCAGCGCGGCCGCGAGCTGGCCGAAATGGAGCAGCTGATCCAGGACTCGACGCTGGCCGGTTGCGACGCGCCGGTGCGCGCCGTGATGGAAGGCCCGCTGAAGAAGGATCGCTACCTGCGCCGGTTGCGCCGCTCGACCACCCAGAGCGAGCGCTGGGCGGCCTTTCGAGCGGCCGCGCCGCTGGCGACGTGGTGGCGCTTGCGCAAGATGCTGCACGCCGCATTTCCGCACACGACCGTGATCCTCAAGCGCGGCCTGTCAGTCTTTCACCGGCGACAACACTGAGCGCGCATGCGCGAGCACGCGCTGCGGCGAGATGCCTTGGAGGCAGTCGCTGCGGCTGTTCAGATGGTTCTCGCATCCGGCGCGGCTGCAGGGTACGCAGTCGTTGGGGCCCTGCAGGAGGATGACGCGGCCGGCGCGCTGAGTGCGCTCCGACGTGCGCACCGCGTACGGCTGCGCGGCCGACGCGCCCTGCGGCCACGGACCCCACAGCTGCGGGTTGGTGGGACCGAACAGCGTGATCACCGGCAGCTCGCAGGCGGCCGCCAGATGCGTGATCGAGGTGTCGGGGCCGATGTACAGGCAGGCGCGTCCCAGCAGCGTCGTGAGCTGCGCCAGCGACAGGCGCCCGCTGGCGTCGACGAGCTCGGGCTCCGCGCCGAGATCGCGCATCGCAGCCACCTGCTCGCGGTCGCTCGCCTCCTTGCCCCCCGTCATCACGACCTGCAGGCCGTCGGCGAGCAGGCCGGCGATCAGCTCGCGGTAGTGGGGCAGCGGCCACTGCTTGTAGCGCCACATCGAGGGCACGTGCACGACCACCGCCCGCGGCCGCAGGGCGGCGTCGAGATCGGCGGGCAAGGCAGCGCCTGCGGGCGGCGTCACCGACACGTTCTGTGGCCGCTGCTCGATCCAGGGATCGAGCAGGCCGAACTTTTCCATCACGACGTGCGTGTCCTCGCCATTGACCACCGCCGCATGGTCGAGCAGCAGGCGCTTCCACCAGCCCAGCGACGCGTTGCCAGGCACCAGGCCGGCACGCACCCGCGCGGCGACCCAGCCGTAGAGGTGCGCCCGATCGCTGCGCTGCGTGATCAGCGCGAGGTCGTAGCGACGCCACAGGCGCCGGATGAGCGCGAGCGAGCGCCACCAGCCGCTGCCCGGCTCCACCTCGATGCGCTCACCGATGTCGGGGTTGCCCTCGAGCATGCCGAGCGTGCCGGCAAAGCCCAGCACGTCGATGCGCGCGGCGGGCCAACGCTGCCTGGCGGCGTGGATCAGCGGCGTGGTCAGCAACACGTCGCCGATCTGGCGCGTGCAGATCACCAGGATGCGTTTGAAGTCGTCGTCGCGGTGGTTCACGCTTGGCAATGCTCACGTTGGGGACGGCACGAGCGGCAGCAGCGTGTTCAAGAACACCTCGGGCGTCATCATCGAGCAGCGCCCCTGGCCGACCAGCGCCAGCAAGTCGGCGTCACCGGTGAGCAGAGCGTCGTCACTGTGTTGACGATCGCGTCGACATCGCCTTGCTGGAGCAAGTCACCTTGGGTGAGCCTGATCACAACGCGTAGCCCTGAGTGGTGTTGTCCACGATGTCGCGTCAATACGCGTCCGGCAATGCAAGCAATTCCTGCTCCAACCGCCGAACCCCGGCAATCAGATTTTTGAAACTCGCAGATCGATCGTTGGCAACGTCCAAATGTGGGCCGAGCAGTCGCGATCCGCTGACCTTCTGATACGTCCTTTGGGTCAGTTTCGCCAGCTCGCGAC
>NZ_JANMWL010000034.1:0-11813 GCF_031393925.1 Methylibium sp. | reverse complement strand
TTGACGTCTTCGTTGTTGGCCAGCTCGCGGGCCGCGCCGTCCATGACGATGCGCCCGCTCTCGAGGATGTAGCCGTGGTCGGCGTAGCGCAGCGCCATGTGGGTGTTTTGCTCGGCCAGCAGGAAGGTGACGCCCTCGCGGGTGTTGAGATCCCTGACGATGCCGAACACCTCTTCGACGATCTGCGGCGCCAGGCCCATGGAGGGCTCGTCGAGCAACACCATCTTCGGGTTGGCCATCAGCGCGCGGCCGATCGCGCACATCTGCTGCTCGCCGCCCGAGGTGTAGGCGGCCTGCGAGCCGCGCCGCTGTTTCAGGCGTGGGAAGTAGGTGTAGACCTTCTCCAAGGTGGCGGCGACCGCGGCCCTGCCGTCCTTGCGCGTCCATGCACCCGTCATCAGGTTCTCGTCGATCGTCAGGTGGCCGAAGCAGTGGCGGCCTTCCATCACCTGGATCACGCCGCGTTGCACCAGATCGGCCGGCGTGAGTCGTTCGATGCGCTCGCCGCGCAGCTCGATCGAGCCCTTGGTCACGTCGCCGCGCTCGCCCGCGAGCAAGTTGGACACCGCCCGCAGGGTCGTCGTCTTGCCCGCGCCGTTGCCGCCGAGCAGGGCCACCACGGCGCCTTCGTGTACCTGCAGCGACACGCCCTTCAAGACCAGGATGACGTGGTTGTAGATGACCTCGATGCCGTTGACGTTCAGCAGGATGTTGGGTGATGCGCTCATGACATTGCTGCCTTGGCCGGGCAACTCGCGTGGATAGCTCCTCTCCCGTTGGGGGAGAGTTGGGGCGAGGGGCCATCGCAGTGGCCGGCTTTGGCTGGCCCCCATCCCAGCCTTCCCCCGGCGGGGGAAGGAGCCTCTTTTCGACACTTCATGTCAGGCGACGCGCAGCGGCTCAACTCTGGCAATCCTCGGGCGTGCGCCGTGTGAGCTTCTTCTCTGCCGCGTACTTGTCGGCCGCCACCTTCACCATCGGCTTGATGATCTGGTCGTCGCCTTGCAGCCAGTCGGACGTGAAGACCCACTTGGCGCCGTCCCAGGTGTGCACGCGCGCCCAGTTGGCGCCCATGTGGTCGGCGCAGCTGGTGCTCACGGGCCGCATCACGCCCGCGAAGCCGAGCGCGTCGAGCTTCTTCTGGTCGAGTGCGAGGTTCTCGTAGCCCCAGCGCGCCTGCTCACCGCTCATGAGCTTGCCCTTGCCGTAGCGCTCCTGCGCCCGCTTGACGCCTTCGACCGCCAGCATCGCGCCGATCAGACCGCGCATGTAGAGCACCTGGCCGACTTCTTCCTTTGGTCCGGTGCCCTGGCCCTTGGCGTGCAGCGTCGCCAGCACGTCCTTGACGATCCTGGAGCCGTACTCGGTGCCGTGCTGCATGGTCACCGCGTTGTAGCCCTTGGCGCCGTCGACGTCCTTCAAGTCGGGCTCGGCGCCGGCCCACCACCCGCCGTACATCTTCTCGCGCGGATAGCCGGTCGCAACGGCCTCCTTGAGCGCCGCGGAGTTCATCACGCCCCAGCCCCACAGCAGCACGTAGTCGGGGCGGGCCTGGCGGATCTGCAGCCACGCGGCCTTTTGCTCCACGCCGGGGTGCGTGACCGGAATGCTGTTGAACTCGAAGCCGTGCATCTTGCTGCGCTGCGCAAGCATGGGGATTGGCTCCTTGCCGTACGGACTGTCGTGGTAGACCAGCGTGATCTTCTTGCCCTTCAACTTGTCGAAGCCGCCTTCCTTCTTGGCGATGTGCTGGATCAGCACGTCGGCGGCGACCCAGTAGGTGCCCATCAGCGGAAAGTTCCACTTGAACACGCCGCCGTCGGCGCTTTCGCTGCGGCCGTAGCCGGCGGTGATGAGCGGGATCTTGTCGCCCGGCGCCTTCTCGGTGAGTGCGAAGGTGATGCCGGTGGAGAGCGGCTGGAACACCGTCGCGCCGCCGTTCTTGCCCTTCAGGCGCTCATAGCATTCCACGCCCTTGTCGGTGGCATAGCCGGTCTCGCACTCCTCGTAGCTGATCTTCACGCCGTTGATGCCGCCTTGGGTGTTGACGAGCTTGATGTAGTCGACGTAGCCGTTGGCGAACGGCACGCCGTTGGGCGCGTAGGCGCCGGTGCGGTAGACGAGCACCGGGAAGAACTGCTCCTTGGCCTGCGCGAATGCGGCCGGAGCGGTGGCCAGGCTGCCGAGGCCGGCCGCGACGAGCGCGGTGGCGATGGCCAGGGACTTGAAATTCATGTCTGCCTCCAGGGGGTCAAAGAGCACTCTCCAGTGCGTGGTGGGGAATGCAAAGTGCAAGGCCTCGGCAGGCGCCGGGAATGTCGGGGTGAATGCGGACCGCTGTTCAATGCGGGAACGGCCACAGGCGCAGTTTTTCCTTGCCCGTGGACCACAAGCGCGCCAGGCCGTGCGGCTCGACGATCAGGAAGAACACGATCAGTGCGCCGAAGATCATCGACGTGAGGTGCGAGGCCAGCGCGGTGTTGATCGGGAGGCCGAACCACGCGGGCAGGTTGTCGAGCAGGATCGGCAGCACCACGATGAAGGCCGCGCCGAAGAAGCTGCCCATGATGGAGCCCAACCCGCCGATGATGACCATGAACAGCAACTGGAACGAGCGGTCGATCGAGAACGCCGCCGGCTCCCACGAGCCCAGGTGGACGAAACCCCACAGGCCGCCGGCCACGCCGACGATGAAGCTCGAGACCGCAAATGCGCTCAGCTTGGCGTAGACCGGCCGGATGCCGATGACGGCCGCGGCCACGTCCATGTCGCGGATCGCCATCCACTGGCGACCGATGTGGCTGCGCACCAGGTTCTTGGCCATCAGCGCGAACAGCGTGACGATGACTAGGCAGAACAAATATCTTTGCGCCGGTGTTTCGATCGGCAGGCCCCACACGTTCAGGTTGGAAATGTTCACCGATCCCGAGGACGAGTGGTTGGTGAACCATGTGATGCGCAGGAAGGCCCAGTCGACGAAGAACTGCGCGGCCAGGGTCGCGACCGCCAGGTACAGGCCCTTGATGCGCAGCGAGGGCATGCCGAACAGCACGCCCACGCCGGTGGCGCAGACCCCACCGAGCAGCAGCGAAGGGATCAGCCCCAGGCCCTCGGCGCGCACCATGAAGTTGTAGGCCGCATACGCGCCCACGGCCATGAAGGCGCCGGTGCCGAGCGAAATCTGCCCGCAGTAGCCGACCAGGATATTGAGACCCAGCGCGGCCAGCGACAGGATCAGGAACGGGATCAGGATGCCGCGGAGCAAATATTCGGGCGCGGTCAGCGGCACCACCACGAAGGCGAAGGCGATCAGGCCGAGGATGGCGATGCGGTCCTGCAGGATCGGCAATATCTGCTGGTCGGCGCGGTAGCTGGTCTTGAATTGACCGTTTTCCCTGTACAGCATGTGCAGCCCCGTCGATCAGACGCGGTCGATGATCTTCTCGCCGAACAGCCCTTGAGGCCGAACGAGAAGAAACAGCAGCGCCAGCACGTACGCAAACCAGATCTCGATGCCGCCGCCGAGCATGGGCCCGATGTAGATCTCGGAAAGCTTCTCGCCCACCCCGATGACGAGCCCGCCGATGATGGCGCCGGGCACCGACGTGAGGCCGCCGAGGATCACCACCGGCAGCGCCTTCAGCGCCACCAGCGACAGCGAGAACTGCACGCCGAGCTTGGAGCCCCAGATCACGCCAGCCACCAGCGCCACGAAACCGGCGACGCTCCACACGATGACCCAGATGCGGCCCAGGGGGATGCCGATCGACTGTGCCGCCTGGTGGTCGTCGGCCACGGCGCGCAGCGCCCGGCCGGTGGAGGTCTTCTGGAAGAACAGGCTCAGCAGTGCCACCAGCGCCGCGGCAATGAGAGCTGCGTAGAGGTCTTCCTTGTTGACGAGCACGCCGCCGGGGAAGGTTTTGTCGAACAGGAAGATCGGCTCCTTGGGCATGCCGATGTCGATCTTGTAGATGTCGCTGCCGAACAGCGTCTGGCCGAAGCCGTCGAGGAAGTAGGTGATGCCCAGCGTGGCCATCAAGAGCGTGATGCCTTCCTGGTTGACGAGCTTGCCGAGCACCAGCCGCTCGATCGCCCAGGCAAGCGCCACCATCACCGCCATCGCCATGGCAAAGGCCAGCACGTTGACGGCCCACTTGGTGGTGAGGCCGGTCAATCCGGGCAGCCATTCGGCAAAGCGCGCCATCGCCAGGGCGGCGAACAGCACCATCGCGCCCTGCGCAAAATTGAACACGCCGCTGGCCTTGTAGATCAGCACGAAGCCGAGCGCGATCAGCGAATAGAGCATGCCGACCATGAGGCCGCCGAGCAAGGTTTCGAGGAAGAAGCCCATGCTGTGTGTCTTACCCCCTCGCCCCTTTGGGGAGAGGGGGGGGATGAGGGGAACGCCGGCCGGCCCTCACCCCCGCCCTGTCCCGAAGGGAGCGGGCGCCATACCGGGCAATGGGTCGATCAACCAGGGCGGTCTTCAATGCGACGTCCCCAGATACGCCTTGATCACCTCGGGATCAGCGCGCACCTCGCTCGGCGTGCCGTCGCCGATTTTCTTGCCGTAGTCGAGCACCACCACGCGGTCGCTGATGTCCATCACCACGCCCATGTCGTGCTCGATCAGCACGATGGTGCATCCGAACTCGTCGTTCACTTCGAGGATGAAGCGGCACATGTCCTGCTTCTCTTCGACGTTCATGCCGGCCATGGGTTCGTCGAGCAGCAGCACCTGCGGCTCCATCGCCAGCGCGCGTCCAAGGTCGACGCGCTTTTGCAGCCCGTAAGGCAACTTGCCGACGGCCGTCTTGCGAAAGGGCTGGATCTCCAGGAAGTCGATGATGCGTTCGACGCACAGGCGCTGCTCGGACTCCTCGCGCTCGGCCGAGCCCCAGCCGAAGGGGTTGCGCAGCGCCTGCGCGAACAGCGTGCTCTTCATCTTCATGTGGCGCCCGGTCATGATGTTGTCGAGCACGCTCATGCCCTTGAACAGCGCCAGGTTCTGGAAGGTGCGCGCCACGCCCATCGCGGCCACCTGACGCGAGTTCATGTGCTTTAAGGTCCTGCCGCGAAAGGTGATCGAGCCTTGTTGCGGCTGGTAGACGCCGTTGATGCAGTTGAGCATGGAGCTTTTGCCGGCGCCGTTGGGGCCGATGATGGCGCGCACCTCGTGCTCGCGCACGTCGAAGCTGATGTCGCCGAGCGCCTTCACGCCGCCAAAGGCGAGCGAGATGTTCTTCACCTCCAGGATCACCGCGCCGATGCGCCCTGCGCGCGCGGCGGCGGGGTCGGCGGCGGCGCCCTTCGAGTCGCCCGCACCGACCGCGCCGGTGCGGGCGTCCATCAGGCGGCCCTCCGCACGGCCGGGAACACCTTGGCATCGACGATGCGCAGGTCGGCCTCCGCCACGCCTGTGCGCCCGTCTTCGAACTTCACCTGCGTCTGGATGAACTGCGAGCTGCGGCCCTCGTAGAGCGCCTCGATCAGCACGCGGTACTTGTCGGCGATGTGGCCGCGCTTGAGCTTGCTGGTGCGCGTGAGCTCGCCGTCGTCGGCGTCGAGTTCCTTGTGCAGGATCATGAAGCGGCTGATCTGGGAGCCGGCCAGCTTCTCGTCGACGGCCAGGTCGGCATTGACCTTCTCCACGCACTCGCGAACCAGTTCGTAGACCTCAGGCTTGCCCGCGAGATCGGCATAGCCGCCATAGGGCAAGTTGCGCTTCTCGGCCCAATTGCCCACCGCGTTCAGGTCGATGTTGATGAAGGCGCAGACCCGGTCGCGGCGGTCGCCGAAGGCAACCGCCTCCTTGATGTGCGCAAAGAACTTGAGCTTGTTCTCCACGTACTTGGGCGCGAACATGGCGCCGTCGTGGACGCCGCCCTGCAGGCGGCCCACGTCCTTGGCGCGGTCGATGATCTTGAGGTGCCCCTGCGCGTCCAGGAAGCCGGCGTCGCCGGTGTGGTACCAGCCATCGGCCGTCAGCACCTCGGCGGTCGCCACCGGGTTCTTGTAGTACTCCTTGAGCAGCCCCGGCGAGCGCACCAGGATCTCACCGTTGTCGGCCACCTTCAACTCGACGCCATCGATCGGCACGCCCACCGTGTCGGCCTTGGCCTGGTGGTCGGGTTGCAGGCACACGAACACGGCGGTTTCGGTCGCGCCGTAGAGTTGTTTGAGGGTCACGCCGATGGCGCGGAAGAAGCTGAAGAGGTCGGGCCCGATCGCCTCGCCCGCGGTGTAGGCCAGCCGCACGCGCGACAGGCCCAGCGTGTTGCGCAGCGGCCCATAGATGACCCAGTTACCCAGCGCGTAGTGCAGCCGATCGACGAGCGAGACGTGCTGGCCGTCGCGGCCGCTGGCCGGCGACGCCGGTCCGACACGCCGCGCCAGCACCGCCGGCCCCACCCGCCGCGCCAGCACCATGAAGTGCGCGAACAGCCAGCGCTTGGGCGCACTCGCGTCCTCCATGCGGATCATCACGCTGGTGAGCAGCCCCTCGAAGATGCGCGGCGGTGCGAAGTAATAGGTCGGGCCGATCTCCTTCAAGTCGATCGTCACCGTGCTGGCCGACTCGGGGCAGTTCACCACGTAGCCGCACACCAGCCACTGCGCGTAGCTGAAGATGTTCTGGCCGATCCAGGCGGCCGGCAGGTAGGCGAGCACTTCCTCGGCCGCGGTGAGCTTGTCGAAACGCTGGCCGGCCGCTGCGCGGTCGATCAGCGTGTGGTGGGTGTGCACCACACCCTTGGGGTTGCCGGTGGTGCCGGAGGTGAAGAACATCGCCGCCACGTCGTGCGCGTCGGCCTGGGCGATTTCGGCCTGCACATGGCCGGGGTGCTGCGCATTGAAGGCGCGCCCGGCCTCGGCCAGGGCGTCCATCGAGGCCAGGCCCGGCTCGCTGTAGTGGCGTAGGCCGCGTGGCTCGTCATACCAGATGTGCGCCAGGCGCGGGCACTGCGGCCGCAGCCCCAGCAGCTTGTCGACCTGTTCCTGGTCTTCGACCAAGGCAAACGCGACCTCGGCGTTGCCCAGCGGGAACACGAACTCGGCGCCGGCCGCGTCCTGGTAGAGCGGCACCGCGATCGCGCCGAGCGACTGCGCCGCCAGCATCGCGGCGCAGAGCCTCGGCCGGTTGGCGCCCACCACCACCACGTGCTGGCCGCGCTGCAGGCCCGCCGCCGCCAACCCGCCCGCCAGGTCATGGACCATCGCGGCGAGCGCGCTCCAGCTGAGCGTCTGCCAGATGCCGTATTCCTTTTCGCGCAGGGCCGGCGCGTCGGGGCGCTTCGCAGCATGCTCGAGCAGCAGGCGGGGAAAGGTCGTCAGCACCAGGGGGACTCCGTTACGCAGCCGTCGCCGACGCGACACACGCTGCGTGAAGGCGCGATGCTAGTGAGAAGTTTGACGCTCGCTTGTCGTTATGACGACAATCCTAGGGACAGCCCGGCCGGGACTTTCCCTCACGATGACAACCGCCCCCAGCCTGCGCGAACGCGCCCGCGCACTCACCCTCGAAGAGCTGGCCGGCATTGCCTGGCTCGACGTGCTGGAGCCAGCCAAGCGCACACGGGCCGAGGTCGCGCTCGTCGTCGCCGAGGCCGAGGTGGGCGAGTTGGTCTGTCGCATCGGGCGTCCCGCAACCTACTGGTTCGGCGTGATCGACGGCCTTTTGAAGATGAGCAACGACAGTGCGCTCGGCACGCCCATCACCTTCACCGGCGTGCCGCCGGGCGCTTGGTTCGGCGAGGGCACCTTGCTCAAGCGCGAGGCCTACCGCTACAACATCGAGGCGCTGCGCACGAGCCTGGTGGCGGGCCTGCCGACGGCGACCTTCTACGCGCTGCTCGAGACCAGCATCCCGTTCAACCGCTACGTGCTCAACCAGATCAACGAGCGGCTCGGCCAATTCATCGCCGCGCGCGAGATCGACCGCATGACCGACCCCGACTCGCGCGTGGCACGCAGCCTGGCCGCGCTGTTCCATCCGGTGCTCTACCCCGGCGTCGGCAGCCTGCTGCGCATCACCCAACAGGAGCTGGGCTACCTGGTGGGGTTGTCGCGCCAGCGCGTGAACCAGGCGCTGCAGGCGCTGCAAGCGCAGCAGCTCATTCGCATCGAATACGGCGGCCTGAGGGTGCTCGACCTCGACGGCCTGCAACGGCGCATGCGCCAGCCGGGCTGAGAGGCTGGCGCCGACGCGGTGCGGCTCAGGCGTTCGTCACGCCGCAGGACACATGCCCGGCCGGCACGTGCGACGCCGCGCCGTCCACATGCCCGGTCTGGTCGTCGAAGAAGAAATCCGGCTCGAACTCGCGCAGGAACTCGCCCTTGGCAAGGCCGCCGAGGAACATGGCCTCGTCGACCTCGATGTGCCAGTCCATCAGCGTGCGGATGGCGCGCTCGTGGGCCGGCGCACTGCGCGCCGTGACCAGCGCGGTGCGGATGTGCATGTGTTCGGTGCCGGCCTCCTGCAGCGCCTGCAAGGCATGCAGCAAGGGCTTGAAGGGCCCCGCCGGCAGCGGGCTGGCAGCATGCTCGCGCTCGTGGGCCTGGAAGGCGTCGAGGCCGCCGCTCTGGTAGACCTGCTCGGCCTCGTCTGAGAACAGCACGGCGTCGCCGTCGAAGGCGATGCGCACCTCGTTGGGGTGGGCCTCGGAAGCGCGCACCGAATGCGGCAGCACGCGCGCCGCCGGCACGCCCGCGCCGAGCGCCGAGCGCACGTCTTCGGCATTGGCGCTGAGGAACAGGTGGGCGTGCAGCGGCTTCAAGTAGCGCCACGGCGAGGCGCCGCGGGTGAAAACGCCGCGCTGGATCGGCAGGCCGTAGTGCTGCGCGGAGCGGAACACGCGCATGCCAGAGACCGGGTCGTTGCGCGAAAGGATCACAACCTCCACGCGCGGCGCGTCGCCGCGGTTGAAGGCGAGCAGCTTTTGCACCAGCGAGAACGCCACGCCAGGCTGGGCCGGCGCGTCCACGCGCTGCAGTTGCAGGCGCATGTAGTCGCGGTCGTCGCCAGACTCGAACAGCTTGTTTTCCTCCTCGAAGTCGAACAGCGCGCGCGAGGAGATGGCGACGACGAGTTGTCCGGCGAGGGTGACGCTCATGACTGCATGCTAACGGCGGCCGATCAGGGTGCAATCGGCAGACAAGCGTTGCAGCGCGCCGACAGGCGGCATGCTTCAAGGGGCAAGCGCGTTCGCCCCGTCGGCCGGCGTGAAGTCTGCACTGCCCCACGGCGCGCCATGTCGTTGAATCCGCGGGTGCCGACGCGATGGTGTGCGAAACGGCGAACATCAATCAAACAAATGGAGGAGCGGTCATGCACGGTTTTCTGAAGATAAGTGCGGTGAGTGTCCTGTCTGCGACGCTGCTGGCGTGCGGAGGCGGTGGCGGCGACAGTGGCAGCGCCGCTGCGGCGGGGCCGAGCGCGGCGACCGCCGACATCAACAGCACCGGCTACGCCGGCACCGCCGACGGTGCCGCGCGCAGCACCCTGGCGGGCTTCTCGAGCCTGGCGCTCTTCACCGGCAGCGGCGGCGTTGTCACGGCCGCTGCGTCGACGCGCGCGATGGCATTCGACGCCACCGTGCAGCGCCTGGCGATGGGCAAGCTGATCGAACGCAGCCAGACGCAGGCCGCGGATCGCGTGAAAGCGCTGGCGCTGACCACGACGACCCAAGCCTGCGACAGTGGCAGCCTGCTCTTCAGCATCAACGAGGCCAATGCCACCGCGCCCACGCCGGGTGACTCGATCACCGTGACCTCGCAGAACTGCGTCGTCGCCGCGCAGACGGTGAGCGGCAGCGTGAAGCTCACCTTAAGCACCTACTCGGCGACGGCCACCACATCCAGTGGAACGGCCGACGTGGTGTTCACCGGCTTCGGCATCCCCGCGCTGAGCCTCACGGGCAACGTCGGCGCACAGTTCGCCGAGGACGCCAGTAACCTGACCGTAAAGCTCGGCTACCAGGGTCTGACGGTGGCGGCCGCAAACGCTGCCCCGGTGCAGTGGTTTCACACCGTCGACTACAGCCTCGATTTGACCACTGGCAGCGCGACCGTCGCGTTCTCCGGCCTGGTTGGCGTGGCCGATGGCTATGTGCGGCTCGACCAGTTCGCACCCTTCACGCTGAGTTCGGGGCAGCCGAGCGGCGGCACACTGCAACTCACCGGCGCCAACGGCGCGCGCGTCAGGATCATTGCCGGCACGACGCGCTTCACCTACGCGTTTTACGCCGCCGGCAACAGCGGCACGACTGCCGACGCGACGGCTCAGGGCTTGGTGTACTGAAGACCCGGAACCGTCCGTGCCGCGCCTTCGTGCGCCAAGGGGCCCCGCGCAGGCATGCGCACGGGGCTCTCTTTTTGTTCGAGTCGCCCGGCGCGCATCGATCGGCCCACTGCCATCGACGGCGTCGAATTCGAGGCCTGCTGCCATGGCAGGCGCCTGAAGGTCGTGCTGGCTGGCATGTAGCGCTACTGCACGAAGCCGATCGCCGCCTTGCGCCCCTGCGCTTCGGGCAAGTCGCGCACCTCGATCACATTGCGCCCGGCCAGCTTGGCGTTGCCGAAGGCGCAGCTCCAGGCTCGCCGCATCTCGCGCGGCGCCAGCTGGCTCATCGCGTCGAGCACGTCGTCGGCCGGCGCGGGCGCGAAGCGGTTGCCCCAGTCGTGGTCGGCGCGGATGCCGCGGTAGAGCCTGGTCGCGATCGTGCGTGCGGCATCGCGGTCAGGTGCCCGCACCTCGAACACGTTCATGCGGTTGAGCAGGGGGTCGGGAATGGCGCGCTCGTCGTTCGCGGTGGCCACCCAGATCACCTGACTGGCGTCGATCGGTACCTCGGCGAACTCGTCCGTGAAGGCGCCGGCGGTGTCGTGCTCGAGCAGGCTGTAGAGCGCGCCGAGCGGATCGTAGGCATGCTCGCCGCCGGACTTGTCGATCTCGTCGACCACCATCACCGGGTTGGCGTACTCGCCGTCGACCAGGGTCTCGAACACCTTGCCCGGACGCGCGCCTTTCCACTGGCTGCTCGCGCCGCTGAGCACCCACCCGGCGGTGAGCGAACTCATCGACAAAAAGCCCATGCCGGTGCCGAGCAGCTGCGCGATCTCGCGCGCGAAATGCGTCTTGCCGACACCGGGCGGGCCCAGCAGAAGCATGGGCGTGATCTCGAGTGCGTCGCGACTGTCGCTGCACAGCGCGAGCTGGCGCTTCACCTCGTCGAGCACGGCGACGAAATTGGGCAGTTCCTCGTAAAGATGGTCCATCGCGGGCACGCCCGAAGGCTTGACCTGGAAGCGCTCGCAACCGCGCTCGAGCATGCGCTCGTAGGTGGCGCGCAATTGCTCGTGTTCCTTGGCGGGCAGCTTGTCGAGCCGGCGCTTGACGTCGCCGACGCGGTAGACGCTGCGCATCCTGGCGATCGGCAGGCCAGAGCGCGGCATGGTGACGAGTTCTGTGGCGGTGGACGTCATGCGCGAACCTCCAGGCAACACAAGCCAGTGAAGCAGGGCCCTCGGTCGGTGCTGGCAAGCGACCGGGGCCAACCCCTTACAGAACTGACGCAAGAGCCGTGCCGTGGATGGGTGGTCGCGGGGCCGCAGCAAGGCAAGCGCGCTTGCCTGTGACATGCGGCCGCTGATCCAGCCAGCCGCTGTCGGCACCTGCCCCGAGACACCGTTGTCTGAAAGTTCTTCCGCAAGCTTGAATTCGGAAGCACTGCACTGCACAGCCCGCCGCCGACCATGCTCGCCTGGCACGCTGTCGGGCTACTTGACCCAGGTGTTGAGCTGGATGATCGGCAGCA
>NZ_JANMWL010000032.1:0-2145 GCF_031393925.1 Methylibium sp. | reverse complement strand
GCTGGCGCCGACGCCGCCGGTGCGAGCGGTTGGTACAGCGGCCGCGTCATCGTCACCGGCGTCACGTCGAGCGCGAGGTTGAGCACCGTGTAATCCTCGCCGCCAAAGGCGCCGGTGTACCAACCCAGGCTGTCGGGCAGGCGGCGCAGGCGGAACTCGAAGCCCAGGTCGGGGCGCGGGTCGTCGCGCGGCGGAATGCCGCTGAAGGCCAGGCCGTAGGCCTCGGTTTCGGCGTTGTCGATCAGGTTGGCCATGGCGTTGACGATCGCCGAATCGCCCAGGATGTCGGGCACGAAGGGCATGCGCCGAAAGTAGGGCCGGAAGTCCGGCGCGTGCGGGTCGATCAACATGCCGGCGAGCTTTTGCGCCGACGGCGTGGTCGCGCCGGTGGCCAGGTTGTGGCGGTCGCCGCGGTCCAGGTAGGTCAGGCGCGCATTGCGCAGATTAAAGGCGCCGAGCGTCGTGTCGTGCGTGGCGTCAGTCAGGTTGACCAGCAGCGCGCCCTTGCCGCCGATGATCTCGACCTCGCTGCCATGCAGGATGGCCGCACTGTTCTCTTCAATGCCCAGGCCCAGGCGGTAGTTCTTTTGCAGCATCAGCGGCAGCATCCGGCCGATGCGCCCGCGCTTGAGGAAATGCTGGTCGATGAAGAGGTCGGGGCCGACGAAGCCCAGCCCTCGGTCGATCTCGCGGCCTTCTTCGGCACGGCCGGCCTTGAGCACGCCCAGCACATTGGCGGCGTCGCGGAACATGGTCTCGCTCATCACCGCCGCGCCCGCGCTGGTGCCGGCGATCACGCCGCCGCTTTCATACACCGACCAGATCGCTTCGAGCAGCGGTGTGCGCTTGCCGTCGCCCTCGAGCAGCGCGTCAACGATGCGCGCTTGCGCGCCGCCGGCAAAGAACACGCCGCGTGCGGCGCGAGCCTTGGCCACCAGCACCGGGTCGCGCACGGCCTCATCGGCATCGAGCCCCGTCCAGCGCGGCGACACCGGCAGCAATTCGGCCGCCGCACCCTGGGCGGCGAGCGCCTCGACGATGCGCGCGCCCGTCGTCTCCGGGTTGGCCGCCGCCGCCGGCACCACCACCCAGCGCGCACCTGCGCCGCCGGAAAGCTGCACCAGGCGCTGCCAGATCTCGGCGTTCTCGTACTTGAGCGCACCGCCGATCGGCACCACGTAACCGGTGACGGGTGCCGAGGCCGGTGCCGCGGCCGGCGTCGGCGCGCCGGGTGCTGCCGACGCGCAGAGGCCTGGCCACGCCAGGCCCATGGCCAGGCCCAGGCCGGCCAGTCGGGTCAGGAAGGAGCGGCGCGTCGACGCGGCGGGCAATGTCATCAAAGGGAGTATCTACGTCGAGGCCGGCCGCAAGGCAGCGTCGACGACACGGCGCTCGTCGAACACGAAACACTCGCCCTCGAAGTGACGCGGCCCGACCGCCGCAAAGTAGCCGAGGATGCCGCCCTCGAGCTGCAGCGCATGCGCCACGCCGCGCTCGGCCAGCAGCAGCGCCGCCTTCTCGCAGCGGATGCCGCCGGTGCAATAGCTCACCACCGTCTTGCCTTCGAGCGCGGCACGGCCGGCTTCGAGCGCGGCGGGAAAGTCGCTGAACTTGCCCAGGCGCCAGTCGAGCGCGCCGGCAAAGCGCCCGGCGTCGACCTCGAAGCCGTTGCGCGTGTCCAGCAACACCAGCTCACGGCCGGCGTCGCAGCGCCCGGCATCGAGCCAGCGCGAGAGCGTGGCGGCATCGACGGCCGGCGCGCGGCCCTTGGCGGGGTGCGCGGTGGGGTGCGCGGTGAGGTGATTCATGCGGATGATTTCGCGCTTGATCTTCACCCGCAGGCGCCAAAACGGCGGCGCCGCGCTCCAGCTTTCTTTCACCGTCATGGCGGCAAAGCGCGCGTCGCCGTGCAGCTCGGCGACGAAGCCGCGCGCCGCGGCCGGCGCCCCGGCAAGAAACAGGTTGATGCCCTCTGCGGCCAGCAGGACCGTGCCCAAGAGCGCGCGCTCGCTCGCCGCGGCCAGCAGCCGCTCGCGCAGGGCGGCCAGGTCGGTGAGGGCGACGAAGCGGTAGGCGGCGAGGTTGAGGATGCTTGGCACGGGCGGCGATTCTAGGCAGGGCCCCGATGACCCGACCGCGCAGCGG
>NZ_JANMWL010000291.1:0-2728 GCF_031393925.1 Methylibium sp. | reverse complement strand
AGCCAGCGCGCCGGTGCTCGCTTCAGCCCGAGCCGGGCTTGGCGGCACCCGGCCCGAGGCGGTTCACCGCATCGGTGATCAGCCCGTCGATGCCGGTCGAAATCAGCCGCTCGGCCACCGCCGCATCGTTGACCGTGTAGGCCAGCACCCGCAGCCCGGCCGCATGCGCCTGGGCGATGGCTGCCGAGTCGAGCGCGCGATGATTCACCACGATCGCCACGCAGCCCAGTGCCAGCGCATCGGCCAGCCAGCCGCGCGCGAGCCGCTCGAACAGATGGGCGCGCGGCAGCTGCGGCGCGGCGTCCCGCGCCGCTGCCAGCGCCGTGTGCGAGAAGGAACTGAGCAGCGGCAGCGGCGCCTGGCCGGCCCACAGGCGCAGCGTCTCGGCCGCCGCGAACCGGCCGCAGCGCACATCGTCACCCGACCCCGGCTTGATCTCGAGGTTGAGCACGAGGCCGCGCGCCTGAGCGAACGCCGCAAGGGCCGCGAGCGTGGCCAGCGGCTCGCGGGCGAATCGCTCGCCCTGCCAGGTGCCGGCATCGAGCTGCGCGAGCAGCGCCCATGTCTGCTCGAGCGCGATGCCGCGGCCGTTGGTGGTGCGC
Source organism: Methylibium sp. (assembly GCF_031393925.1). Lineage (GTDB taxonomy): Bacteria > Pseudomonadota > Gammaproteobacteria > Burkholderiales > Burkholderiaceae_C > Methylibium. The sequence goes on along the minus strand of NZ_JANMWL010000291.1, from coordinate 2,126 downwards.
TCGAGCCGCTCGTCGTGCAGCAGGTAGGCCACGCCGTCGCGAGAGAGCGTCACGTCGCATTCGGCCATGCGGTAGCCGTGCGCGAGGCCGCAGTCGAAGGCGGCCAGCGTGTTTTCCGGCGCCAACTTGCCGGCGCCGCGGTGGGCGATCCAGAGGGGATAGGGCCAGGGGCAGAGGGCGGGCATCGGGGCATGCTAATGCCGCCGAGCCAAGGGCCAATCCCATCTGCTGCCGGCCACCCAAAGGCTTCACCGATCCGGCACGCGCGTCATTGAGCGGCCATACCTTTCAAGCCTTTGCTGCACCGCGATAATCCACCTCGCCGCGGCCCCCGCCTTCAGCCGTCACCCATGAACGCACCGCTCCCTCCCTGCACCGCAATCGACGCCGCCCAGTCGGCCAACACGCCGCGGCTGCGCGAGATTCCCTACAACTACACCTCGTTCTCCGACCGCGAGATCGCGATCCGGCTGCTGGGCGAGCGCGCCTGGCAGCTGCTGGAGCAGCTGCGCGCCGAGCGCCAGACCGGCCGCTCGGCGCGCATGCTCTACGAGGTGTTGGGCGATATCTGGGTGGTGCAGCGCAACCCCTACCTGCAGGACGATCTGCAGGACAACCCCCGGCGGCGCAAGCTGCTGGTCGAAGCGCTGGACCATCGCTTGCATGAGATCGACAAACGCCGCACGCCTGAGGCCCTCCAGCCTGAACTGCAGGCGCAGCAGCGCAACGCATCGGTGGGCGAGCTCCTGGTGGCGGCGCATGCGGCGGTGCGGCGCTTCTCGGCGAGCTTCGAGGTGGTGGCCGAGTTGCGGCAGCGCACGCTCAGGAAACTGGGCCGCCACACGCGCAAGGACAACATCAAGTTCGATGGTCTGTCGCGCGTCTCGCACGTGACCGACGCGACCGACTGGCGCATCGAGTACCCGTTCGTGGTGCTGACGCCCGACACCGAGGCCGAGACTGCGGCGATGGTCAAGGGCTGCATCGAGCTGGGCTTGACGATCATCCCGCGCGGCGGCGGCACCGGCTACACCGGTGGCGCGATCCCGCTCACCTGGAAGAGCGCGGTCATCAACACCGAGAAGCTCGAGGCGATGACCGAGGTGGAGTTCGTCGAACTGCCCGGCATGCCCGGGACAGTGCCCACGGTGTGGACCGAGGCCGGCGTGGTGACGCAGCGCGTGGCCGACGCCGCCGAGCGCGCCGGCTACGTGTTCGCGGTGGATCCAACCTCGGCCGAGGCCTCTTGCATCGGCGGCAACATCGCCATGAACGCGGGCGGCAAGAAGGCGGTGCTGTGGGGCACGGCGCTCGACAACCTGGTTTCGTGGCGCATGGTCACACCCGACGCCGAGTGGCTCGAGGTGGTGCGCATGGACCACAACCTCGGCAAGATCCACGACGCCGCGATGGCGAGCTTCGAGTTGCACTGGTTCGCGGCCGACGGCAAGACGCCGCTGCGTACCGAGCGGCTCGACATCCCCGGCGGCGTGTTCCGCAAGCAGGGCCTTGGCAAGGACGTGACGGACAAGTTCCTGGCCGGTCTGCCGGGCATCCAGAAGGAGGGCTGCGACGGCCTGATCACCAGCGCGCGTTGGGTGGTACACAAGATGCCCGCGCATACACGCACGGTGTGCCTGGAGTTCTTCGGCCAGGCCAAGGAAGCAGTGCCGAGCATCGTCGAGATCAAGGACTACATGTTCTCGCTGGCACGCGACGGTGGCGTGAATCAGCAAGAACGGGGTCCTTCCTCCGTTGTGCTCGCCGGCCTCGAGCACCTTGACGACCGCTATCTCAAGGCGGTGGGCTACGCCACCAAGAGCAAGCGCGGCGGTTTGCCGAAGATGGTGCTGGTGGGCGACATCGCCGGCAACGACCCCGATGCGGTGGCGCGTGCCGCCAGCGAGGTGGTGCGCATCGCCAATTCACGCCACGGCGAGGGTTTCGTGGCGGTGAGCGCCGACGCGCGCAAGAAGTTCTGGCTCGACCGCAAGCGCACCGCGGCCATCAGCAAGCACACCAACGCCTTCAAGATCAATGAAGACGTGGTGATCCCGCTGCCGCGCATGGGCGAGTACACCGAAGGCATCGAGCGCATCAACATCGAGCTGAGCCTGCGCAACAAG
>NZ_JANMWL010000288.1:0-19534 GCF_031393925.1 Methylibium sp. | reverse complement strand
GCCAGTCGAGCCAGCGCAGCATGCCAAGCCGCAGCCCCGTGCCGAGCCGACCGCGGTGCTCGCCGAGTCAGCCCCCGGCGACCCTCTGACAACGCTCGACGAACCGCTCGACGCAAGCGACCCGGTGATGCATGAGCCGGCGCTGCACGAGCCGATGGCGCAGGCGGCCCTGCCAGTGCCCGACGTGCCGTCCCCCTTCGTTGCCGAGGCGACTGCGCCCGACCCGTTTCGGCCTCGTGCGGCCCCGCCGGGCCCGCACGAGACCGTGGACACCGACGCGCGTGACGGCGGCGCAGCCGGCGAGGACGGCGACCCCGACGAGCAGGTTCTTGCCGAAGTGCGTGCCCTGCTGCTCGGCAGCGTGCTGGTCGACGGGCCGGTGAGCGGCTCGCTCCTGGCACTGCGGGTCAGCCGGGCCCGCACGCGCTCGCAGCTGATCGGGCTGGTGTGGGTGATCCAGCGCAGCCTGGCGCGGCGGCCACGCGAAGCACAGCGCCGCGTCGCGAAGGCGCGTGAACTGCTGGGCCTGGGCAACACGCTGGTGCAAGAAGACACCGAACCGGGAGTCGGGTCCGAATGAAGCGGCACGGAGCGCGAGCGCAATGAATTTGCTGGCCATCGACATCGGCAACACGCGGCTGAAGTGGGCGCAGTACGGCTCGCTGACGCCCGCCAGCGAGCCGCTGGCGCAGGGCGCGGTGTTCCTCGAAAACATTGACCAGCTCGCCGACGGCGGCGGCGACTGGGCGCGCCTCGCACCGCCTGACGCCATGCTCGGTTGCTGCGTGGCAGGCGACTCGGTGCGCCACCGTGTCGAGGAACAGCTCGAGCTGTGGGACGTGGCGGCGCGCTGGGTGGTCTCGAGCGCGACCGAGGCGGGCGTCACCAACGGCTACGACCACCCGCTGCGCCTGGGCAGCGACCGCTGGGTCGCGCTCATCGGCGCGCGCGCACGGCTCGCGGCAGTGGGCGTGCGCGTACCGGTGTTGGTGGCGATGGTCGGCACCGCGGTCACCGTCGATGCGCTCGACCCGGACGGACGTTTTCTCGGCGGCCTCATCCTGCCGGGCCACGGCATCATGCTCAAGTCCCTCGAGGCTGGCACCGCGGGGCTGCGCGTTCCGACTGGCGAGGTGCGCGAGTTTCCGACCAACACCTCCGACGCACTCACCAGCGGTGGCACTTTCGCGATCACCGGCGCGATCGAACGCATGCACCGACAACTGCAAGCCAAATGCGGCCAGGCGCCGCGCTGCATCGTGACCGGTGGCGCTGGCTGGAAGGTCGCTCCGGCGCTGGGCATCGACTACGAACTGATCGACACGCTGATCTTCGACGGCCTGCTGACCATCGCTGCGGCGCGGCTTCGGCGTTGAGCGGCCGAGGTCGCTCAAAGCCGCGAGCACGCAACCTCAGCCATCCGGCGACCTGAGCTTGCGACAGGCCGCCGAGCAGTACCTGACTTCGTCCCAGTGTCTGGCCCAGCGCCTGCGCCAAGTCATCGTGCGACCGCAAACCCTAAGGGCTTGTTCGGCAACGACTGCGTGTTGCCCTCGAGAGGAGTCGACCCGGATGCGCCATGCGCGCTCATGCGGCAGTCCGCGGGCCCATGCGCCACGCGTCCCAAGCGGCGAAGGCCGCATCAAACAGCGCCAAGACCGCGGCAGAGGCAAGGGTGGACGTGGAAACCTCGGCACGCGGCCCGTAGAGCGTCCAGACGATCGGAATGAACAGCGTGACCATCGCCAAGGCCCAAGGCACGAACATCAGCAGCGCGGCCGCCTTGCGGCGCTGCATCCACTGGCCCAGGCCCGGAATCAGAGCCGACGCGAGCGCGGCCGTGCGAGCGTCAGGCTGGCGCGTGGTCGCCCCCGCGCTCCCCTGGGCGCGGGCGGTCGGTATTCCCCCAGCCAGCACGCCTGGGCGCCGCAGCAGCGTGGCCACGACCCGCCCGGCGACCGTGGCCGACGACACCGCGCCCGACAGCACCTCGCCGCCGCGCAGCACCAGCTCGAGCCAGCCGCCGGCCCTCCATTGCAGCCATGACTCGCTCGCCTGAGCCTGGCCGGGAGTCAGCGTGCCGCGCTCGGTGCTCACCGCGACCACGTCGCCGAGTGCATGCTGCGACTGCAGGCGGTGGTCCATCAGCGTGGCCACGTACACCAGCAGCCGCTCGTTGGTGAGCACTGCCCAGTGCAGCGTGGGGCGCATCCAGGTGAAAGTTTCGAGCACGTGCTCGCCGTCGCGCAGGTCCATGCCGAGGGCGTCGCTGGCTTCGAGTTTGCGCACGGCCAGCGCATTGAACATTGGCTCGAATGCGCTCTCGCGCGACACGCGCTTCAGACGACGCATCCACATCGGCAGGCTGATGAGGGCGGCCACGATGACCACCAGCAGAACGCCGATCCGCAGACCCGTGCCGCCGGCCGCGTCGAGCCAGCGCGAGAGGGGCGTGAGTTCGAACAGCGCCCAGGACACCCCCACCCACAGAACCCCGGCATTGACCCGCAGGTTCATGCGAATCAGCTCGCCTTGCGACACACGCAGCGTGCCCAGCCGCGACAGGTCGATCGGCGCGCGGCGCTGGCGTGCGCGCCGGCCCGACCATTCGGCCCACAGTGCCAGCGCGAAGGCGACCGCGAAGCTCGCGATGGCCGCCGCGATGCCGACGCTGTAGCGATGCTGCAGCCGCGCACGCCGGCTCGCCAGTTCGTCCCAGTGCCCGCGCAGCGCGGCGTCGCCGAAAGCGCCGAGCGGCTGGCGATCGGCCGACCAGCGCAGTACCGAGAACGTTGCGCCGTCGCTCGCGAGCAGCTCGCCGTTGCCGAGCCAGTCGAAGTCGCGCGGCTCCATCTCGCCGGCATGCGGGAACGCCGCTTCCCGATCGCCGTCGCCGATGGCGACGATGCCGCCCTGCACCATGCCGTTGCGAAACCGCACGAGCGCCGCGCGCCTTTCTGGGCCGGCGCGCGGGTGAGCGCGCGCCGGCCCGAGGTAGCGCGAGGGCGACAGTTCGGAGAGCTGCCGCTCCTCGCGCACCGCGAGCGTGGTTCCGTCCAGCCGCTTGAGCCGGTAGCGGTTGGTGTCGGTGGTCCAGAGCGCATCGTCCTGCCACCAAAGGCCGTTGGTGAACTTGTAGGTGCCCTCGGGTGTGCGCGCGAGATAGGCGCCCTCGGCGTCGAACAGGGCCACGGTGTGGCCGCCGCCGGTGGCGATGGCGAAACGGCCGTCGCCATGGAAGGCCAGGTTGATGGCGCGCGCACCGTGCCGCGCCAGGTCGGACGGCCAGCGTGGCTCGATCTTGCGCACGACGTGAGGCTGAGTGGCGTCGATGAAATACAGCGCCGGGTCGTCGCGCACCGTCGCCACGATGGCGCCGCTCGGGTGGTGCGCCAGATTGGCGGGCGGCCCCGGCAGCCCGATGCTCGCGAGGCTCGTGCGCGAGCGCAACTCGCCGTCGGGCGATACGCGCCAGAGTTCGTCATCGACGCTGATCCAGACCTCGCGCCCGTCCACCGCCACCAGCGCGCTCGGGCCCTGGATGCGGCTCGCCTGCTCGGACGACCCCAGCGCGAATACCAACGCGCCGATCGAAACGGTGAGCAGCAGCACCGCCGCTGCCTTGAGGGCACGCACGCGCATAACGGATCTCCCCTCGTTGTCTTGCCTGCGCGTTCCTGCCTGTCGCGCGCGGCGATTGTGTGGGACGGAGTGGCGGTCGCCGCCGCCCGCGCCTCAGAGGATGAAGCGCGACAGATCCTCGTCGAGCGCCAGCGCGCCGAGCTTGGCGTCGACGTAGGCCGCATCGATCGTCACCGTTTGGCCGGCCAGATGGGGTGCGTCGAAACTGGCTTCGTCGAGCAGACGCTCCATCACGGTCGAGAGCCGTCGCGCGCCGATGTTTTCGGTGCGCTCGTTCACGTCGAAGGCGATCTGCGCGAGCCGGCGCACGCCCTCGGGAAGGAACTCGAGCGTGACGCCCTCGGTGGCCAGCAACGCCTGGTACTGGCGCACCAGGCTGGCGTGCGTCTGCGTCAGGATCGCCTCGAAGTCGTCGACCGACAGCGGACCCAGCTCCACGCGGATAGGAAAGCGCCCCTGCAGCTCCGGGATCAGGTCGCTCGGCTTGCTCAGGTGGAAAGCACCCGAGGCGATGAAAAGTATGTGGTCGGTCTTGACCATGCCGTGCCTGGTCGTCACCGTGGTGCCCTCCACCAGCGGCAGCAGGTCTCGCTGCACGCCTTGGCGCGACACCTCGGCGCCGCTCGAACCGCCCTCGGAGCGCGAGGTCACCTTGTCGATCTCGTCGATGAAGACGATGCCGTTCTGTTCGGCGTTGGCCAGCGCCTGCGCCTTGATCTCGTCTTCGTTGACGAGCTTGGCCGCCTCCTCGTCGATGAGCAGGCGGCGCGCTTCGGAGATCTTGCACTTGCGCACCTTGCGACGCTGCTGTCCGAGGTTGGCGAACATGCCCTTCAACTGCTCGGCCATCTCTTCCATGCCGGGCGGGCCGAGCAGTTCGACGGCGCTGCGCGGCTCGGTGAGTTCGAGTTCGATCTCCTTGTCGTCGAGCGCGCCCTCGCGCAGGCGCTTGCGAAAGGTCTGGCGCGCGGCGCTGTCGGCAGCCGGCGCGGCGGCGATGCCGAATTCGGCGCGCGCTGTGGGCAGCAGGACGTCGAGCAGGCGCTCTTCGGCGGCGTCTTCGGCGTGCGTGCGGTGGGCGCGGATGGCCACCTCGCGCGTTTGCTTGACGGCCATGTCGACCAGGTCGCGCACGATCGAGTCGACGTCCTTGCCCACATAGCCCACCTCGGTGAACTTGGTCGCCTCGACCTTGATGAAGGGCGCGTCGGCCAGCCGCGCCAGCCGTCGCGCGATCTCGGTCTTGCCCACGCCGGTGGGCCCGATCATGAGGATGTTCTTGGGTGTGATCTCGGGGCGCAGCGCGTCGTCGACCTGCTGGCGCCGCCAGCGGTTGCGCAGTGCGATGGCCACCGCACGCTTGGCGGCGTTCTGGCCGACGATGTGGCGGTCGAGTTCGCGGACGATCTCTTGTGGCGTCATGCCCATGACAGACCCTGGCTGGCGGCATACCTCGAGCGATCGCGCCAGGGAAGCCCGCGCGCTTCGTGGCGGCCCGGCACCGGGCTCATTCCAGCACCTCGATCGTGTGCTGCTGGTTGGTGTAGATGCACAGCTCGCCGGCAATTTCGAGTGACTTCTTGACCAGCTCGCGCGGCGCCATCTCGGTGTGTACCAGCAGGGCGCGGGCGGCTGCTTGGGCATAGGCGCCGCCGGAGCCGATGGCGACGATGCCGTACTCGGGTTCGAGCACGTCGCCGTTGCCGGTGATGATGAGCGAAGTCTGCCGATCGGCCACGGCCAGCATCGCTTCGAGCCGGCGCAGTACGCGGTCGGTACGCCAGTCCTTGGTCAGTTCGATGGCGGCCCGGGCGAGTTGCCCCTGGTGCTTCTCGAGCTTGGCCTCGAAGCGCTCGAACAGCGTGAAGGCGTCCGCGGTCGCGCCGGCAAACCCCGCCAGCACCTGGCCGTTGAAGAGCGTGCGCACCTTGCGCGCGCTGGCCTTGACGATGATGTGACCGAGCGTGACCTGCCCGTCGCCGCCGAGCGCGACCTGCTGACCGCGCCGCACGCTGAGGATGGTGGTGCCGTGGTAGGAGTCCATCAGGGGCAGATCGGGCCGGCGGCGCCGAGTTCAACGGGCAGGCTCGGGTGTGTCGCTGCGCCCGGGCTCAAACGGTGTGTGCCCTTACGCGGGCATGCTCGCTGATGCCCATCGCGTTGAAGAACAGGCCCAGCAGGCGGTGCGTCTCGTCGAAATGCACCAGCCGGTTCTCGGTGCGGCGGTTGAGCACCCAGTTGAGCAAATCGCCTGCGGCCAAGAAATCCATGCGAATCAGCCGCGAACAGTTGATGTTGACAACCCCGGCGCCGCCGAGTTTGGCCTCGAGTTGCCTCAGCACGTCGCCGATGTCGCCCACCAGCTGGCCCGAGAGCTCGACGGCGGCGCTGCGGATGCCGCCGGTTTCTTCGAGCACCTGCGATTCGGCGAAGCCGGTCGAGATTTCGGTCACCATGGCGCGGGAATTGAGCGTGACGCCGCCGGTGTCGGCACGCTTGACGCTCGACAGAGGCCGCTCCCACGACGGCGGCGAGACCTCGTAGGTCACGCAGTAGTCGATCGCCACTTCGTCGAACTGGTCGGGCCGGTTCGACATGCGCAGCATCTCCAGGCGCAGCAACCAGAGCACCGGGTCGGCATCACGGGAACCCGTGGGCGCAGCCTCGGCAAGCACCGTCAGCACGCGCTCGGAATTCATCCAGCGCATCTGGATCGCTTGCGTGCTCCAGTGGTGCAGCAGCCTGATCAGGTCGCTGCAAGCGTCGAGTTCGATGGAAGCCACCGGGCTCCAGTCGAGCACCCAGGGCATCGGCATCTGCAGCGTCTTGGCGCGCAACTGCGTCACAGCGTCGACATCAATGCGTCCCGGCGCGATCCAGCCGACGTTGCCCTCGACGCGCACCGCACCGCCGCGCGCCGCACCGCCCGACTGCGCCTCGGCCGCCGCCACCAACTGCGGTATCGAGAACCACTGCGGCGCCGACCAACCGAAGCGCTGAACGTAGTCGAGCGCCAGGCTCTCGAAGGGCATCTGCTGCCCGGTGGCGCGGTACAGGTCGAACAGCACCAGCCAGGTTTCGGCGTGGTTGCTGCGCGTACCGCGCGACGAGATCAGCTCGTTGATGGAGCGCTCGCAGGCTTCGAACTCGGCATTGGCGAAGGAGATGACCGCCTCGTCAAGCTCGGGGTCGGGGGCGACGTCGTTGACCTCGACGCCCAGGGGGCCGCCAAAATTGGTTGCGGCCGCCGGGCCCAGTGCCGGCCCGCGGATCGGCGATGCCGACACGCTCGACGCAAGGGCCGGCGCTGTGGGCCCCGCTGCAACCGGCGATGCGGACGCAGCACGCGCCTCGGTCAACGTCGAATCCCAAGCCAGCGCATTGCTCGGCAAGGCAGAGGCCGCCGCGGGTGACTCCGATGGTTGCGTGTCCGGCCCCGCATCGGAGGGCGCATCGTTGCTGAACGGCTGGTTGAGCGCCGGCGCCTGTTCGTCGAAGCGGCCCTGCGCCGTCGGGGCGGTGTAGAACGAGGGTGTGTGGGTGATCTGGCTGCGGCGGCCGCTCACCTCGCCGTCCATCTGCTGTTCGATCTCATCGATCTTGGCCTTGACCACCGCGTCATCCGGGCGCGCCACGCTGGAGCGGGGCTGATCCGAGTCGTCGAGATCAGACGTGCCCTGCATGCCTGACAGGCCATCGGCCGGCAGGCCTTCGCGACGGATCTTGCGCAGCATGTCGAACTCGCGCTTGCGCACGAAGTCGTTGCGGCGCTTGCGCTCGATCATCGCCTTGAGCTCGCTCTTGGCGTAGCCGTTTTGTATCGGCTCCTCGGGTGGCGCCGTCAGCTCGGTCCAGTCGGTCGCCGGATTGGCGACGAACTTCACCACCTTGCGAAAGAAGCTGGTGCTGCCGTCCTTGGAATCGGGCTTGGAATCGTGCTTGGTGTCGACCATCGGCGCAGTCCGTCAGGCGAGCATTGGCCGGTCAGTCGCCGAACATCTTTTGCTTCATCTCGCGGCGCTGCTGGGCCTCGAGCGACAGCGTGGCGGTCGGGCGCGCGAGCAGGCGGCCCAGGCCGATCGGCTCGCCGGTCTCGTCGCAAAAGCCGTAGTCGCCGGCTTCGATGCGCGCGATCGACTGCGAGATCTTCTTGAGTAGCTTGCGTTCGCGGTCGCGCGTGCGCAGCTCGAGTGCATGCTCTTCCTCGATGGTGGCGCGGTCGGCCGGGTCGGGCACGATCGAGGTGTCTTCGCGCAGGTGCTCGGTGGTTTCGCCGGCGTTGTCGAGCAGGTCGTTCCTCTGCTGCATGAGCCGCGTGCGGAAGAAATCGAGCTGCTTGTCCTTCATGTACTCGGCGTCGGGCATCGACATCAGCTCGTCTTCGCTCAGGTCACGGCCGGCCTTGGTCTTCCAGACGTTGGCGAGCTTCGGGTCAATCTTGCGCACCGGACGCGGCAGGTCGATCACGTTGCTGGGCGGCGGACGACTCGGTGGCGGCAGCGGCACCGACGGCGGATGCAGGTCGACCGGCTGGGCGTGCGCTGCGCGCGAGGAGCGCAGCTTGGTGGCCGGCTTGGAAGGCGCTTTTTTCGGGGCGATCTCTTGGGGAGGGGTCGGGGCAGTCACGGTCTTGGCCGAGGCCTTCGTCACGGGGGCGGCGGCGGTCGGTTTCTTGTGGGCAGCCGGCGCGGGGGCGGTCGGCTTGCCACTCGGTTGTTTGGCCAGCGCCTTGACGGGCGCAGGAGAGGATGTTTTCTTGGCGACCGGCTTTGCAGCTGGCTTTACGGCTGACTTTGCAGCGGACTTGGCGGCTGGCAAGTCCCGCGCTTTCGTGGCGAGCTTGGTGCCCTTGACCGCTGGCTTGACGGCGGGCAGGGCCTTCGCCTGCTTGGCGGCGGGACGGGTCGCGGTCTTGGTCGCGGTCTTGGCCGGGGTCTTGCTCACAGCGGAGTTCTCCTCACGGCGGTTCATACCTGCGCGGTCATACCTGTTGTGTATGGCATGCCGCCGCTGCCGGGCCGTGCTCGGGCGCCGCGCATTGTAGCGACGCGTCGAGCCGCTCCATGCGAATTACATCAGGCATTGCGCCAGACCCTGGTCGAAGATGTCCTTGGGCAGATCGATGCCGATGAACACCATCTTGCTCGTGCGCGCCTCGCCCTCGGCCCAGGCCGGCCCGACGTCGCTGCCCATCAGCTGGTGTACGCCCTGGAAAATGACTTTGCGATCGAACCCCTGCACCTGCAGCACACCCTTGTAGCGCAGCATGCGCGGGCCGTAGATGTTGACCATGGTGCCGAGGAATTCTTCGAGCTTGGCCGGGTTGAAGGGCCGCTCGGCGCGAAACACGAAGCTCTTCACGTCGTCGTCGTGGGCATGGTGGTGCGACGGGTGGTCGCAGTGTTCGCCATGCTCGTGATCGTGGCCGCGATCGTGATCGTGATCGTCGTCGGCTTTCAGGAAGTCGGGGTCGATTTCCAGCTTGGCGTTGAGATTGAAGCCGCGCAGGTCGAACACCTCGCTAAGCGCCACCTCGCCGAAATGCACGGCCTTGAGCGGCGCGCGCGGGTTCATGCGCTTCAAGCGCTGGACCAGCGCCTCGGTGTCCCCCGGCGCGACCAGGTCGGTCTTGCTCAGGAAGATCTGGTCGGCAAAACCCACCTGGCGGCGCGCTTCCTGGCGGTCGTCGAGCTGCTGCTGCGCGTGCTTCACGTCCACCAGCGTGAGGATCGAGTCGAGCAGGTAGCTTTCGGCGATCTCGTCGTCCATGAAGAAGGTCTGCGCCACCGGACCAGGGTCGGCCAGGCCGGTGGTTTCGATCACGATGCGGTCGAACTCGAGCTCGCCCTTGCGGCGCCGCTCGGCCAGGTCGGTCAAGGTGGCGCGCAGATCCTCGCGGATGGTGCAGCAGATACAGCCGTTGCTCATCTGAACGATCTGTTCCTTGGTATCGGAGACCAGGATGTCGCTGTCGATGTTTTCCTCACCAAACTCGTTCTCGATCACGGCGATCTTCTGGCCGTGGGCCTCGGACAGCACGCGCTTGAGCAGCGTGGTTTTCCCCGAGCCCAGAAAGCCGGTGAGGATGGTGGCGGGGATGAGTGACATGGTGGCGTGTGCAAGGGGCTGCGAAGCGGTCACCGAAGGTGAGGGTGGGCGACTGTCAATCAAGGCCCCGGGGCTGTCAAGCAAGCGGCGGGCCGGCGCCCGCGCGAGCACGCCAGCGGTGCGCCCAGGGCCGACATCACCCTGGGTTATTCTTGTCCGGTACCCACTCCAGGCACCTCCCGCCGTGTCCGAGCCCCATCCAAGTCGACCTGCTCGCGCAGGCGACAAGGCGTCGCCGCATGCCGACAAAACCGGCGACAAGCGCAGTCTGTTCGAGCGCATCGTCGAGTTCCTCGCGCCCGGCCCGGATTCCAAGGACGAACTGATCGAGACGCTGGCCGATGCCGAGTTGCGCCAGCTGATCGAGCCAGAGTCGCGCATCATGCTCGAGGGTGTGCTGCGCATGGCCGACATGACGGCCGGCGACGTGATGGTGGCCACCCCGCGCATGGACCTGCTCGACATCGAGGCGCCCTACGACGAGCTGCTGGCGATGGTGATCGATACCGGCCACTCGCGTTTCCCGGTGTTCGACGGCGAGCGCGACAACGTCATCGGCATACTGATGGCCAAGGACTTGCTCAAGTTGCAGCGCTCGCCCGAACTCAACCTGCGTGCCCTGCTGCGCCCGGCCACCTTCGTGCCCGAGACCAAGGGCCTCAACGAGTTGCTGCGCGATTTCCGCTCCAACCGCAATCATCTCGCCATCGTCATCGATGAGTTCGGCACGACCGCCGGCCTGCTGACCATCGAAGACGTGCTCGAAGAGATCGTCGGCGAGATCGAGGACGAGTTCGACGACAAGGACCACGCCTCGGGGGTGTTCACCTTGGCCGACGGCAGCCAGCGCGTGGCCGGCGACGCCGCCATCGCCGAGGTCAACATGGTGTTCGACACCGCGCTGTCGGAGGACGATTTCGACACCATCGGCGGCCTGGTCGCGCACGAACTCGGCCGCGTCATGCGCCGCGGCGAAACCGTCGACGTCGGCGGGCTGCGCTTTGCAGTGATGCTCGCGCGCGGTGGTGCGGTGCGCTGGTTCAAGGTGATTCGCGCCGACGCTGCGGCCCCCGCGCCGGGACCGGCGCCTGAAGCTTGAGCGCTGGGGCGGGGGCGGGGGCGGATTTCACGCCGCTGCAAAGCCGGGCCTGGCCGTTGGCCACCGAGTTGCTGCTGCTGCTCGCGGCCGGCGCGCTTCACGCGCTCTCGTTTGCGCCCCCGGTCGCGGCCGGCTGGCTGCAAGCGGCGTGCGTCGCGCTGCTGGCGTGGCGCGTGGCGGGCACCCGGCTGCCGGGGCATGCCGCCGCGCTGGGCGGCGCCTTTTCCGTGGCCTGGCTGGGCGGCGGCGTGTGGTGGCTCTTCATCAGCATGCACCGCTACGGCGGCATGCCGGCCTGGCTGGCGGCGCTGGCGGTGTTGCTGCTGTGCGGCTTTCTGTCGCTCTACCTTGCCGCGGCCATGGCGGCGTGGGTGCGCTGGCGGCCTGCCTCGGGGTGGGGTGCCGCCTTGCTGTTCGCGGCGCTATGGCTGCTGGCCGAGCTGGCGCGTGGCGTCCTGTTCACCGGCTTTCCGTGGGTCGCTGCCGGCTATGCGCACGTCGACGGCGCGCTCGCCGGCCTGGCGCCCTGGCTCGGTGTCTACGGCATCGGCGCCTGGTCGGCATTCGTCGCGGCGTTCGTTGCCACCGCCGTCGAGCGGCCAGGCCGCGAGCGCATCGGGGCTGGCGTCGCTGCGCTCGCGCTGTGGTGGCTGCCGGCGGCCCTGCCGCTTGATTTCACCGCGGCCAGCGGCACGCTGTCGGTGGCCTTGCTGCAGGGCAATGTGCCGCAGGACGAAAAGTTCGAGCCCGCTCGACAGCCCGAGGCGCTCGCCTGGACCGTTGGCGAGTTGTTGGCTGCGCGCGCCGACCTGGTGATCGCCCCCGAAACCGCGATCCCGGTGTTGCCGGCCCAACTGCCCGAGGGCTTCTGGCAAGGACTGCGCGGCGCGTTCGCCGACGGCGAGCGCGCCGCACTGGTCGGCATTCCCCTCGGCGACGCCGCCAGCGGCTACACCAACTCGGCGATCGGCCTGTCGCGCGCTGCCGCCGACGGCCCACGCGGTTTCTATCGCTACGACAAGCACCACCTGGTGCCCTTCGGCGAATTCATCCCGCCGGGCTTTCGCTGGTTCGTCGACCTGATGAACATGCCGCTCGGCGACTTCAACCGCGGCCCGCTCGCGGCACCCGCTTTCGCGGTGCAGGGCCAGCGCGTGGCCCCCAACATCTGCTACGAAGACCTGTTCGGCGAGGAGCTGGCGGCACGCTTCGTCGACCCGCTCGGTGCGCCGACCGTGCTGGCCAACCTCAGCAACATCGCCTGGTTCGGCGAGTCGGTCGCGATCGCGCAGCACCTGCAGATTTCGCGCCTGCGTGCACTCGAGCTGCAGCGGCCGATGGTGCGCGCCACCAACACCGGCGCCACGGTCATCATCGACCACCGCGGCGTGGTGACGCATGCGCTGGCCCCGCACAGCCGCGGCGTGCTGCGAGGGCCGGTACAGGGGCGCAGCGGCCTCACGCCATTTGCCGCGTGGGCGGGGCACCTGGGCCTGTGGCCGCTCGGCCTGGCGGCCCTGGCCGGTCTGCTGGCCGCGGTGCTGGCGCGGCGGCGACAAGAGCGAGTCGAAACCGCCCCATGAGATTGCCGCTCCTCGCCCGATGCGCGCTGTTGTTGCTGGCCGGACTCGCAAGCGCGGCCGTGCGCGCCAATCCGGCCGACTAAATCTTCAGTCCGGTGGTCGAGCGCGGCGAGTGCGAGATCGACGGCAAGGCCGGCGTGGCGCCCGGGCCGCGACGGCCGCAGCGCCTGGGGCGGCAAGTTCGGCTCGAATACGGCGTCACGACTGCCGCTTGCCATAAGTCGCGAAAAGGATTAAAAAAACGGCACGAACTGCTCTGCCGCCGCACGCTCATTGCAAGGAGGGAATATGCGAAGACGCATTTATTGGTTGTTGCCCGACCTGGCAAGCGCCAGGCGGACGATGGATGACTTGTTGCTCGCCCGAATCTCCGAGCCGAACATCCACTTCGTCGCCCGCGAGGGCTCCGACATGACCGGGCTGCACACCGCCAACGTGCTGCAAACCTCGGACGTGATCCGGGCCGCCCAGGCCGGCCTAGTGATCGGTGGATCGGTCGGCGCCGTGCTCGGTGTGCTGGCGGCGATTTTCTTTCCGATCTTCGGCGATTCGCCGCAGTGGGGCATGGTCGCGGTGCTGGCGATCGTGGGTGCCGGGTTCGGCGCCTGGGCTTCGAGCATGATCGGCATCTCCACCCCCAGCAGCCGCCTCAAACGTTTCGAGCCCGCCATCGAGCAAGGGCAAATCCTGCTAATGGTCGACGTGCCGCGCTCGCGCGTCGAAGAGATCGAAGAGCGCCTGCAAGCCCTGCATCCCGAAGCCCATTTCGAGGGCGTGGAGCCGAATATCCCGGCGTTCCCCTGAGCCGCGCCTGCGGCTTGGGCCAACGCCTCTTCGCGAGGTGGTCATGGAACTTCAATTGCATTTGCACCGCTGGGGTCGCAACCGGCCGGACTGGACGGCCGCGGCGGTTTCGGGCTTCGCAGCCGGGGCGATCCTGATGGTGCTCGAGCTGGCGTGGGCCGCGACGATGAGTGGCAATGGGCCTTGGCGCACCCCCCAACTCGTGGCCGCGCTGGTGCTCGGGCCCGACACGCTGGCTGCGTCGGCCTACAGCTTCAGCGTGCGGGTCGCCGCGTTGGCGCTGGTCATCCACTACGCGCTGGGCATCCTCTTCGGCCTCGTGCTCGGCTATGTCATTGCCGGGTTCCACTACGAAACCAGCCTGGGCGTCATGCCGCTCTTCGGCGCCGGGGTCGGCGTGCTGCTCTACCTGGTGAATTTCTACGTTCTGACTCAACTGACACCGTGGTTTGCAGAGTTGCGCGGCTGGTCGACCCTGATCGCCCACATCGTATTCGGGGTTTCGACCGCGCTTTTGTACTGGCAGTTGTGGCGGCGCGGCGTGAAGCCGCAACGCAGCGCCTGACCCTCCGGGGCCCACGCCCCTTCGCACGAAAAATGCTGGCCCCATGGCGATCGCCGCCGCGCTGTTTATCATCGTCATCGGGTCGGTGGTCTTCCACATCGTCACACCGTGGTGGCTCACGCCGCTGGCCTCCAACTGGAAACAGATGGACGACATGCTGGCGATCACGCTGGCGATCACCGGCTTGTTCTTCGTCGTCATCAACCTGTTCGTCGTCTACTCGCTGTGGCGCTTTCGGCATCGCGAAGGGGGTCGACGCGCAGCCTACGAGCCCGAGAACAAGAAGCTCGAATACTGGCTGACCGGCATCACGACCGTCGGCATCATCGGGTTGCTGGCGCCCGGCCTCGCTGTCTATGCGGCCTATGTTTCGCCACCGTCCGACGCGATGGTGCTCGAGATCGTCGGCCAGCAATGGCAATGGCGTTTCCGCCTCGCGGGTGACAGCGGCAAGTTCGGCGGCAGCGACGCGCGCTTCGTCAGCAGCTCCAACCCGCTCGGCCTGGACCCGGCCGACCCGCTGGCACAAGACAACCTGGTCGTGGTCGGCAACGAGGTCCACCTGCCGCTGAACCGACCGGTCAAGGTGATCTTGCGTTCGCACGACGTGTTGCACGACTTCTTCGTGCCGCAGTTCCGCGCCCGCATGAACATCGTTCCCGGCCAGGTGAGTTCGTTCTGGTTCACCCCGACGGTCGTCGGGCGCTACGAGTCGATGTGCGCGCAACTGTGCGGCGTCGGCCATGCCAACATGCGCGGCTACGTGGTGATCGAGGAAGAAGCGGCGTATCGAGCCTGGCTGAAGACGCAGCCCACCTTCGCCGAGACGCAAAGGCCCGCCGCACCGGCCGGCGGCGTCGACATGCCGGCCGCTCAGGGCAAGGCACTCGCGCAGTCCAAGGGCTGCGTGGCCTGCCACACGATCGACGGCAGCCCGGGGGTCGGCCCGACCTGGAAGGGGCTTTACGGCAAGACCGAAACCATGACCGACGGCTCCACGGCGCTGGTCGACGATGCCTACCTGAAGGGCTTCATCCGCGACCCCCGGGTGCGCGATGTAAAGGGTTTCCCGAATGTCATGCCGAAGATCGAGTTGACCGAAGACGAACTCGGCGCGCTGGCGGCCTACATCAAGTCGCATGGAAGCGCGCCGGCTCCGACGGCGCGTTGACGACACGCTTTGAACGCCATGGACCACGCCCACGACGAAGAACACCTCGCCCCCCAGACCTTCATCACGAAGTACGTCTGGAGCCAGGATCACAAGGTGATCGCGGTGCAGTACGCCACCATCGCAATCCTGGTCGGCCTGCTCGGACTGGTGCTGTCGAACCTGATGCGCTTGCAGCTCGGCTTCCCGGGCATGTTCGAGTTCATCAACCCCGAGCGCTATTACCAGTTCGTCACCATGCACGGGATGATCATGGTGATCTACCTGCTCACCGCGCTGTTCCTCGGAGGCTTCGGCAACTACCTGATCCCGTTGATGATCGGCGCACGCGACATGGTGTTCCCCTACCTCAACATGTTGAGCGTGTGGGTCTACCTGCTGTCGGTCCTGGTGCTGCTGGCGAGTTTCTTCGTGCCCGGTGGCCCCACCGGCGCCGGCTGGACGCTCTACCCGCCCGCCGTCATCCTGCCCGGAACTCCCGGCCACGACTGGGGGATCATCCTGATGCTGGTGTCGCTGGTGATCTTCATCGTCGCCACGACGATGGGCGGCCTGAACTACGTCACCACGGTGCTGCAGGCGCGCTGCGAAGGCATGACCTTGCTGCGCATGCCGCTGACGGTGTGGGGCATCTTCGTCGCGACCATCCTGGCGCTGCTGGCGTTCCCGGCGCTGTTCGTCAGCGGCGTGATGATGCTGCTCGACAAGACGCTGGGCACGAGCTTCTTCATGCCCGCGCTGGTGTCGATGGGGCAGGTGACCAACTACAAGGGCGGCAGTCCGCTGCTGTTCCAGCACCTGTTCTGGTTCTTCGGCCACCCCGAGGTCTACATCGTCGCGCTGCCGGCCTTCGGCATCGTCTCCGACCTGATCAGCGTGCATGCGCGCAAGGCGATCTTCGGCTACCGCACCATGGTGTGGGCCATCGTCGTGATCGGCGGCTTGAGCTTCGTGGTCTGGGCCCACCACATGTTCGTCAGCGGCATGAACCCGTGGTTCGGCTTCTTCTTCGCCACCAGCACGCTGATCATCGCCGTGCCCACTGCGATCAAGGTCTACAACTGGGTGCTCACGCTGTGGCGCGGCGACATACACCTGTCGGTGCCGATGCTGTTCACGCTCGCCTTCCTGCTGACGTTCCTGAGCGGCGGCCTGACCGGGCTCTTCCTCGGCAATGTCAGCGTCGACATCCCGTTGTCGGGCACCTACTTCGTGGTGGCGCACTTCCACATGGTGATGGGCGTGGCGCCGATCCTGGTTGTCTTCGGTGCCATCTACCACTGGTTTCCGAAGGTCACGGGACGCATGCTCGACGACCGGCTCGGCCACTTTCACTTCTGGGTCACCTTCATCGGCACCTACCTGATCTACTTTCCGATGCACTACCTGGGCGTGCTGGGCATGCCACGGCGCTACTACAACTTCGACAACTACCAATTTATTCCCGCCTCGGCGCACGCGCTCAACACCTTCATCACCGTGGTCGCGCTGATCGTCGGCGCGGCGCAACTGGTGTACGTGTTCAACCTGGTGTGGAGCACCTTCCGCGGGCGATTGGCCAGCACCAACCCCTGGCGCGCGGCCTCGCTCGAGTGGTTCACGCCGCAGTCCCCTCCGGTGCATGGCAACTGGGGGGCGCGGCTGCCGGTCGTGCACCGCTGGGCCTACGCCTATGGCGTCCCCGGCGCGCGCGAGGACTTCATCGCGCAGAACGCTCCGCATGCCGACGGTGGCCAGGAACCCGAACCCTATGAAGGCACGAAGGAGGCACGCGCATGAGCCCGCACGGCCGCCCGAAGGGCGAATACTCCCGCTCGGCGGGATCGCGCGCAGCGCTTAGGGTCCCCCAATGAACAGCGCCGTGCTGGGCGCCCCGCGCCGTGGTGTCGAGCCCGGGGCCGCCGCGGTGGCCGGTACGGGCCTGTGGGTGTTCATCGGTGTCGCGAGCACCCTGTTTCTCCTGTTCCTCAGCGCCTACGTCATGCGCATGGATGGCAGCGGCGACTGGTCGCCCATCGGCATGCCGTGGCAACTGTGGTTGAGCACGGCGCTGCTGGTTGCCAGCAGCCTGCTGCTGCACCGGTCGAGCCGCACGCCGGATCCGATCCGGGCAAGGCAGTGGCTGCTCGCTGGCGGCGCCTGCGCGTTCGGCTTCCTGCTCGTGCAACTGTGGGGCTGGCAGGTGCTGCAGGCCGCACGGGTGGTGCTCGTCGGCAATCCGGCGGCGAGTTTCTTCTATGTGCTGACGACTCTGCACGGCCTGCACGTCATCGGTGGCCTGGTCGGCTGGGCCGTCACGCTGCGCGACCCCAGGCCGTGGCGCATCGCGCTGTGCGCGCGCTACTGGCACTTCCTGCTCGCGGTGTGGGTCGTGCTGTTCGGCGCGCTCGGCTGGCTCACGCCCGACGTGGTCGATTTCATCTGCGGCAGGAGCTGATATGTCGTCTGTGCCCGCGCCGCAAGGCGGCCTGAACGAGTTCGTGTCCGACTGGTCGTCCGACCGCGAGGCGTTCAAGAACGTCCCGTGGGGCAAGGCGATGATGTGGATCTTCCTGCTGTCCGACACCTTCATCTTCGGCAGTTTTCTCACCGGCTACATGACGGTACGCAGCTCGACGACGGTGCCCTGGCCGAACCCGAGCCAGGTGTTCGCGCTGCATGTGGGCGGTGCCGACATTCCGCTGCTGCTGATCGCAATCATGACCTTCGTGCTGATCAGCAGCAGCGGCACGATGGCGATGGCCGTCAACTGCGCCTACAGCCGCGACCGCCGCAACGCCGCCAGGTTGATGTTCGTGACCGCGGCGTTCGGCGCCATGTTCGTCGGCATGCAGGCCTTCGAATGGAGCAAGCTGATCGCAGAAGGCGTTCGCCCCTGGGGCAACCCGATGGGTGCGGCGCAGTTCGGTTCGATCTTCTTCTTGATCACCGGCTTCCACGGCCTGCACGTCACGGCCGGCGTGATCTACCTGAGCGTCGTGGCGGTGCGCCTGCTGCGCGGGCGCTACGACAAACGCGGCAACTACCAGATCGTCGAGATCGCCGGCCTGTATTGGCACTTCGTCGACCTGGTCTGGGTTTTCATCTTCGCGTTGTTCTATCTCTGGTGAGGCGACCATGACAAGCACGACCGGCACGGGCCAGCAACATCATCCCATCGGCCTGTACCTGAAGATCTGGGCGCTGCTGTTCGTGCTCAGCGCGATGTCGTACTCCGTCGACTATTTTCACTTCCAGGGCGTGCTGCGCTGGACCCTGATCCTGACCTTCATGATGATGAAGGCCGGGCTCATCGTCGCGGTGTTCATGCACCTGGCGTGGGAACGGCTGGCGCTGATCTACGCGATCCTGCTGCCGCCGCTGGCGCTGCTGGTGCTGGTGTGGCTGACGTCGTCCGAGGCCGACTACACGCACCTGACGCGGCTACTGTTTTTCCGCTGAAAGCGCGGGGCCGCGCCATCGAAACCTCCGTCGCCATCGCAAATTCCCGCGCGGCGTGGCGCAGCTACCTGGAGCTGACCAAGCCACGCGTGGTCGCGCTGATGCTGTTCACCGTCGTCGTCGGCATGCTGATGGCCACGGGTTCGGCACTGCCCTGGCGGGTACTGGTCTTCGGCCCGCTCGGAATCGCCCTGGTGGCGGCCAGTGCCGCCGCGGTCAACCATCTGGTCGACCGCCACGTCGACGCCATCATGGCCCGCACCCGCGCCAGACCCCTGCCCAGCGGGGCGCTCGGCTGCACCCAGGTGGCAACGTTTGCCGTTGCGCTCGGCCTGGCGGGAATGGCTTTGCTGGTGGTCTTCACCAACCCGCTGTGTGCGGCACTGACCTTCGCCTCGCTGGTCGGCTACGCGGGCGTCTACAGCCTGTACCTCAAGCGCGCCACGCCGCACAACATCGTGATCGGCGGCGCGGCAGGCGCGGCGCCGCCGCTGCTCGGCTGGGTCGCGGTGACGGGGCAACTCGACCCCGGCGCGCTGCTCCTGTTCCTGATCATCCTGGTGTGGACGCCACCGCATTTCTGGGCCCTGGCGATTGCGCGTCGCGACGAGTACGCGCGCGCGGCGATCCCGATGCTGCCCGTCACCCACGGTGTCGCGTTCACGTCGCTGCGCATCCTGCAGTACAGCGTCGCCATGGCGCTGATCGCGCTGCTGCCGTTCGCCATCGGGATGAGCGGCTGGCTCTACCTGTCCGGCGCCGCCGCGCTGGGCGGACGCTTCGTCTGGCTGGCCGACAGGCTGCGGCGCGACTCGCGCCTGGCGATGCCGACCTTCCGCTTTTCGATCGTCTACCTTTTCGCCTTGTTTGCCCTGCTGTTGATCGATCAGTACTTCGACTTGGAAAGCAGCGTCGCAGCCTCAATAATCAATTGAGGCCGCGAGCGTGGCGAGCCCACCCGCGTGCGCGCCGAGGCGTCGTCTGCGACCGAGTTCGGCTACCAATGGCAGCTTCGCGCGCATCGCGACGCGCCGCTCGGATGGGGTGTGCAGGGTTTCGGCCATCCCGGCCGCTGGGACCGCTGGGCGCCGCGCGCCGCGCTTCGCACATCCTCGGCCCGG
>NZ_JANMWL010000268.1:0-5167 GCF_031393925.1 Methylibium sp. | reverse complement strand
CGGCCGCATCGGCGAGCGCCTCGCCGAGCCACACGCGGCCGGGCTCGCCCAACCAGGCGGGCCAGGCGGCGATGTAGCGCCGCGTTTCAGCGGCCGTGCCGAGGAAGGGGCTGCGCAGCAGCAGCCCCTCCACGCGCTCGGGCCAGCGCGCGGCATAGGCCAGCACGACGCGCGCGCCCCAGGAGCCGCCGGCCAGCGCCCAGCGCGGCAGCGCCAGCCGCTCGCGCAGGCGCTCCATGTCGTGCAGCAACCCGGCCAGCGTGTTGGCGGCGGTTTCGCCGAGCGGGGTGCTGCGGCCGCAGCCGCGCTGGTCGATGGCAATCCAGCGCACCTCGAGGCCGTCGAACCAGCGCGTCGGCTCGACGCGGCTGGCGCCGCCCGGCCCGCCATGCACGATCAGCACCGGCACGCCCTGCGGTTCTCCGCCTTGGCACCACCACACGCGGTGACCGTCGGCAGGCGCCAGCCAGTCGCCTTCAGGCAGCGTGGAGGCAAGGGTTTGTCCGGGCCGGGTCGGCTGATTCACAGGGTCATTGCGGGGTTGCAGGCCCGGCGTCGGGTAGAGGAATCTCGGGGCAAGGGGCGAGCGCTCGGGCGCGGCCGACATCATGCCGGGAGACGACGATCATGCAATGGAACCACCGCAGCACGAAGCCGTGCGCTTCGGTTTCGAGGTGGGCCGGCGCGCCGCGTAGCGCTGCGCTGTTCGTGAAGCGATGAGGTTCGTCTTGTCCGCCGCATGGGGTCAGTCATGAAGGTGCTCGTGCTCGGCTCGGGCGCCGGAGGCGGCTGCCCACAATGGAACTGCAATTGCGCCATGTGCGCCGCCGCGCGCAACGGCTCGCGCCTGATCCGGGCGCGCACGCAAAGCTCCATTGCCGTGTCGCCCGACGGCCAACGCTGGGTGCTGCTCAACGCCTCGCCCGACATCGGCCAGCAGCTGCGCCTGCAGCCCGCGCTGCAGCCGCAGCACGGGCTGCGCGACACCCCCATCAAGGCGGTGGTGCAGATGGACGCGCAAGTCGACCACGCGACCGGCCTGCTGAGCCTGCGCGAAGGCCCACCGATCGAGCTGTACGTGACGCCCTGCGTGTTCGAAGACCTGACCACGGGCCTGCCGATCCTGTCGGTGCTCGAGCACTACTGCGGCGTGCGGTGGCACATGCTGCCGGTGGCCGGCGAGCAGCGCGTGGCCGAGTTCGTGATCGACGGCTTCGAGACCTTGCGCTTTCGCGCCATCGCCATTCCCGGCAAGGCGCCGCCCTATTCGCCGCACCGCCACGACCCCAAGGTGGGCGACAACATCGCGCTCGAGATCACCGACCGGCGCTCGGGCAAGCGCCTGTGCTACGCGCCCGGGCTGGCCGCGGTGGGACCCAGCGAGTTCGAGTGGATGCAGGGCGCCGACTGCCTGCTGGTGGACGGCACCTTCTGGACCGACGACGAGATGATCACCGCCGGGCTGGGCAGCAAGCGCGCCGCCGACATGGGCCATCTGCCGCAGTGCTCGAGCGACGGGCGGCCCGGCATGATGGACGCACTCGACGGCACGCGCGCCGGGCGCAAGTTGCTGATCCACATCAACAACAGCAATCCGATCCTCGACGACGACGGGCCCGAGCGCGCCGAACTCGCGCACCGCGGCATCGAAGTCGCGCACGACGGCATGGAGATCTCACTGTGAACGCTGCGCTGCCCACGGCGGCATCGGGCACCTTGCCCTGGCCCGCGGCCGAGTTCGAGGCGCGCCTGCGCGCCAAGGAGGCCGGCTATCACATCCACCACGCCTTCAACCAGCGCCTCAACAGCGGCGCGCTGGCGCCCTTTCAGGTGCGCGGCTGGGTCGCCAACCGCTTTTACTACCAGCAGGCGATCCCGATGAAGGATGCCGCGGTGATGAGCAATTGCGACGACCGCGAAACGCGCCGCCGTTGGGCGCTGCGGCTGCTGGACCACGATGGCCACGACGACTTTGCGGGCAGCCATGCCGGCGGCATCGAGGTGTGGACGCAACTCGGCATCGCCACCGGCCTCACCCGCGACGAGCTGTGGTCGCAGCGCCATGTGCAGCCCGGCGTGCGCTTCGCGGTCGACGCCTATGTCAACTTCGCGCGTCGCTCCTGCTGGCAAGAAGGCGTGATCTCCTCGCTCACCGAAATGTTCGCGCCCAAAATCCATGCTGATCGGCTGGCCGGCTGGCCGAGCCACTACCCCTGGATCGACGCCAGCGGACTGGCCTATTTTCGCAACCGCATACCGCTGGCGCAGCGCGACGTGGAGCACGGCCTCGAGGTGGCGCAGGGCTGGTGCGACACGCGCGCCAAGCAAGAGCGCGCGCTCGCCGTCCTGCAGTTCAAGCTCGACGTGCTCTGGAGCCTGCTCGACGCCGTCGAGCGCGCCTACCCCGACGACATGGCGACGGAGAAAAGACCTTGAGCAACACCGGCCTCGTCATCGACACGGCGCAGCCAAAGCTCGCGCCGATGTACCGTCTGCAGTTCGAACCGGCGCAGGACTGCTGGGTGTTGCTTTACCCCGAAGGCCTGGTCAAGCTCAACGGCCCGGCCAGCGAGATCCTCAAACGCTGCGACGGCCAGGCCAGCGTGAACGACATCACCGCCGACCTGGAACGCGCATTCAGCCAAGGCAACCTGCGCGGCGATGTCGGTGAATTCTTGAGTGACGCTTATGAATGCCAGTGGATCGTCTGAGGAAGTACACCCGATGGGCGCGCCCTCGGGCATGGCGCCTCTGCCCCGCACGGGCCCCGGCGCGCCGATGTGGCTGCTCGCCGAGCTCACCTACAGGTGCCCGCTGCACTGCGTGTTCTGCTCCAACCCGACCAACTACGCCGACCACATGGCGGAGCTGCCGACCGAGGACTGGAAGCGCGTGTTCCGCGAGGCACGCGCCATGGGGGCGGTGCAACTGGGCTTTTCCGGCGGCGAGCCGCTGCTGCGCGACGACCTCGAAGAGCTCGTCGCCGAGGCCCGCGGCCTGGGCTACTACACCAACCTCATCACCTCGGGCATCGGCCTGACGGAGAAGCGCGCCCGCGCGCTCAAGGAGGCCGGGCTCGACCACATCCAGCTCAGCTTCCAGGACTCCACCAAGGAGCTGAACGACTTTCTCTCCTCCACGCGCACCTTCGAGCACAAGAACAAGGTCGCCGCGATCATCAAGGGCCTGGGCTACCCGATGGTGCTCAACTGCGTGATGCACCGCTACAACCTGCCGCACGTGGGCCGCATCATCGACATGGCCGAGCGCATGGGAGCCGACTTCCTCGAGCTCGCCAACACGCAGTACTACGGCTGGGCCTGGCTCAACCGCACCGCGCTCATGCCCACGCGCGAGGACCTGGCCGACGCCGAAGCCATCGTCGACGCGCATCGCCAGCGTCTGGCCGGGCGCATGAAGATCCTGTGGGTCTCGCCCGACTACGTCGACGCCAAGCCCAAGCCCTGCATGGCCGGCTGGGGTGCCGTGTTCCTGGTGATCGCGCCCGACGGCGTGGCCTTGCCCTGCCACAGCGCGCGCATGCTGCCGGGGCTTGATTTCCCCAAGGTCACCGAGCACGGCATCTCGCACATCTGGCGCGACAGCGACGCCTTCAACAAGTACCGCGGCACGTCGTGGATGAGCGAGACCTGCATCAACTGCGACCAGCACACGCTCGACTTCGGCGGCTGCCGCTGCCAGGCATTTTTGGTGACCGGCAACGCCGCGGCCACCGACCCGGTGTGCCCCAAGAGCCCGGACCGCCACCTGATCGACGACGCCATCAACGCCGGCAGCCTGGCCGCTGCGGGTCTGACGAGCGCGCCGCTGAAGTTCGTGCCCAACGCCTCCAAGGCCGGCGCCCTCTGGTACCGCACCGACGCCAACTCGCGCGTCCTCGGCGAAGCCGAGCCCGACGCGCTGCAAACCACCGCGACCGCTCCCGTTTAATGCGCGCCGACACCGGCGGGCAGCCGATGCTGAGCGTGCGGCGCCTGACCCAGCGCTACGGCACGCGCACCGCCATCAAGTCGCTCGACCTGGCACTGGCCGCTGGCCAGTTCACCGCGCTGCTCGGACCCAACGGTGCCGGCAAGTCCACGCTGTTCCAGGTGCTCACCGGCTTGTTCGCGGCCGACGACGGCGAGGTGGAGGTGGCCGGCCATTCGCTGCGCGACCATGCAGCGCGTGCGCTGCGCCACATCGGCGTGGTGTTCCAGCAAAGCGCGCTCGACCTCGACCTGAGCGTCGAGCGCAACCTGCTGTTCCAGGCCGACCTGCACGGGCTGCCGCGGCGCCTGGCGCATGAACGCATCCAGGCCGGTTGCGCGCGCCTGGGCATCGAGGCCGAGCTTTCGCGCAAGGCGCGCGAACTCTCCGGCGGCAACCGCCGCAAGGTCGAGCTGGTGCGCGCCAACCTGCACCAGCCGGCGCTGCTGCTGATGGACGAGGCGACCGTGGGCCTGGACCCCAAGTCGCGCCAGGATCTGCTGGCCGCCCTGCACGACGACGTGCGCCAGCGCGGCGTGTGCGTGCTGTGGGCCACCCACTGGGTCGAAGAAGCCGCCACGGCCGACCGCGTGCTGGTGTTACACCAGGGCGAGCTGATGGCCGACGGCACGCCCGCCGCCGTGACGGCCGCGCTCGGCGGCACGACGCTGGAGCAGGGCTTCATCGCACGCACCAGCGGCGCGCCGAGGGCGCCGCATTGAGCCGGCACCGCGCGCTCGACACCGACCCTTCGGCTCGCCACGCCGACGCGGGCGGCGCACGCCACGGCATCGCCCACGCCCTGCAGGCGCTGGTGGCGATCGTGCAGCGCGAGCTGCTCAAGTTCGTGCAGCAGACCGGGCGGCTGGCGTCGGCACTGATACGGCCTTTGCTGTGGCTGGCGGTGTTCGGTGCCGGCTTTCGCAGCGTCTCGGGCCTCGGTGCGGCAGCACCTTACGACCACGCCGTTTCGTACGACGTCTACCTCGTGCCCGGGCTCGTCGGCATGGTGCTGCTGTTCAACGGCATGCAGTCCTCGCTCTCGATGGTCTACGACCGCGAGATGGGCCTGATGCGCCTGCTGCTCACCGCGCCGCTGCCGCGCGCCTGGCTGCTGTTTGCCAAGCTGTGCGCCACCGCGCTGCTCTCGCTCTTGCAGGCGCTGGCCTTCGTGGCG
>NZ_JANMWL010000262.1:0-2933 GCF_031393925.1 Methylibium sp. | reverse complement strand
GGTCGGTGGGCGGCGCGGGCGCATCGAACTCCTCGCGGCGCCGTGCGCGTTCGGCGTCGGCCTGTGCCAGGGTCGGGCGGGGCGGCTTGACGCCGCCACTGCGCAGCGGGCCGCGCCGCTCAGCGGGCGCCCCTGGCGCGGCGGGTTTCTTGAGCTTGAGCGTGGTCATTGTTGGATTGGACCATGCGCCTCGGCGCGCCGGCTTGCAGGCCGAAGTAGCCATGCCGTACCGCGCGGTGTGCTTGGTGGCCGTGGTCGTGGAGGCTGCCGCCCTCGACCCGGCGACCCGCGCTTGGCGAGCGGTCGCTCGGCGCGGTCGAGGCGGCGCGAGCGGCTGCTCGGGTGCTGCGCTGGCGAGCGCGCCCTGCGGCGCTACCGCTCAGCGCCCGCGCAGGAACAGCGTGTCGAGCTCATGGAGGGTGAGCTGGCGCCACGTCGGGCGGCCGTGGTTGCACTGGTCGGCGCGCTCGGTGCGCTCCATGTCACGCAGCAGCGCGTTCATTTCCTCGAGCGTGAGCCGACGGTTGGCACGCACCGCACCGTGGCAGGCCATGGTGGAGAGAATTTCGTGTTGGGCGCGCTCGACGGCTTGGCTGGCCTCGAACTGCGCCAGCTCGGCCAGCACCGCGCGCGCCAGCGCCACCCCGTTGCCACCCGCCAGCGCGGCCGGGTGAGAGCGCAGCGCGAGCACCGTCGGTGCCAGCGGCGTGAGTTCGATGCCCAGGATCGCCAGCGTCTCTGCATGCTCCTCGGCGGTGGCGATCTCGGTCGGGGTGGCGGCAAAGGGCGCAGCAATGAGCAGCGGCTGCGACTCGATGCGCGCGGCGCCGGCCAGGCCCGCCTTGAGCCGCTCGTAGACGACGCGCTCGTGGGCCGCGTGCATGTCGACGATCACCAGTCCGCGCGTGTTCTCGGCCAGGATGTAGATGCCGCCGAGCTGCGCCAGCGCGCGGCCGAGCGGCCAGGTTTCGTCGGCATCGGGCACGCGAGGGGTGCCGACCCTCGGCCCGGCGGCATCGGCCGCCGCGGTCGGGTCGGCCGGCGCCGGCTGCGAGGGCCACTCGAAGCGGCGCTCTTGGACGCCCACGCGCGCGCCCAGCCCCAGCCCACCTTGCGTCATCGGCATGGGGCTCCAGATGGCCGGCGCGGTCGGCTCGAACGGGCCGTGTTCGGTGGCCTGCGCCGGGCGCGGCAGGGCCAGCGCGTCCTGCACCGCATGGCGCACCGCCTGGTGCAGCTCGCGGGCGTCGCGAAAACGCACCTCGATCTTGGTCGGATGGACGTTCACGTCGACGCGGTCCGGCGCGATGTCGATGAACAGCAGGTAGGTCGGTTGGCGCGCGCCATGCAGCACGTCTTCAAAGGCGGCGCGCGCGCCGTGGGCGATGAGCTTGTCGCGCACGAAGCGGCCGTTGACGTAGACGTATTGCTGGTCGGTGCGCGTGCGCGACGCATCCGGCAGGCCGACGCGGCCTTCGAGTCGCACGCCGCCGTAGGTGGCGTCCAGGGGGCGGCTCGCGTCGACGAATTCGTCGCCCAGCACGTCGCGCACCCGCTGGTCGAGCCGCGCGTGCTTCCAGTGAGCGGCCAGCTTGCCGTCGTGCCAGACCGCAAAGCCGATGTCGGGGCGCGCCAGCGCCTGGCGGCGCACGGCCTCCAGGCAGTGCGCGAACTCGGTCGCGTCGGTCTTGAGGAACTTGCGGCGTGCCGGGGTGCTGAAGAACAGCTCGCGCACTTCGACGCTGGTGCCCACCGAGCGTGCCGCGGGCGAGAGTTCGCCGGTGCGCGCGTCGATGCGCTGGGCATGCGGCGCGTCGATCGCGCGACTGGTGATGGACACGTCGGCGATCGCCGCGATGGCCGACAGCGCCTCGCCGCGAAAGCCCATCGTCGCCACATTCTCCAGCTCCTCGAGCGAGGCGATCTTGCTGGTGGCGTGGCGCCGCAGCGCCAGCGAAAGCTCGGCCGCGGGGATGCCGGCGCCGTCGTCTTCAAGCACGATGCTGCGCACGCCGCCCGAGGCCAGCCGCAGCACCACCTCCGTGGCGCCAGCGTCGAGCGCGTTGTCGAGCAGCTCGCGCACCACCGAGGCGGGCCGCTCGACCACCTCACCGGCAGCGATCTGGCTGATGAGCTCGTCGGACAACTCGCGGATCGGCCGGCGCGGTGCGGCGCCGCTCGCGGCAATGGGCGGGGCGGTCATGGCGGAAGATTGTAGGAGTGGCCCCCGACGGCGGGCGTGGGCCCGGCGCAGATCGGCGACTTCTCGTTCAAGCTGGCCACCGGGGCACAACGTGCGAGGCGCCGCTGCCGCTGCGCGGCGCACCAACATAATCGCGTCCCATGGAACTGATTGCCCAACTCATCGACTTCATCCTGCACGTCGACGTGCATCTCACGACTTTCGTGCAGCTCTATGGCGCTTGGGTCTACGCGCTGCTTTTCGTCATCATCTTCGTGGAGACGGGTGTGGTGGTCATGCCCTTCCTGCCGGGCGATTCGCTGTTGTTCGTGGTGGGCGCGTTGTGCGGCGTCGGCCTCATGAACCTGCCGCTGGTGATGCTGCTGCTGGTGGCCGCGGCGATCCTGGGCAACCAGAGCAACTACACGATCGGACGCCACTTCGGGCCCAAGGTGTTTCAGTGGGAGCAGTCGCGCTGGTTCAACAAGCGCGCCTTCGAGCAGGCGCATGCTTTCTATGAACGCTATGGCGGAGTCACGCTGATCGCGGCGCGTTTCATGCCCTTTGTGCGCACCTTCGCGCCCTTCGTGGCCGGCGTGGCGCAAATGACGCGCAGCAAATTCACGCTCTACGACGTGAGCGGGGCGCTGCTGTGGATCGTGAGCATCACCCTGGCCGGCTACCTGTTCGGCAACATCCCCTGGGTCAAGCAGCACCTGAGCCACATCATCTGGGCAATGATCCTGATTCC
>NZ_JANMWL010000247.1:0-7345 GCF_031393925.1 Methylibium sp. | reverse complement strand
CCGTGCGCGCGCAGCACGCGGGCGAAGCTGGACTCGCTGGCCAGGTACACCCCCTCGTCGGCGAGCATGGGCACGATGCGCGCGGGCGGCACCGCCGCGAAGCGCGGCTCGTTGGCCACGCACAGCAGCTGCGCGCGCTCGATCTCGCTCTGCCCACTTCGCGGGCCACCAACTCCACCGCCGAACTCTCCGGCGGCAGCAACCTGGCCACCGCGCGGTCCTTGAATACTTGTCCGTATCGAGCCACTCTCGTCCTTCATCGCCGCCCCCGGGTTGTCGGTTCTATCGGGGCGACAACTATTCTGACGCGGGGGGGCTCCGTCACGATCACGATCACGATGCGCAGCACTTCATTCACGAATTGAGTTCCTTTAACGAACCAAAGATGTACCGGCACTCGATGCATTAACGACGCAGCGCTTGACTTTCTCAACGACAGTTTGGGGCAACAGCGGTGCCGGCCGTGGCGATTTGCAGAATTTCTCTATTCTGATCGGGCCGCCCCGCGGTTAGAGTCGCGCCCCTCAATAAATAGAATCAGAGAGTCCTTCATGCTTCGCTCACTCAAACCCGTGTTAGCCGCCTGCGCCGCCATCGCCAGCACTGCCGCCGCGCAGGCCCAGGCCAGCGACCCGGCCGCGGGTACGCGCTTGGCGCCGATGGTGATCACCGGCAAGGGCTTCGAGCAGCGCGCCTTCGACACCCCTTACTCGGTGGGCACGGTCGACGCGGAGACGTTGCGCGACGCCGGCCCGATGGTCAATCTGTCCGAAGCGATGGCGCGCGTACCAGGCCTGACGGTCGCTCACCGCAACAACTACTCGCAAGACTTGCAGATCAGCTCGCGCGGCTTCGGTGCTCGCTCGAGCTTCGGCGTGCGCGGCCTGCGGCTCTACAGCGACGGCATTCCCGCCACCATGCCCGACGGCCAGGGCCAGGTGGCGCACTTTGATTTGGCGGGTGCGCAACGCGTCGAGGTGTTGCGCGGGCCGTTTTCCGCGCTCTACGGCAACAGCTCGGGTGGCGTGATTGCGCTGGTGAGCCGGCCCGTGCGTGAGCGCTATGCCGAACTCGACCTCGATGCCGGCAGCTTCGGGCTGCGGCAGGCCCGCGTGACGATTCAGGCACCCTTCGGCGACACACCGGGCCGTGGTTTCGACCTGCGCGTGGGGGCCAGTCACTTCGAGATCGACGGCTTTCGGCCGCACAGCGCCGCCGAGCGCACGCTCGCTAATGTGCGCCTGGGCTGGACCGGCGAGCGCGACACGGTGGTCGTGACGGTCAACCACATCAACCCGCCGGCCGAGGACCCGCTCGGCCTTACGCGTGCACAGTTCAATGCCGACCCGCACCAGACCACCGGTGTGGCGCTGCCGCAGGATGCGCCGGGCCAGGGTTTTCGCTTCAACACGCGCAAGACCACCAACCAGGAGCAGGTCGGCGCGACCTGGCGCCACCGCTTCGACGAACTCGGCGCCTTGAGCGAGAGCGCGCTCACCGGCTACTACGGGCAACGTTCGGTGACCCAGTGGCAGGCGATCCCCGTGGCCACGCAGACGCCGCCGACGCAGCCCGGTGGCGTGATCGACTTCGACCGCAAGTACGAGGGACTGGACGGTCGCTTGGTCTGGCGCTGGGCGCTCGACGGCGAGCGCGGCGTGCAGTTCGTTGCCGGTGCTGCGCTCGAGCGCAGCAGCGAAAACCGCTACGGCTTCGAGAATTTCATCGGCACCGGCGCCACCCAAGTGCTCGGCGTGACCGGCCTGCCGCGCCGCGACGAGCGCAACAGCGTGCGCAACGTGGACGGCTACGCCCAAGGCGAGATCCAGTTCACCAAGGACTGGACCGCCACGCTGGGCGTGCGCAGCGGGCGGGTCGAGTTCAAGACCGACGACCGCTACATCCGCACCGGCAACGGCGACGATTCGTCCGCGCTCGAGTACAGCTACACCAACCCGGTGGCGGCGCTGCAGTGGCGCGTGAACCCGGATCTGAACGTCTACGTCAGTGGCGGTCGCGGCTTCGAGTCGCCGACGTTCAACGAGCTGGCTTACCGCCCCGACGGTGGCAGCGGTTTCAACAGCGGCCTGCAGGCGCAGACCAGCAAGCAGTTCGAGATCGGCGCCAAGTGGCGTGACGAAGCGCGCGGTCTGGCGCTCGACGCCGCCGTGTTCGACGCGCGCACCGACAACGAGATCGGTGTGGCCACCAACGCCGGTGGCCGCTCGACCTTCCAGAACGTCGGTGCCACGACGCGTCGCGGGGCCGAAGTCGGCGCGTCGTGGGCGATCGACCGCCAGTGGCGCGCCGCGCTGGCGCTCACCTGGCTCAGCGCCACCTACGACGACGCCTTTCTCACCTGCACCGCAGCGCCCTGCAATGCCGCCAACCCCGGCAACCAGGCCCTGGTGGCGGCCGGCAAGCGCATCGCCGGCACGAGTGCGCGCAGCGGCTTTGCCGAGCTTGCCTGGAAGCCGCTCGAGACGACGGACCTGGGCATCGAGTGGCGCGGCCAGGGCAAGGTCGCGGTGAACGACCGCAACACCGACTTCGCTGGGGGCTGGGCTACCTTCGCATTGCGCGCGTCGCACGGCTGGAAGTTCGGCGACGTGAGTCGGCTCGTCGCCCTGCTGCGCGTGGACAACGTGTTCGACCGCGTCTATGCCGGCAGCGTGATCGTCAACGAGGGCAGCAGCCGCTTCTTCGAGCCCGGCTCGCCGCGCGCGTGGTATGTCGGCCTGAAGTGGCGCCAGGGGTTCTGAGTGTGGCGCCCGCTCGACTGGATGGTGCTTGTGTGCGCTGCGGCTCGCACCGCTGCCGAATGTGGCGCCGTCCGCGAGGTGGCGAAGCGGTTCGCCGCACTGCCGGGCGGGCGCCGGCTCGGCGAAGTTGACACGCGCGTGCGAGTGGCTGGTGCCGCCTTGATCGCCGCGGGCGTGGCGGGCCTGGCGCTCGGCTGACACGGGCGGCGCGCGGCGCACTCACGCCGCGCGGCGACCGTCCGATCCGCAGCGACGGTGCCCGTGCGCGGCATGTCCGAGCCCAGACACCCGAAATACGTCAGGCTGCCCACCAAGCGGGGTTTGGCGCAGCGACGGCACGGCGCTCGGCGACGGCCGTTAGAGTCGGCGCCGCGATGCAACTCCCTCCCGCTCCTCCCCTGCTGCGCCTCCTGGGCCTGGACTTCACCAGTGCGCCCACGCGCCGCAAGCCGATCACCCTGGCGCAGGGCCACCGGGTGGGCGGGCTGTTGCGGCTCGACGGCGTGGAAGCGCTGCCCACCCTCGACGCTTTTTCGGCCTCGCTGCAGCGCCCCGGCCCCTGGCTCGGCGTGTTCGACCTGCCCTTCGGTCTGCCGCGCGAGCTGGTTCAGGCGCTCGGCTGGCCGCTTGAATGGCTGCCCCTAATGCGTCACTACGCGACGCTGTCGCGCGCCGAGATACGCGCGACTTTCGCGGCCTTCTGTGCGTCGCGGCCAGCCGGCGCCAAGTTTGCGCATCGACGCTGCGATGGGCCGGCGGGGTCGAGCCCGTCGATGAAATGGGTCAATCCGCCGGTGGCCTACATGCTGCATGCCGGCGTGCCGCGGCTTATCGATGCGGGGGTGACGTTGGCGCCGCTGCACGCGGGCGATCCAGGGCGCGTTGCGCTCGAGGGCTACCCGGGCCTGTTGGCGCGTGAGCTGATCGGCGCTCGTTCCTACAAGAGCGACGAGCGTGCGCGACAGACGCCCGAGCGCCTGATCGCGCGCAAGGACATCGTCGAGGCGCTCGAGCAAGGCCGCACCCGCCTGGGCCTGCGCCTTAAGCTGCGCCACGCGCAGCGCGACGACCTGGTGGCCGACGCCAGCGGCGACCGGCTCGACGCGGTGCTGTGCCTCGTGCAGGCCGCGTGGGCGAGCACGCAGCCGGGTCACGGCATGCCGCCACGGCTCGACTCGCTTGAGGGCTGGATCGTCAGTGCCCCGTGGTCCGCGACCGCCGCCGCATGAACGAAGCGGCCGAGCGCTGGTTCGCTTCCCGGGGCTGGTCCTCGTTTACGTTCCAGCGCGAGGTGTGGGCGGCGATGGCCGACGGACGCTCGGGCCTGCTGTACGCCACCACCGGCTCGGGCAAGACCTTCGCGGTATGGCTGGGCGCCGTGGCGCGCGGCTTGGCCATGCTGCGGGATGACACCACGGCCGCCGCGGCGGCAGAACCCGCAGCCGCTGCTGTAGCGCAAGCCGCCGTTGCGGACAGTGCGGCGCGGCGCGTCGATACGGCGGTTCGGTCGCGACGGCGCCGGGTCGCGGCGCCTGCCAAGGCGCGCGCGGCGCCTGTGCTGGGCGTGCTCTGACTAAACCCCCATGCGCGCGCTCGCGGCCGACACGTTGCGCGCCCTTTCGCTGCCGTTGGCCGAGGTGGCGCCGGGCCGCGGGCCTGCGCACCGGCGACACACCGAGCGCCGAGCGCGCGCGACAGGACAAGAGATTGCCCACCGCGCTCGTCACCACGCCCGAGAGCCTGAGTCTGATGCTCACGCGCGAGCATGCGCAGGACGAGCTGGCGGGCGTGCATACCGTGATCGTCGACGATTGGCACGAGCTGATGGGCAACAAGCGCGGTGTGCAGGTGCAGCTTGCGCTGGCACGCCTGCGGCACTGGAACCCGAAGTGGTGATCTGGGGCCTGAGCGCGACGCTCGGCAACCTGGAAGAGGCATCGGATGTGCTGCTGGGCGGCGCCGCCGCCGCTGCCACGCAGGACACGGCGGGCGCCACGCGCACCACGCGCATCACGCGCATCACGCGCGCAGTGGGCACGAGCGGCGAGCACCGGAGCGCGGCGCTGCTGCACGGCCGCGTCGACAGGCCGCTCGTCATCGACACCCTGCTGCCCGCCAACCCCGGCCGCTTTTCCTGGGCCGGCCACCTGGGGGCTCGGATGCTGGCGCCGCTGGTGGACGAACTGGAGAGCTGCTCCACGGCGTTGGTCTTCACCAACACCCGCTCGCAGGCCGAAACCTGGTTCAGGCTGCTGCTCGAGGCGCGGCCCGACTGGGCTGGCGTCATCGCGCTGCATCACGGCTCGCTGGACAAAGCCGCGCGGGCCTGGGTTGACGCGGCGCTGAAGGCGGGCGAATTGAAGGTGGTGGTCGCAACCTCCTCGCTCGACCTCGGCGTGGATTTCCTGCCGGTCGAGCGTGTGCTGCAGATCGAAGGCGGCGGCGCCAGCCTCGGTGCCTATCCGGATTACCACCGAGTGGTGAACGTCGACGGTGTCCACCGCGTCCCCGACCGTGGCATTGCACGCCGCCACCGCCTTGCGATCGGCACCATCGTGGGAGACGCCGCGATGCTGGTGAAGTGGGTGTCGGGCGGCAGCCTCGGCAGCCTCGAGGAAAGCTTCATCGCCCGGCTGAAAAAGGGCGACTGTCTCGTGTTCGGCGGCCGCGTGCTCGAGTACGTGCGCAGCCACGACATGGCCGCCTACGTGCGCAAGGCCACCGGCAACAAGGGCGTGGTGCCGAGCTGGGCCGGCGGCAAGATGCCCTTGTCCAACGAGCTGGCCGATGCGGTGCTCGAGCGGTTGCAGGCCGCGGTCGAGGGCGATTTCTCCGACCCGGAAATGCGCGCGGCCGAGCCCATGCTCAGCGCCCAGGCGCGGCTGTCGAAGCTGCCCACGCCGCACAGCCTGTTGGTCGAGCGCTTCGACTCGCGCGAGGGGCCACCGCCTCTGCGTCTACCCGTTCGCGGTTCGACACGTTCACACCGGCCTGGCCTCGCTGCTGGCGTGGCGGCTCGCCCGCGAGCGGGCCAACAGCTTCAGCATCTCGGTCAATGACTACGGCTTGGAGCTGCTGAGTGCGCTGCCGATCCCGCTGGAGCACGTGCTCGACAAGTCGGTGTTTGCGCACGGGAATCTGCTCGATGACGTGCTCGCCAGCCTCAACGCCAGCGAGCTGGCGCGGCGGCGCTTTCGCGAGATTGCGCGCGTCGCGGGGCTGGTGTTCAGCGGCTATCCCGGTGCGCCCAAGAGCATGAAACAACTGCAGGCTTCGAGCAGCCTGTTCTACGAGGTATTTCGCAAGTACGACAGCGCCAACCTGCTGCTCGGCCAGGCCGAATCAGAAGTGCTGAGCCAGGAGATCGACATCGCTCGCCTGACCACCACGCTCGAAGCGATCGACGCGCGCCGCATCGATTTCGTCGAGCTGACGTTGCCCAGCCCGATGAGCCTGCCACTGATGGTGGAGCGCTTTCGCGAGAAACTCACCACCGAGAAACGCAATGAACGGCTCGAACGCATGCTCAGGGACATGAACGCGGCCATCGACGATCCGTCCAGCGAACGGTGGCCGGCGCGCCGCCATCGCGCATGAAGCTCAACCGCTTGCTCGGAGCCGCCAACCGCGCGCGCCTGGCCGTGTATTTGCTCGCGCCTTGGAAGCTGTTCAAGCACGCCGACACACCGCGCGCGCCGAAGTGGCTCGCGCTGGCGGTGCTGGCCTACGCGGTGATCCCGATCGATCTGATCCCCCACTTCATTCCCGTGCTCGGCCCGCTCGACGACCTGATGCGGCTGCCGCTGGGCATCGCGCTGGCCGTGAAGCTCGCGCCCGACGCGCTATGGCAGGCGCGCCTCTGCGAAGCCGAGGTCTGGCGCGACCCGCTGCCACGCTTGCTGGCGGGGCGCGGCGCTCGTCGTGGGGCTGTGGCTCGTCGGCGGGGCGCTCATGGTTTGGTGGCTGTGGCGCACTTACGGCGCGGCCTGAGGGTCGCGCTGGTTGCGCTGGCCGCGCTCACGGGGGTCGGCGCCGCGGCCGCAAGCGAGACGCACCTGATCGGCGTCGTCACCCATGTGAGCGACGGCGACACGCTCTGGCTGAAGACCGACGCCAGTGCCGAGCGGCCGCACGGGCAGCGCGTGAAGCTGCGGCTCGTCGGGCTCGACGCGCCCGAGCGCTGCCAGGCGCACGGCAGCGTCGCAACGCTGGCGCTGGCAGCGCGTGTGCAGGGCCAGCGTGTCACCGTGCGCCGACGCGCCACCGACGAGCACGGCCGCGCGCTCGGTACGCTCTGGCTGCGCGACGAGGACGTCGGCGCCTGGCTGGTCCGCGAAGGTCATGCCTGGTCGGCGCGCTACCGTGGCGACGCGGGGCCGTATGCGAGCGAAGAGCGCGCAGCGCGGGCCGCGCGGCGCGGCTTGTTTGCCGAGGAACATCCGCTCGAGCCGCGCAGCTTTCGGCGTGAGCACGGGCCGTGCGACGCGCCGCCGAGAGGCTCCGGCCGCCGCGCACCACGCGCTTGAAGACTTGGCCGGCGGAGGTGCAGCTTGCACGGCCGCTGCAGGCCGAGCCACCGCAGC
>NZ_JANMWL010000277.1:0-11110 GCF_031393925.1 Methylibium sp. | reverse complement strand
ATCGACTTCAGCGCATCG
This sequence comes from Methylibium sp., assembly GCF_031393925.1. GTDB lineage: Bacteria > Pseudomonadota > Gammaproteobacteria > Burkholderiales > Burkholderiaceae_C > Methylibium. The sequence continues at coordinate 11,092 of NZ_JANMWL010000277.1, read as the reverse complement.
AAAGTGCGTCGCTCGGCAGGTGCGTCGACAACGAGCCGCGCCAAGCCCACAAATCAAAATGGGCTAGCTCCTCGTGAGAACTAACCCATTGATTCAATTGGTCGGGACGGCGGGATTCGAACTCGCGACCCCTTGCACCCCATGCAAGTGCGCTACCAGGCTGCGCTACGCCCCGAACAGTCGAGCAGTATAACCAAGCGCCTCTGGCTCATTGCCGCGGCCCTCGCCGGGCCACCCCAAGAAGGCTGAGCGCTCCAATGGCTACGGAGCCCTCGCGGGGACATGCCAAGCGGCAGCACTGCAGGTGCGTGGGGTCGTTACTCTCATGCGATGTCGTCGCAGTGAATGCTGTACTTGCCGCTGATGCGGTCAGCCAAGTACCAGTGCAACGTCTCCCGCACCGTTCGAAACGCCAGTTCGTCCCAGGGAATCTCGTGCGCGTGAAAAAGCCGCACTTCCAGCGACTCGCTGCCGGGGGCGAAATCGGTGCCGAGCAGCCGTGCGCGATAAAAGAGATGAACCTGGCCGACACGCACGACATTCAAGACCGAAAAGAGCCCCTGCAGCGCAACGCGCGCACCGGCTTCTTCATCGGTCTCGCGCAGCGCGCCCTGCTCGGTGGATTCGCCCATTTCCATGAACCCGGCCGGCAGTGTCCACAGTCCGTAGCGGGGCTCGATCGCCCTGCGGCACAACAGCACCTGTTCGCCCCAGCAAGGCAACGTCCCCACCACGTTGAGCGGGTTCTCGTAATGCACCAAGCCGCACGAAGTGCAGATTGCGCGCTCGCGGTTGTCGTCGAGAGGAATGCGATAAGCGGTCGCTGCACCGCACGTCTTGCAATGCCGGATGCTGCGTGTCTGGGTCATGGCGATCGAGTGTAGCGGCGAGGAAAATCCAAAGGTCGCGCAGTGCCCGGCGCGAATACGCATGGCATCATCGAATGCTGATGTTCACTTCGATTTGGTCAGCATGGAACACGTCATTGCACCCGCACCGGTACCGAGCGTGGCAGTGCATGGTCGCAGTCAACGGTTCCCGGTTCGCCGCATCTACTGCGTCGGCCGCAACTATGCGGAACATGCGGTGGAGATGGGCTTCACGGGCCGCGAAGCGCCATTTTTTTTCATGAAACCGGCTGATGCGGTGCTCTCGGTCGAGGCCGGTGCGACCGGCACCATGCGGTATCCGAGCCTCACGAAGAACTTGCACCACGAGGTCGAGCTGGTCGTGGCAATCGGTAAGGGCGGGCGTGACATCGCCGCGGCGCGCGCGCCCGATCACGTCTGGGGCTACGCGGTTGGCCTCGACATGACACGCCGTGATCTGCAGACCGAGATGAAGAAGGCTGGCCGACCGTGGAGCATCGGCAAGGGTTTCGATGCTTCGGCCCCCATCGGACCGATCACGCCGGCCAGCGAGGTCACCGACATTTACACCGCCACGATCGATCTGCAAGTCAACGGCGTGCCTCGGCAGGCCAGCCGCATCGACCGCATGATCTGGAGCGTGGCCGAGATCATCGAGCACTTGTCCTCGGCGTGGACGCTGGCGCCCGGTGACCTTGTCTACACCGGTACGCCCGAAGGCGTCGCCGCGGTGGTGTCCGGTGACGTGCTCGAGGCCCGTATAGGGGGCCTGCAAGTACTGAAGCTGCGCATCCAGGCGTGAGGCAACGGCGATGGAGCTCTACAGCTACTACCGCTCATCGGCGTCATTTCGCGTGCGCATCGCACTCGCTCTCAAGGGGCTGCCCTACGACTACCGCAGCGTCCACCTTGTCAAGAACGAGCAGCTCGGTGCCGGCTATGCCAGCGTGTCGGCAACGCAGCTCGTGCCGCAACTGATGGACGGTGCGGGGCGCATCGGGCAATCGCTGGCCATCATTGAATACCTCGATGAGTTGCATCCCGAGCCGCCGCTGCTGCCCGGCACGGCGCTGGACCGGGCGCGAATTCGCTCGCTGGCGCTCGACATCGCCTGCGAAATTCATCCGCTGAACAACCTGCGCGTGCTGCGCTATCTGATGCGTGACCTGAAGGTCGGCGAAGAGGCCAAGAATGCTTGGTACCGTCACTGGGTCGAGCTGGGCTTGGCGGCGGTCGAGCGGCGACTGGCAAGCGAACCGAAGACGGGACGCTTTTGCCACGGTGACGCAACGACGCTGGCCGATTGCGTGCTGGTGCCGCAGATCTTCAATGCGCAGCGCTTTGATTGCCAGCTCGACCCCATGCCGACGGTCATGCGCATCTTCGAGGCCTGCATGGCGCTGCCGGCATTTCAGAGCGCACAGCCCTCCGCCTGCCCCGACGCTGAAGCCTGAAGCGGATCCGCGATGCGGACAAATGACTTTTGGATACGGCCCGACTGGCCAGCGCCCGCAGCCGTCGGTGCGCTGATGAGTACGCGCGGCGGCGGCGTCAGCTGTGGCCCGTTCGCAAGCCTCAACCTTCGTGAGGGCATCGGCGACGACGCGCAGTGCGTGTCGGTCAACCAGGCGCGTCATGCGCAGCGCTGCGAAGCGATTCCAGTCTGGCTGTCCCAGGTGCATGGCGCGCGCGTCGTTCATCTCGTCGGTCCGACCGCCGCCGGCGCGTTCGAGGCCGACGCCGCCGTGACCACCGTGCCCGGACTGGCCTGCAGCGTGCAGGTCGCCGACTGCCTGCCGGTACTCCTGTCGACACGCCAGGGACTGGCCGTGGCCGCGGTGCATGCCGGCTGGCGCGGCCTGGCGGGCGGCGTGCTCGAGGCCGCGCTGTCGGCACTGTGCGTGGCCGGACGCTGCGCTCCGAGCGATGTGCTGGCGTGGCTGGGGCCGGCGATCGGGCCGCGGGCCTTCGAGGTCGGGTTCGATGTGCTCGAAGCTTTCGGGGCAACGGCGAACGTCGCACCAGGATTCACGCCCGTTCTCGCGCCCGCAACGCCAGCCGTGCCGAAGTGGCTTGCGGACCTTGCCTGGCTCGCACGCCACCGCCTTGGCGCGGCCGGCGTCGATGCCGTGTACGGCAACGACGGCAGCCAGGGCTGGTGTACCTGGAGCAACCCGTCAAAGTTCTTTTCGTACCGGCGCGACGCGCCCTCCGGTCGACTCGCTGCGAGCATCTGGTTGCGGTTCTGAGGCCGCACTGGTCACGGCGTTTTCCGCCTCGGCGGCCGCCCTGCGCGCTCGGCGCCGGGCCGGCGTGGCGAGCAGGTACACGACGAGTGCCACGGGTCCGAGCCCGTAGAGCAAGAACGTCACCAGCGCACCCAACACGCTGCCTTGCGGGTGAACGGCTTCGGCCACCGCCATCATCAGCGCGACATAGAGCCAGGCAATCGGAATGAGGTGCATTGAATCGGACGATCGTGCCGTTGATTGCGCAGGGCCGTTCAGCTCCGCGCAAGGGTGACTTGGATAATGGGGTTAACGCGCAAGCAATGCCTTGCGGTCGTCAAAATACCTTGCGGTCGACCCGTCATCGACGCGCCCAAAACGAGGAAATACATGAACACAGCCGCTTCCGGCTTGGGTGCTTTTGCACCCCAATCCGCCCAACAGTTTGCTGCCGACTGGGCCAAGGCCCTGAAAGGTGTCACAGGACTCGAGCTGCCGAGCGGCGCTTTGCCTGAACTGCAGGCCCGCTATATGCGCGAAGCCGCCGAACTGTGGAACGGGGTTGCGGCGCCAGGCAAAGAGGCTGCGGCGCCTGCGGATCGGCGCTTCGCCGCACAGGACTGGCTCACCAGTCCGACCTCCGCCTACCTTGCCGGCATGTACCTGCTCAACGCGCGCACCCTGCTTCAGTTGGCCGACGAGGTGCAGGCGGATGAAAAGACGCGCCAGCGCATCCGGTTTGCCGTGCAGCAGTGGGTCGATGCGGCATCGCCGTCGAACTACCTTGCGCTCAACCCCGAAGCGCAGCGCAAGGCGCTGGAGACCAAGGGGGAGAGCATCGCCCAGGGCTTGCAGCACCTGTGGCACGACATCCAGCAAGGACACGTCTCGCAGACTGACGAGAGCGTGTTCGAGGTCGGTCGCAATGTCGCGACGACCGAAGGCGCGGTCGTGTTCGAGAACGAGCTGTTCCAGCTCATCGAATACAAGCCCGTGACCGCCAAGGTGCATGAACGGCCGTTGCTGATCGTGCCGCCGTGCATCAACAAGTTCTACATCCTCGATCTACAGCCCGACAACTCGTTCGTTCGCCATGCGCTGAGCCAGGGGCAGCGCGTGTTCCTGCTGAGCTGGGTGAACGCCAACGATTCCATCGGCGATAAGACCTGGGACGACTACATCGAGCATGCAGTGATCCGCGCCATTCGCGAAGTGCAGGCGATCAGCAGGCAAGCGCAGATCAACACCCTGGGCTTCTGCATCGGCGGCACCCTGCTCGCTAGCGGGCTGGCGGTACTGGCGGCGCGTGGCGACGAGCCCGCTGCCAGCATGACGCTGTTGACGAGCATGCTGGACTTCAGTGACACCGGTGTGCTCGACTTGTTCGTCGACGAGAACATGGTGCGCATGCGCGAACGGGCATTGGGGCAGGGTGGCTTGCTCAAGGGCAAGGAACTGGCCTTGACTTTCAGCTTTCTGCGACCCAACGACTTGGTATGGAACTACGTGGTCGGCAACTACCTGAAGGGCGAGACGCCGCCGCCTTTTGACCTGCTTTACTGGAATTCCGACTCGACCAATCTGCCCGGTCCGATGTACTGCTGGTACCTGCGCCACACCTACCTCGAGAACAACCTGGTCAAGCCGGGCAAGCTCACCGTTTGCGGCGAACCGCTCGACCTGCGCTTGCTCGACATGCCAACCTTCATCTACGCGTCGCGCGAAGATCACATCGTGCCCTGGCATAGCGCTTACACGACCACGCAGATCCTGCCCGGCAAGAAGCAATTCGTGCTGGGCGCGTCGGGGCACATTGCCGGCGTCATCAATCCGCCTCAGAAGAACAAGCGCAGCCACTGGGTCTCCAGCAAAGTGCCCACGACGCCGCAAGCCTGGTTGGACGGCGCGACCGAGCAGCCAGGTAGCTGGTGGCCGGCCTGGATCGGTTGGCTCAAACCCCAGTCGGGCAAGCTGATCCCCGCCGCGAAGACACCGGGCGACCGCACCCACAAGCCGATCGAGCCCGCACCCGGCCGATACGTCAAGACACGGGCATGAAGCGCTGATCCGTTGGCCCGACACTGAAATGATCACCCCCACGCACCTTCGGTGCTGCCCCCCAAGGGGGCGTTCAGCCCTCTTGGGGCGGCCCGGCGAGGGCTGATCCCCGATTGAGTTCCAGGAGACATTGCATGAGCACCGATATCGTCATCGTCGCCGCCACCCGCACCGCGGTGGGCAAGTTTGGCGGCACCCTCGCCAAGACCCCGGCCCCGGAACTCGGCGCGGCCGTGATCCAGAGCCTGCTGCAGCGCAGCGGCCTGGCCGCCGAGCAGATCAGCCAAGTCATCCTGGGCCAAGTTTTGACCGCGGGCAGCGGCCAAAACCCGGCGCGCCAGTCGACGCTCAAGGCGGGACTGCCACACGCGGTGCCGGCGATGACGATCAACGTGGTCTGCGGTTCCGGCCTGAAGGCGGTGATGCTGGCGGCGCAGGCGATCCGCGACGGCGATGCCGAGATCGTGGTGGCCGGCGGCCAGGAAAACATGAGCTTGGCTCCGCACGTTCTGCATGGCTCGCGCGAAGGCCAGCGCATGGGCGACTGGAAGCTGGTCGATTCGATGATCGTCGATGGTCTGCAAGACGTCTACAACCAGTACCACATGGGCATCACCGCAGAGAACGTGGCCAAGAAGTACGGCATCAGCCGCGAGCAGCAGGACGCGCTGGCGCTGGGGTCGCAGCAAAAAGCGGCCGCGGCGCAGGACGCCGGCAAGTTCAAGGACGAGATCACGCCGTTTTCCATTGCGCAGAAGAAGGGCGAGCCGATCGTGTTCGCTGCCGACGAATTCATCAACCGCAAGTCCAACGCCCAAGCGCTGGCGGGCCTGCGTCCGGCCTTTGACAAGGCAGGGGGCGTCACGGCGGGCAATGCCTCCGGCCTCAACGATGGCGCTGCCGCCGTGCTGGTGATGAGCGCGGCCAGGGCGCAACAGTTGAAGCTAACGCCGCTGGGGCGCATTGCCTCCTACGCGAGTGCCGGGCTGGACCCGGCCTACATGGGCATGGGCCCGGTGCCGGCCAGCAAGCTCGCGCTCGGGCGCGCCGGCTGGAAGCCGGCCGACCTCGACCTGCTCGAGATCAACGAGGCCTTTGCGGCGCAGGCCTGCGCGGTGAACAACGAGATGGGCTGGGACACCAGCAAGGTCAATGTCAACGGCGGCGCGATTGCCATCGGGCACCCGATCGGTGCCTCGGGTTGCCGCATCCTCGTGACCCTGCTGCATGAAATGCAACGCCGCGGCAGCAAGCGCGGCATCGCGTCGCTGTGCATCGGCGGCGGCATGGGCGTGGCCCTGACCGTGGAGCGCTAGGGCGCGAAACGAAATTGATGAACGCGCAGCTTCGGGCGAACCCGGTTGACCCGGACGAGTGTCGAGGCCACGCTAACAGCATCAGACAACAATCAAGGAGCAGAAAATGAGCAAGAAGGTTGCTTACGTCACCGGTGGCATGGGGGGCATCGGCACTTCGATGTGCCAGCGCCTCCACAGCGATGGCTTCACCGTTGTCGCCGGCTGTGGCCCGACCCGCGACTTCAAGAAATGGATCGACGAGCAGGCGGCACTCGGCTACACGTTCCACACCTCGGTGGGCAACGTCTCCGACTGGGACTCCACCGTCGCCGCGTTCAAGCTTGTCAAGGCCGAGCACGGCCCGATCAGCGTGCTGGTTAACAACGCAGGCATCACGCGCGACGGCATGTTCCGCAAGATGAGCAGGGATGACTGGGCCGCGGTGATCGACACCAACCTCAACAGCCTGTTCAACGTCACCAAGCAGGTGATTGATGAAATGACCGACGCCGGCTGGGGTCGCATCATCAACATCTCATCGGTCAACGGCGAGAAGGGCCAGTTCGGCCAGACCAATTACTCCGCAGCCAAGGCCGGCATGCACGGCTTCACGATGGCGCTGGCGCAAGAAGTGGCCAACAAGGGCGTGACGGTCAACACCGTGAGCCCGGGCTACATCGGCACCGAGATGGTTCGCGCGATCCGCCAGGACGTGCTGGACAAGATCGTCGCGACCATTCCCGTCAAGCGTCTGGGCACGCCGGAGGACATTGCGTCGATGGTGTCGTGGGTGGCGTCCGACGAATCGGGTTTTGCCACCGGCGCCGACTTCTCTGTGAACGGCGGTCTGCACATGGGCTGAAGCCAGCCGCAAACGCATTAAAAAGCGCCACGCTCACGCGTGGCGCTTTTTTTCATCCAGGGCAGCGAGCCGCTCGAGCGCGGCGCACACCTCGGCGAATGTTCCCCCGATCGCGGCGCGGCGCTGGTCTTCGGGGTCGAGCGTCATCCAGAAGCGCCGTGCTGCCAAGCGGGCGGCGTCAGTCGGTCCAGCGCGCGAAGGCTGCACGCGAAACGGCGTGACCGGTCGGCTGCCGTGTTGGCCCGACAACCGGCGCGAGCGCGCCGCCGATGGCCTGAACGCCAGGGGTTTGATCGCCGTCGGCCCGGGTGAAGTGAACGCGGTCTGCCACCACTGCCGCAGCGGCTTGCAAAAGAGCATGAACATGATTTTCCGAATCTCCAGTGATGAAGTTCGGCAGGATTGATTCATTGAGGCCTTTGCCCGCGGGATGCCGCGCCGCATGCGACGCGTATGCCCGCCACCCGCAGGCGGCCGCGATGCAACTTAAGCGGTGGAGCGCCTCCTGCCGGAGCCAGCGGCGACTAGCTGCCCGTACAGGGCCTTGCGCTGGGCGGTGTAGTGCCACCACGGTGCTGCGGCCGCGCCTCGCATGAAGTCAACAGCCGCCATGAAGGTGTCGAGCACGCAGGGATCCTGGCGTTCGCCAGTCTTGGCGCACAGCGCTTGGTAGAGCACAAAGGCGTCTCTCCCCGCCAGCTCGCGGGGGTGCTTGATGCCGACCAGGCGCAGATCGGCCGCCAACGCTGCCCCGATGTTCGGCAACTGTTCGAGTGTTTCGCAGTGCTCTGCGACGGACGCCTTGGCCGCCGTCGACAGTTTCCGGGTGACCATGGCCGCGCTCACATCAGCATGGTGTTGCGGATCAGCCCTACCGCCAGGCCTTCAAGCTCGAAATCGCCGCTGTCGGACGTGACCACGAGCGTCTGAAAATCGGGGTTCTCGGGGATCAGTTCGACGACGCCGCGCACACGACGAAAGCGCTTGACGGTGACCTCGTCGTTGAGCCGCGCCACCACGATCTGCCCGTTCTTGGCGTCCTTGGCGCGCTGCACGGCGAGCAGGTCACCGTCGAGGATGCCGGCGTCGCGCATGCTCATGCCGCGCACACGCAGGAGGTAGTCGGGGCGGCGCGGGAACATGCTGGACTCGACCGTGTAGGTCTGATCAATGTGTTCCTGCGCAAGGATCGGGCTGCCAGCGGCCACGCGCCCGACCAGCGGCAGCGACAGTTGCGACAGGCTGGGCAGCGGCAGCGAGAACTGCTTGTTGCGCTGCTGGTTGAGCGAACGCAATGTGTCAGACTGAAGGCGGATGCCGCGTGAGGTGCCGCCAATCAGCTCGATGACGCCCTTGCGGGCGAGCGCCTGCAGGTGCTCTTCGGCCGCGTTGGCGGAGCGAAACCCCAGCTCGGTGGCGATCTCGGCACGCGTGGGGGGCGCGCCGGTACGTTCGATCGCGCTTTGCACCAGCTCGAGAATCTGTTGCTGTCGTGCGGTCAGTTTCGGAGCGTCTTGCATTCGATCTCCCATTGCGGTTCCGCCGAGGCGGTATGCCTGGTGGTTTGTCCAGTACCTGTATTTTTATCCAGTTTCTGACAAATGCAAAGCTTTCCTTCCAGTGCGCCCGGTCGCGTGGTGATCCTCGCGACCGGCGGCACCATCGCCGGCACCGCTGCGCAACCACTCGACGTGCTCGGCTACGTCGCCGCACAGGTCGGCATCGAGGAGCTCGTTGCCGCGCTGCCGGGGCTGGACGAGCAGCCACTGGAAACCGAGCAGGTGGCGCAGCTCGATAGCAAGGACATGGACATCGAGGTCTGGCGAGCCCTCGTGCTGCGCGCCCGCCACCATCTGGCGCGGCCCGACGTGGCAGGCATCGTCGTGACCCACGGGACCGATACCCTCGAAGAAACCGCGTACCTGCTGCAGCGCGTGCTGGCGCCGAGCAAGCCGCTGGTGTTGACAGCAGCCATGCGGCCGTCGACTTCGCTGCAGGCCGACGGCCCGCAGAACCTGATCGACGCTGTGAACGTGGCGCGCGTAGCCGGTGCGAGCGGCGTGGTGGTAGTGATGGCCGGCTGGCTGCACGGCGCACTGGACGTGCGCAAGACCCACACGCACCGGCTCGACGCCTTCGGCTGCGGAGACGCCGGGCCGCTCGGCCGCATCGATGCAGGGCGCCTGCGTCGTGTTCGCGACTGGCCGCACGGCGTTGCGCTAGGCGCCGACGTGCTCGACGTCGACCGATGGCCGCGGGTGGAGATCGTGCTCAGCCATGCCGGCGCGTCGGGCGCGATCGTCGATGCTCTGCTGGCGCAGGGCGTCGACGGCATCGTCGCGGCCGGAACCGGCAATGGCACGCTGCATCACGCGCTGGAGGCCGCCTTGCTGCGGGCCAAGGCCGAGGGCGTGGCGGTGTGGCGAAGCAGCCGCGTCGCCGACGGTGGTGTGCTGTCAGCCGCCGACGCCGTGCTGCCCGACAGCGGCCCGCTCACACCGGTGCAGGCGAGGGTCGAGCTGATCCTGCAGCTGCTGCAGTGCCGCTCTGTCAGGGCTTGAAGGCCGCCGCTTCGCAGGCGGTTTTTGAGTGGTGCTACGGGAGCGGTGGTCCGACCGATTGCCCGTCAACGAGCAGCAGCATGCAACGCCGCCCTCGGTGGCTCACTCGCCCTCTCGAGCCGCACGGCGCTGGCGCACCACGGCTGGAGTTCGTTCGACCGCGCCCGGCCGTTGTACCTGGAAGGGTGCATGGCCGCGGTGTCGTACGCCCATCCGCAAGCGAGCTTCCAGGATCGGACCGCAGGCTCGGCGTCGCTGCTGCGCGACTAGGCCCGGCAGATCGCGCCGCTGAATGCGGGCGATGCGGCGAGTGTGGTCGACGATGCCGCCCTGGGCGGGCAATGGAGACGGTGCCGACGTCGAGCGGCGACGGGAATGCCATCACACGCCGATCAGCGGCAGCGCGGCCCAGCACATCGCGGCGAGCGAGCACGTCGCGGCCACGTCGAGTGCATCCACACTGTGCGCAGCGAGTTGGCCGGCATGGGCCGCGCGGCGGTTGCCCCACCAGTCGGCCGCCTCCTTGAGCAGGCCTGCGGCAAGTGCCGCGGCGAGCCTGGCATGGCGACCGCACAGCAGCGCCGCGGCCAGGAAGACGAGCAAGCCGTAGACGGCGTGGTTGGCCTTGTCGGCGGTGAGCATGGGCAGGCTCATGCTGACGCCAGGGTGGTGATGGTGCCGCCCGACCCACGGTACTTGAGCGCGCCGGCCTCGACGTAGATTTGCCCCATGCCGGCCGGCGAGGTGCTGGGCGCGGTGGCGTTGCCGAGCGTCAGGACGCGCGCCGCGCTGGTGTCGAACGTCAGCGCGCCGATGCCGACGTCGCCGCTCACGTCGATGCGAAACGCGTTGAGTGCGCCGGTCGGGTACAGGTCGATGCCCAGCGCCGAGCAGTTGACGATCTGGACACGCCGCCGGACAGGCAGTTCAATTGGCCGTTGAAGCCGATGGCGCCATTGACCGCGAATGTGTCAATGCCGCTGCAGACCGACGCGTTGGTCGTGGCATTCACCACCACCGGGCCGGACGCCATGAGCCGCAGTCGCTCCAAGCCAGCCAGCCCATGCCTGAATGTCCGTGCCGGGGCTCCACCAGCCGTTATTGAGGTCGCCGGTGAAGGTGTAGCTCGGGGCGGTGACCGAAGCCCAGCGGGCCCGCGAACTGGTGTTGCCCAGCACGTTCCGCCCGACGAACCCAGGTCCTGCATCAGCGCCTC
>NZ_JANMWL010000156.1:0-17300 GCF_031393925.1 Methylibium sp. | reverse complement strand
CTTTAACGCGCGCGATATTGCTCCGCTCCGAAGAGCATCTGCCGCGCTTTGTCGTCCACCAGCGGCTTGCGCTCGGCCGCCAGCACGGCAACGCCGCGCTTGACTGCGGGGCGGTTTTCGATCTCGTCGAACCAGCCCCTGAGGTGCGGGTAATCGTTCCAGTCGATGCCCTGGTTCTTCCAGGAGCGCAGCCACGGAAATACTGCGATGTCGGCAATGCTGTAGTGGGGTCCAGCGATGTACTTCGACCTTGCTAGCTGGCGGTTCATCACGCCGTAGAGGCGCTTGGCTTCGTTGGTGTAGCGCTCGATTGCGTAACCGATCTTCTGCGGTGCGTAGATGCGGAAGTGGTGGGCTTGTCCGAGCATCGGTCCAACGCCGCCCATCTGAAACATGAGCCACTGCAACACCTCGTACTTCTCGCGCACGCCGGTGGGCATGAACTGGCCGGTCTTGCCGGCCAAGTACAGCAGGATCGCGCCCGATTCGAACAGCGAAATCGGCTGCTCATCGGGTCCGTCAGGGTCAACGATCGCCGGAATCTTGTTGTTGGGACTGATCGACAGGAACCGCGGCTCGAACTGGTCGCCGGCACCAATGTCGATGGGCAAGACCACGTAAGGAAGGCCGCACTCTTCGAGCATGATGTGGACCTTGTGCCCGTTCGGCGTGGCCCAGGAATACACTTGGATCATCGTGTGAACCTCGGTAAATGGAGGCAGCCGCCTGTTCGGTCTTGCCTGCGGTCACTCTATTCGATCCCTGGAGACCCATGCTGCAGACGCTCAAACGCTGGATCGGCGGTGCCAAGGCTGCTGGCACCGACGCACGGGCGTTGCAAGCGTGGGCCCGCGAGCGCGGTCATCACGTCAAACGTGTGCCTGCCGACGACGGTGTCGTGGTCGAGGGCGTCATGCACGGCACTTCGTGGCGGCTCGAATGGGGTTCGCCGCAGCGCGCCTACTTGTTGGAGCGCGAATTGCGGTTGCGCATGGATCTCGGTCTGCCGCAACACGTGCAGATGATGGTGATCTCGCGTGCGCTGGCGGAGGAACTGGAGCAGGCGGCCTACGCACTCTTCACCCAGGACATGCAGACGCGGATCGACTCCGGCATGCCCGAGGAGATGCGCTGGTTGGCGATGTTTCCGAAGCTGACACTCGCTGGCATGAAGACCGTGCGCTCGCGCTTCACGGCGGTGGCGAGCCCGGCCGCACCGGCGGCGGCCTGGCTCGCGCCCGAGGTGATCGCTCAGCTTGACGCCGCGGGGCGCACTTGGCTGGCCGACGACGAGCCAATGGTGCTGATGACGCTCAGGGGTCGCCTCTATCTGCGCATCGAGTCGCTGCAACCCGATGGCGCCATGCTGGACGGCGCTCTAGCACTCTACGAAGCGGCGGCGCGCAGCGCGCTGGCTGCCTCCGAAGGCGCGGTCGGCCAGACGCAATGGCCTACCACGCAGTCGACGGCGTGGCAGAGCCATCTGCCTTCAAGTTTTTCGCCCGACTCGACCGACGAGCACCCGCGCTGAACCGACGCCCTTACGCGGCGGCGTACTTGCCAAGCTCGAGCTTAGCGATCGCATTGCGGTGTACTTCGTCAGGGCCGTCGGCGAAGCGCAGGGTCCGTGCCGCTGCATAAAAGTAGGCGAGGGGAAAATCCTCGCACATGCCGCCGGCGCCGTGCGCCTGCATCGCCCAGTCGATCACCTGGCAGGCCATGCTCGGAGCGACCACTTTGATCATCGCGATTTCCGCCTTGGCGGCCTTGTTGCCCGCCACGTCCATCATCCAGGCTGCCTTGAGCGTTAACAGGCGCGCCATGTCGATCTTGCAGCGTGCTTCGGCGATGCGCTCGCGCGTCACGCCCTGATCGGCCACCGGTCGGCCGAAGGCGACGCGCGCGGAACTGCGCTTGCACATCAGTTCGAGCGCGCGCTCGGCCAGGCCGACGAGGCGCATGCAGTGATGAATGCGCCCGGGGCCGAGTCGGCCCTGCGCAATCTCGAAACCGCGGCCTTCGCCGAGCAACAGGTTGCTGGCTGGCACGCGCACGTTGTCGAAATCGATCTCGCAATGGCCGTGCGGCGCGTCGTCGTACCCGAACACCGACAAGGGACGCAGTACCTTGATGCCGGGCGTGTTGCTGGGCACGAGAATCATCGACTGCTGGCTGTGGCGTGGCGCGTCGGAGTCGGTCTTGCCCATGAAAATGTAGATGGAGCAACGCGGATCGCCAGCGCCCGAGATCCACCACTTGCGGCCATTGATGACGTAGTCGTCGCCATCGCGGCGGACGCTCGATGCGATGTTGGTCGCGTCGGACGAGGCCACGTCGGGCTCGGTCATCGCAAAGGCGCTGCGGATCTCGCCGCGCAGCAGGGGCTCGAGCCAGCGCTGCCTGTGCTCTGCCGTGCCGTAACGCACGATCGTCTCCATGTTGCCGGTGTCGGGCGCAGAGCAGTTGAACACCTCGCTGGCCCAGGGCACGCGGCCCATGATCTCGGCCAGTGGCGCGTACTCCTGGTTCGTGAGGCCCGCGCCGTAGTGACCCGATGTGTCGTGCGTGCCGTCGGCGCTTGCCGGCAGGAACAGGTTCCAGAGCCCTTCGCCGCGAGCCTTGACCTTGAGGCCCTCGATGAGATCGAGCGGTGTCCAGCGCTTGCCGGCCTTGGTGTGGGCCTCGATCTCGGCCCAGTAGGCGCTCTCGCTCGGGTAGACGTGACGCGCCATGAAAGCGACAAGGCGCGCCTGCAGGTCCTTGGTGCGCGGGGAATAGTCGAAGTCCATGGCGTCGATCCTTGGTTAACGCATGCGCTGGGCAATGTCCCAGCCCATTTCGGCCAGCGGTCTGGCGCCGGCCCCGGCCTGGAGTGCCTGTTCGCTTGCCGCGGTGCCGTCGACCACCCGCTTGGCGATGCCTTGAAGTATGCCGGCCAGGCGAAACAGGTTGTAGGCGAGATAGAAATTCCAGTCAGCCGCCAGCGCGTCGGTACTTTCGCGCCCGGTGCGCTCGCAATAGCGGCGGATGTAATCGGCTTCGCTCGGAATGCCCAGCGCGTCGAGATCGAGCCCGCCGATGCCGCGAAAGCTGCCGGGTGGAATGTGCCAGCTCATGCAGTGGTAGCTGAAGTCCGCCAGCGGATGTCCGAGCGTCGACAACTCCCAGTCCAGCACGGCCAGGATGCGCGGCTCGGTGGGATGGAAGATCAGGTTGTCCAGGCGGTAGTCGCCGTGGACGATGCTGGTCTGCGAGGCGTCTAGCGCGCCGGGTGGGATGTGCGCCGGCAACCAGTCGATGAGCCGGTCCATGGCGTCGATCGGTTCGGTGATCGACGCCTGATACTGCCGGCTCCAACGCCCGATCTGGCGCTCGAAATAGTTGCCCGGCTTGCCAAATCCGCCGAGCCCGCAAGCGGTGAAATCGACGCGGTGCAGGGCAGCGATCACGCGGTTCATTTCGTCATAGATCGCCGCGCGCTCGCTGCGGCTCATGTCAGGCAGCGCCTGGCTCCAGAGCACGCGGCCCTGCACGAATTCCATGACGTAGAAGGCGCGGCCGATGACCGCTTCGTCCTCGCACAGCACATGCATGCGCGCCACCGGTACCTCACTGCCGGCCAGCGCTCGCATCACGGTGAACTCGCGCTCGATGGCATGCGCCGAGGGCAGCAGCTTGGCAACCGGAGCGGGCTTGCTGCGCATCACGTAGCTGCGAGACGGCGTCACCAGCTTGTAGGTCGGATTCGATTGCCCGCCTTTGAACTGCTCGACCGTCACAGGCCCGACGAAGCCGTCGAGGTGCTGTGTGAGGTAGGCCTGCAGCGCCCCGATGTCAAAGGCGTGCTGGGCGGTGACGGGCTTGGTGCCGGTGTTGTGATCCATGGTTTTGACAGGGCGAGTCTTGATTATCAGGTGCGGCGGGCGAGCAGGCTCGGTCGATTCTCGGCGTCAGCGCGCGGCGATTTCGAGCAGTTTCTCGCGAGACAGCACGACCAGCCGCGCGGGCTCCACGCGCACCGCGCCATCGCGCTCGAAACCTTTCAATTCCTGGTTCACGCGCTGGCGCGACGCGCCGAGCAGCTGCGCCAGATCTTCCTGCACCAGCTGCAAGCCGATGCGGATTTCCTCGCCCTGCGCGATGCCGTAGCTGCGCGCAAGCAGCAAAAGCTGCTTGGCCAGCCGGGCAGCAAGCGGGCGCGTGTTCAGGTCTTCGACCACGTCGTAGAGCAGACGAACGCGCCGGCACTGCAAGCGCAGCAGCGCTTCGTACAGCTCCACATGCCGGGCCAGCAGGTCGTGGAAGTCGGGCTTGCGCACCACCAGCAGCGTGGTCTGACCATGTGCGTTGGCGTCGTGCGTGCGCGGCAGGCCGTCGAACAGCGCGGTGTCGCCAAACCAAATGCCAGGCTCGACATAGGTCAGCGTGATCTGTTTTCCGGAAAGCGACACCGAACTCACTCGAACGGCGCCCCTGGCGACGCCGCACCATTCGTCGGCCGGCGCACCGCGCGAGGTCAGCAGCGCGCCATCGTCGACGCGCCGCACGGCCGAGCGCTCGAGAATCGCACCACGCAGATCGCCGGAGAGTTTGCAGAACCAAGAACCCGAGTCGATGCGATGTCGCTCGGTGAGGGTAAGACCGGAGGTATTCATGGTGCGTCGCTGAAGTGACAACATGGCGAGCCGCTCCAGCCCTATTGTCCACGTCCGTTTCGAGCCAAGGAGTCCCCGATGAACGCTCCCGAACCCTTGCAGATCACCAGTCGACGGCATGCGGTCAGTGCGGCGGAATGGCAAGCCCGCATCGATCTCGCTGCGGCCTATCGGCTGGTGGCTCATTTTCAGTGGGACGACTTGGTCTTCACGCACGTGTCCGCGCGCGTTCCGGGCACCGACAACCAGTTCCTGATCAATCCCTACGGCCTGATGTTCGACGAGATCACGGCGTCCAGCCTGGTCAAGGTCGACCGCGACGGAAAGCAGCTCGACGACACGCCGTTCCTGGTCAATCCGGCGGGGTTCACGATCCACGGCGCCATCCATGCGGCGCGGCACGACGCCGCCTGCGTGCTGCACACGCACACGCTCAACGGCGTGGCGGTGTCGGCACAGCAAGAGGGTGTGCTGCCGATCTCGCAGCAATCGATTTTCGTGCTGGCGAGCCTGGCCTACCACGACTACGAGGGTCTCGCGCTGCGCGACGACGAGAAGCCGCGCTTGGTGTCCGACCTCGGCAGCAAGCAGTACCTGATGCTGCGTAACCATGGCCTGCTCACGGTCGGGGCGACGGTGGCCGATGCGGTGGTGGCGATGTATCTTTTCGAGGCCGCGTGCGCGATCCAGGTCCGAGCACAGTCCGGCGGCGGCGCGTTGACGCGCGTGGCACCGCACGTCATCGCGACCGCGCAGCAACAGGCGCTGCAGGTGACCCTGGGGCAGGGCGCCGGCAGCCTGACATGGCCGGGGCTGCTGCGCCGGCTCGACCGGATCGACCCCGGTTATCGCGACTGAGCGTTCATTGATACCCGCTTGGCGCGATGCGCCGCCTCGCCCAGCGCAAGCCGCGTCTGCGGGACGCAGCGGTGGTTTCAGACCGGCCGCAAGTACTGAGCGAGCAGCTTTTCCATCGTCGTGTAGCGCTCGCGTTCTTGGAGCCATTGCGTCGGCGCAAGGTTGATCGCGCGCACCACGACTTCGTCGCCATCACCGAGCTCGAGCACGTTGATGCACGCCGGCAGCTGCTCGAGGCGGCCGAAGAAGGCGCGTTGTCCGGCCAGCGCGGTGGACAGCAGCGCGCGGTTCACACCTCCGTGCAACACCATCAACAGGCACTGCCAGTCGTCGCGCTGGCGCCAGCGCTCGAAAGCGGGCAGCGCCCGGTCGAGCAATTCGCCGATCGATTCGCCGCCGAGGAAGCGCTGCGCCTCCGCGACGGGGGCACCGCGAAATGCGCCGAGGAATGCGGCTTCGATTTGACCGGGTGGAATGTCCGCGAGTCGGCCGCCGCGGATTTCTCGCAACGCCGGCTCCTGTTCCACATCGAGTGATTGGGCGCTCGCGGCAAGCACGCGCTCGGCGGTCTGCACGGTGCGCGGCAGCCCGCTCACGAGGACGCGATCGAAGCGCACAGCGCACTGAGCAAACAAGGCCCCGGCCGCATCGGCCTGGCGCTCGCCTTCGGCGTTGAGCGCCACGCTGTCCGCAGGCAGCGGGGTGCCATTGGGCAGGAAGTAATCGACCGAGCCGTGGCGCATGAGGTAGAGGCGTCGGCGCGTCGGCCGCTCACTCATATCGAGCCTTGCCGGTGGCCCTGTCAGCGAAAACACGGCGCACGTTTTTGCACAAAGGCGTGGGCCCCGTCGCCAATCTTGGCTTGAGTTGATGTTCGACACAAAGCATTCGTTCACCGTTCGGTTGTTCGCGCGCGGTCGCCGTGGCGACGAGTTCATAAGTGCCTTCACGCTCGCCAGCGTCGGCGACGCGCCTTGGCAGGCTTCCAGGCAGATGACGAGCTTCAGCCAGCACTTGATCGCTGTCTGTCACGCGAGCGACGAGGCTGCGCGCTGGAGTCGCTGGTGCGGCGGTTGCGTCGCACGGCGCCGCGCCTGCGGAGCCAGCAGTGCATTCCGCACGGACTGAGGATTGCAGCCTGCGCCAAACGCACGACAGCAGGCCCGTTGCAGGGAAATATCCATTTACTCCATGCTAGAGTGATTAGGCTGGGGACAACAAAGAGACATGAATCTCAAGTCAAGAACACTGGCATTGAGCCTGATTCTGGGAGCGGCCGTCGACGCAACATCGGCGATCGGATTCGGGCGTCTGCCAACGAGTGCGGTGCTGGGCCAACCCCTGCAGCTCGCAATTGCCTTGCATCTGGATCCGGGCGAAGCCATCGGTTCCGAATGCCTCCTCGGCGAAGTGCATTTTGCCGACAGCCTGCAGCAACCCGGCACCACGTCCTTGCGACTTGACCCGGCGCTTCCTTCGGCCACCGAGCGCGTCTTGCGCTTGACCACCACCACCCGCGTCGACGAGCCGTTGGTCACGGTGGAAGTCAGCGTCGGATGCACGTCCAAGGTGACGCGTCGCTTCGTGCTGTTCGCCGATCCGCCGGTCGTCGCTCTTGCCGACACGCCCGCCGATGCGCCCGCGACCGAGGAAGCCGCCGCCGCAGTCACGGCCCCGGCCGCACCGGCTGTCTCCAGCGAGCCTGCTGCCGAACAAGTGCGCGCGCCGCAGGTTCGCGCCAGTGCACCGGCAGCGCCGCGTCGCAGTGCTGCGCTGGCCCGCAGACCATCGAGCGCCATCACACCGACTCCTGCCGCCATCGTCCGACCAGAGATCCGTGCATCGCGGCCGGCGCGTCGCGTGGCGCAAGCAAGCAGCGCGAGGCTCAAGCTCGCGCCGCTCGAAGCGGGAGCCGCGGCGCCCGCTGTCGCGGCGCCACCCCCGGCGCCGACAACCCCCAGCGCCGCCGTTGCCGAGCAAGCAGCCAGTGCGGCCGCTATCAGCGCAGCGTCCGACGCTGCTGCGCGTGCGCGCGTGGTCGAGCTCGAGGCCGCGGTAGGCAAGTTGCGCAGTGATACGGCCAGTGCGCAGCAGTCGATCCAGGGCTTGCAGTCCCGTCTGCAGCGCGCCGAGGACGGTCGCTTCAGCAACCCGCTGGTGTATGCCCTGCTGGCGTTGCTTGCGCTGTTGATGGGCGCCGTTCTGTGGTTGTGGCGTCAACGCAATCAAGAGCGTGAGGCGCATGCCTGGCTCGCGCATGCTGCGGCGACTTCCGCGTCCGCCGAATCTTCGGTCGGCCAGCCTGAAACTTCGGTGTCTGCGCCAGTGCCCACGCTCAAGGCTTGGGTCAGCAAGCCGAGTCCCGTGGACGGCTTCGACGAGACACGCTCGCTCACCAAGGGCCCCACCGCGTTGCCCAGCGATTCGCCGGTTTCCGGGTCGGTACCCCTGGGCGGCGTGCAGCCGCTCAGCGCCGCGCAACGACGCGAAGTTTCCGTCGAAGAGCTAATCGACCTGGAGCAGCAAGCGGAGTTCTTCGTTGTTCTCGGCCAGGATGCGGCCGCCATTGAACTGCTCATGGGCCATCTGCGCAGCACCGCCGGCAGCAGTCCCTTGCCCTACCTCAAGCTGCTCGAGATTCACAAACGATTGGGCGATCGCGAGGAATACGCGCGTCTGCGCGAACGCTTCAACACGCGCTTTAACGCTTACGCACCGGCGTGGGAAACGGATCTGCAGGCCGGTCGTTCGCTGGAGGAGTACCCCGCCGTCATCGAGCGCCTCGAAGGGCTCTGGTTCATGCCCCAGCGCGCGCTAGAGGTCCTCGAGGCGACGCTGCTGCGTGCCGACGGCGGCCACGCCGACGACGCCGATGCGCAAAGCTTCGATTTACCGGCTTATCGCGAACTGATGCTGCTTTATTCAGTGGCACGCGATCGATCGGAAGCCGAAAGCGACACCACGATCGACCTGATGCTCCCACTCGCCGATGGCGAGGGTGCGCTCGACGGCAAGACTCACGGTGGCGTGTTCGAGCGCCTACTGGCGACCACGCCGCTGACCGCACAACCTTCGGTCCAAAAGTCGCTCGAGGTGGATCTGCCGCTCGACGACTTCGACCCCGGTCCTACCGAGCACGGCGCGCTGCCGCTCTTGAGCACCCGGGACCGCAAGCGCAGCGAGCCCAACCAGGGCTAGTTAGCCGGCAAGGCGCTGCAGCCTTTGCAATGCGGTGTCGAGGGTCGCATCGAGCTTGGCAAAGCAAAAGCGCACCAGGCGCTGCTCGAGCCCCTGCGCGTAGAACGCCGACAGCGGAATCGCCGCGACGCCGACCTCGGCAGTGAGCCAGCGACAAAACGAAGCTTCGTCTCGGTTGCGGTGTTCGCCCAGGGCCGAATAGTCCACGCACTGGAAGTAGCTGCCCGCGCAGGGTAGCGGGCGCAGCGCAGTGGCAGCAAGGCCGCTGCGGAAGCGATCGCGTTTGGCTTGGTAGAACGCCGGCAGGTCGCGGTAGGGCCCGGGGTCGGTCAGGTAGCGGGCGATCGCATGCTGCATCGGCGTGTTGACCGTGAACACGTTGAACTGATGCACCTTGCGGAACTCGGCGCTCAACGCCGCTGGGGCCGCGGTGTAGCCGACCTTCCAGCCGGTCACGTGGAAACTCTTGCCGAAGCTCGAGATCAGCACGCTGCGAGCCGCCAGTTCCGGGTGGCGCGCCACGCTCTGATGCACCGCGCCGTCGTAGACCATGTGTTCGTAGACCTCGTCGGCAATCACGATCACATCGGTGGGCCGCAGGAGCGAGGCCAGGCGATGCATGTCGACCTCGCTCCACACGGCGGCACTCGGGTTGTGCGGCGTGTTGACGAGCATGGCCCGCGTGCGCGGCGTCAGCGCGTTTTCAATGGCCTTGAAGTTCGGCCGAAAACTCCCCGACTCGAGTGGCACCCGCACCACCTTGCCACCGGCCAGTTGGATGTTGGGCTCGTAACTGTCGTAGCAGGGCTCGAGCACGATGACCTCGTCGCCAGGATGCACGAGTGCGAGGATGGCGGTCAGGATCGCCTGCGTCGCGCCAGCGGTGATGGTGATCTCGTTGCCCGGGTCGTAGCGGTGGCCGCAGAGTGCTTCGATCTTGCTCGCGACCGCCTCGCGCAGCACCGCCACGCCGGCCATGGGCGGGTACTGGTTGTGGCCGGCCTGCATGGCGTGCGTGACGGCGTCGATGAGCCGCGGGTCGCACGCGAAGTCGGGGAAGCCCTGGCCGAGGTTGACCGCGCCATGCTGCTGGGCGAGCGCCGACATCGTGGTGAAGATGGTGGTGCCAACGCGCGGCAGGCGGCTCGGTGCGACGGGCGTGCGGGCCAGTCCGGTCATGTCGTCACAGCTCGTAGCTCTCGGCGTCGCCCGCCATCGCCTTGATGATGAGTGCGCGCGTCAGTCGGCTCGACACCAGCTCTGCGAAACCGTAGACGAAGTTGCGCAGGTAGGCGCCGCGCTTGAACGCCAGGCGCGCAACGTTGGTGCCGAACAGCTGTCCGGCAGGCCGCACGACCAGCTCGCCACCGGGTGCGCATGACGGATCGTCGCGCACGGCCATCTCGGCCACGATGCCCAGGCCCAGGCCGAGCTTTACATAGGTCTTGATGACGTCGGAGTCGATTGCCTCCAGCACCACCGTCGGATGCAAGCCCCGCGCGGCAAACGCCTGGTCGATGCGCGTTCGGCCGGTGAAAGAGGGGTGATACGAGATGAGCGGCTCTTGCACCAACTGCTCGAGTGTCAGCCGCTCCTGCGCCGCCAGCGGGTGGCCGATCGGCAACACGATCACGTGCTGCCACTCGTAGCAGGGCAGCGTGACGAGCGAGTCGAATTCGCTCAGCGACTCCGTCGCCAAACCGACTTCGGCGGTCTCGTCGATCAGCATCTGCGCCACCTGCGAGGGCGTGCCCTGGTGCAGGCTGATGGCGACCTTGGGGTGGCGTTTGCGCATTGCAGCCACCGGGCCCGGTAGCACGTAACGCGCCTGCGTGTGCGTCGTGGCGATCGACAAAGTGCCCGCGTCCTGTTGGCTGAATTCTTCGCCGATGCGCTTTAAGTTGTTGACCTCACGCATGATGATTTCGATGGCCGCCAGCACCTGTTGCCCCGGCTCGGTGATGCGCTTCAAGCGCTTGCCGTGGCGCGCAAAGATGTCGATGCCGAGCTCTCCCTCGAGCTCGAGGATCGCCTTGGAGATGCCGGGCTGTGAGGTGTGCAGTGCCTTGGCGGTCTCGGTCAGGTTGAGGTTGCGGCGCGTCGCCTCCTGGACAAAGCGGAACTGATGCAGGTTCATGAGGTTCTCGTGAGGTCGAGCGCCACCGTGGCCAACGCGGCGACGAGTGTCGGGTGCTCGCCCACGGCGGTCGACAGTCGAAACGTGATGGTCGGATGCGCCGCTTCGAGCTGTGCGACCAGCGCGGGGATGTCCTTGCGCACATGCCCCCCCGCGCCGAGGAAGAGCGGCACCACGACCACCTCGCCGCACCCGGCCAGGCGCGCGCCGGCCTCCAGCAGACCCGGCGTCATGAACTCCAGGAAGGCCAGTTCGATCGGGGTGTCCGGCGAGAGCGTGCGCAAATGCACGAGCACGGCCTCGAAAGGCCGGGCCCACAGTGGATCGCGCGCGCCGTGCGCAAGCAGCACGATGCCGCGGGGCGTGTGTGTCGCCGTCATCGAAACCGCACCAGCCAGCTGAAAGCGGCCATCGACAGCAGCAGATAGAACGTGCTCGGCGCCGCGGCCGCGATCCAGGGCGTCCAGTCTCGAAGTAGCCCCAGGTGCGTGGAGACGTTGTTGAGCAGCACGAAACTGATGCCCAGCAGGATGCCGCCGAATACCTTGACGCTGACACCGCCGGAGCGCGCGTGCAGGTAGGCGAAGGGCAGCGCCAGCCCCACCATCACGAGGCAGGCCAGGGGGTACAGCGCCTTCTTCCAAAATTGGATCTGCTGGCGCTGCACGGCCTGTTCGTTCTGCGCCAAGTGGCTTTGGTAGCGGTACAGGTCGACGGTGGACATGCTCTGCAGAGGGGACACGGCGGCGTCCACGACGGCAGGCGACAACTGCGTTGGCCACGTCAACGCGGTCAGGCGCTCGTCTGGCGGGAGCGCGTGGCCTTCGCCGGCACGCCAGCGCGTGAGCTGCACGTCCTGCAGAAGCCATGAACCCTCATGCACCTGGGCGCTGCGTGCGGAGATGCGCGCGAGCAGTTCGCCGTTGGTGCCGAACTCGTAGATGCGAACGTTGTCGAGCCGCCCGTCGGCGCCGACGTTGCCGATGTTGACCGAGTCGGTCCGCTCGCCAGCCGGCTGTTCGTCGGGGCCGGCGATGCGACGGTCGCGCAGCCAGGCGCCGTTGCCGCTGTTGCCCGCAGCGTCGCCGCGCAAGGACGATCGCAACGCCTGCGCCTTGGCATCGAAGTACGGCCCGACATAGTCGCCCACGACAAAGGTCAGGGCGCCGAACGCCAGGCCCAGCAGGGCTAGCAACCACAGCGCTCGCCCGGGGCCGAGCCCGCCAGTGCGCAGGATGGTGAACTCCGACGATTGCGCCAGGCGCGCCATGGCGTAGATGGTGCCGATAAGCACGGCAATCGGAAACAGTTCGTAGAAGTGCCCCGGCAGCTCGAGCAGGCAGTAGAGCGCGGCGTGGCGCGCGCGGTAGGCGCCTTGACCGACGTCGCCCATCTCTTCGACGAAATCGATGAAGAAGAACAAGGCCAGGAACGCGGTGGCGACGAACGCGACCGCCCCCAGCACGTCGGCATAGAGCAAGCGTCGCACGGTGCGCATGCGCGTCGACTCAGGCTGCCGCAGGGCGTCGCCGCCTCGGCAAGACCACGCTGCCCCGCTCGCGCCACCAGATCAGCAGGAGCGCGATCACGAAAGTACCGCCATGGACCATCAGGAGCGTGGGCCCAACCCCGAGCTGCGCGCTTGCAACCCATGTCTGGCTCAGGTTAAGAAGGTTGTAATAGACAACGAAGGCGAGCAGCGCCAGCAGCAGGTTCCAATTGCCGCCGCGCCGCGGGTTGCCGGCCGACAGCCCGATGCCGAGCAGCACGAGATTGATGCCGCCGACGGCGAGGCCGAGCCGCCAGGTCAGCTCGCCGAGGTGGCGGTTGTTGGGCTGCGTGAGCAATTGCCAGGTGCTGCGGGCCTTGGGTGGCAAGCGATCCTCACCGCTGGCGGCAACCTCGCCGGCCAGCACGCGGTAGCTGTCGAACTCGGCCAGTTTCTTGGCTCCGCTGGCCAGGTCGAGATCGCTGCGCTGGCCGCGCTCGAGAATGACGTAACGCTGGTCACCCTCGACCTCGATGCGCCCGCTGCGCGCCGAGGTCACGCTTTCAGCGTTGTCGCGTCGTTCGAGCACGAAGACGTTGCGCGCCACGCTGTCTTGGCCGGTCTCGCGGTCGATGAAGAACACGCGCGTGCCATCGGCCGAACTCTGGAACTGCCCGGGCGCCACGCGTGAGGCGTCCGAGCGGCGCTCGTAGCGATCTTTCAACTCGGCGATCTGACGGTTACCCCAGGGCCAGACGAACAGGGCCAGCAGCGCCACCAGCAGTAACAGCGGCCAGGCCAGTCGCAGCACCGGTGAGACCAGGCGTGTGAGGCCCACGCCGCTGGCGAACCAGATCACCATTTCGCTGTCGCGGTACATGCGCGTGAGCGTCGCGACCACGGCGATGAACAGCGACAGGCTCAGCATCGTCGGCAGGTTCTCCAGCGCGATGTAGCCGAGCAGCAGCGCGACGTCGTGTGCCGCCACCGAGCCGCCCGCCGCCTGCCCGAGTGTGCGGATCAGGGACATCGTGATCATGATGGTCATGATCACGATCAGGGTCGCGCCGAAGCTCCTGGCGAGGTCTCTGCGCAGAGTGGAATCGAATAACATCTTTGGATGGAAAACCGGAACGCATTATGAACTTTCGTTCGCTGATCACTACGCCCGACAAGCTCTGCGGTACGGTCGCCGATGCATTGCTCGTCGTCGTTGCCACAGACCCCGACAGGCAAGCGCTCGACGCCTCGTTGCAGGCGGTGCTCAGCGAGGCGATCAACAGTGGTGATCTTGCCTTGAAGGCGGGCCGCACGCTCTACGTTCATCGCCCCGTCGGCATGAAGGCGGCACGTCTGGTGTTCTCGGTCGCGGCGGACGACGGCGCCAAGGCATTCAAGGTGGCGCTCGTCGCCGGACTCGCGCAGCTCAAGTCGCTGGGCGTCAAACACTTGGCCGTTGCAGCGTCGGCTGCGCTCGAGGAGGCGCATGCCGAGGCACTGGTGGCCGCGGTGACCGACGCCGTCTACGTCTACCGCCACACCAAGCCCAGTGCCGCCGCCGCACCGGTGCTCGACCGCGTCACTTTGTTGACCGACAAGGCCTCGGCCCAAGCGGTGCAGCGGGGCCTCAAGCGCGGCGAAGCGATCACCGCTGGCGTGACCCTGGCACGTGAATGCGCCAACCGTCCGGCCAACCATTACACGCCGAGCAACCTGGCCGCCGAGGCCAAGCGGCTCGGCAAGGCATACGGCTTCAAGGTCGAGGTGCTCGATCGCAAGGACTGCGAAAAGCTCGGCATGGGGTCTTTTCTAGCCGTGGCGCAGGGCTCGGACGAGCCGCTCAAGTTCATCGTCATGCGCCACGAAGGCGCAGCCAAGGCAAGTCCGCCCGTGGTGCTGGTCGGCAAGGGCATCACGTTCGATACCGGCGGCATCTCGATCAAGCCTGCCGGCGACATGGACGAAATGAAGTTCGACATGGGTGGAGCCGCGAGCGTGCTGGGTACCTTCCGTGCTCTGGGCGAGTTGCGGCCCAAGCTCAACGTGATCGGCATCATCCCGAGCTGCGAGAACATGCCCAGCGGCCGCGCGGTCAAGCCGGGCGACGTCGTGACGTCGATGTCGGGGCAGACCATCGAGGTGCTCAACACCGACGCCGAGGGTCGCTTGATCCTGTGCGACGCACTGACCTACGCCGAGCGCTTCAAGCCGGCGGTGGTGGTGGACGTCGCCACCCTGACAGGGGCGTGCGTGATCGCGCTCGGCCATCACCGCAGCGGGCTGTTCAGCGCCGACGACGCGCTCGCCGAGGCACTGCTCGCAGCGGGCGGGGCGGCGCTCGACCCGGCCTGGCGGATGCCGCTCGACGACGAATACGAAGAAGCCTTGAAGAGCAACTTTGCCGACATGGGCAACGTCGGCGGGCGTGCCGGCGGCGCCATCACCGCAGCGATGTTCCTCAAGAAGTTCACGGCCAAGTTCCGCTGGGCGCATCTCGACATCGCCGGCACGGCCTGGAAGTCGGGCGCTGCCAAGGGTGCGACCGGTCGGCCAGTCGGCCTGCTGACGCACTTCATCCTGGCTCGCGCGCGTTGACGACGAGCGACATCCGCTTCCGGGCAACGCGCTTTCATGACCGAGATCAACTTCCACCATGGCGCGACCGATCCGCTGGCTTATGCCTGTCGGCTGCTGCTCAAGGCGCAGCAGCGAGGCTCGCGCGTGGCGGTGATAGCCCCGCAGGAGCAACTGGCCCGTCTTGACGAGACGCTGTGGGCTTTCGAGCCGCTCGCCTTCGTTGCACACGCAAGGCTGCGCGCGGACCAGCCGGTTCCGTCACGGCTGGCGATCACGCCGATCTGGCTGTTGGACCGCACCGCCGATGCGCCGCATCACGAGGTGCTCGTCAATCTGGGGTGCGACGTGGCGAGTGGCTTCGAGAGCTTCGAGCGCTTGTTCGAAATCGTCGGCAGCGGTGCCGACGAGCGCGAGGCCGGACGACGCCGTTGGCGCCAGTACGAGAGCCGCGGTTACGCGATCGAGCAACACGAGGTGCGCACGTGAGCCACTGTCGATGCAACGCGCCGCTCGGGCTGCCATGAACGAGTCCGGAGGTCGGCCGCCGCCGCGGCAGGTGCCCACGCTCACGGAGATCGTCGACGCCGATGAAGGCCAGCCTTCGGTGCCCGCCCCCGTCGGCGTGGGCGTCGGCCACACCGTTGTGATCGAAGCAACCGCTGCGGGCGTACCGCCCCTGACGGTGCGGGCGCCCTCGAACCCCGCCGACGAGTCGCTGATGGCCGAGCAGCTCGCAGCGCGCGTGCTGGCCGACGTCCAGCGCCACATCGACCTCACGCTCGAGCAGCGCCTTCGCGAAATGCTGACGCCGACGCTTGCGCGCCTCACCGATGCGCTGCTGCATGACAGCCGTGAACAGCTCGCCGTGGTCCTGCGCGAGCTGGTGGCGCGTGCCGTGGCACAGGAAATCGAGCGTCGACGCCAGCGTTGAGCGGGCAGGGCGTCGTTGCCTCGCCGCGCGCGCTGACAGTGTTTTTCCGGGGCTCGTTTGCGTCGGGAACGGCGCCGATCTGGAGTATGGTTTCACCCATCGAAGGTCATGCGCCTTCTCCTTATCAATTGCCCTTTGAAGGTTTTTCCATGCCACTCAAATTCAATGTGATCGTCGCTGCGGCGGCCGTGCTCATGGCCGCCGGTGCCTCGGCCCAAGACATGCAGGTGGTGAAGATCGGCCACGTCGCGCCGGTGTCCGGCTCGCAAGCCAACCAGGGCAAGGACAACGAGAACGGTGCCCGCATGGCGATCGAGGATCTCAACGCGCAAGGCATCACGATCGGTGGCAAGAAGATTAAATTCGAACTGCTGGCCGAAGACGACGCGGCCGACCCTAAACAGGGCACTGCGGTGGCGCAGAAGCTGTGTGATGCCAAGGTCAACGGCGTGATCGGGCATTTGAACTCCGGCACCACCATTCCTGCCTCGGCGATCTACAGCAACTGCGGCATCCCGATGATCACGCCCTCGGCGACCAACCCGTCGCTGACCCAGCAGCCGGGCGTCAAAGGCGTGTTCCGATTGCTTGCCAACGACGACGCGCTCGGCGCTGGGCTGGCACTGCATGCGGCCAACAACCTCAAGCTCAAGAAGGTCGCGATCATCGACGACCGCACTGCCTACGGGCGGGGTGTCGCGGAGGTGTTCAAGAAGACCGCCGCAGCGCGTGGTATTCAGATCGTTGACGAGCAGGCCACGACCGACAAGGCGACCGACTTCATGTCCATCCTGACGGCCATCAAATCCAAGGGGCCCGACGGCGTGTTCTATGGTGGCATGGCACCGCAGGCGGGCCCGATGCTGCGGCAGATGGAGCAGCTCGGCCTGTCAAACGTGAAGTTCTTCGGAGGCGACGGCATCTGCACCGCCAAGCTGCCCGAGCTGGCAGCCAGTGCCAAGACATTGGGCAACGTGGTGTGTGCCGAAGGCGGCGCCTCGCTCGAGAAAATGCCCAGCGGAAAGGCCTGGAGAGCCAGGTACGACGCCAAGTTCCCCGGACAGTTCGAGATCTATTCGCCCTATGTGTACGACGCCACGATGGTGCTCGTCGACGCCATGAAGCGCGCCAATTCGACCGACCCCAAGGTCTACGCGGCCAAGTTGTTTGAAACCGCCTACAAGGGCGTCACGGCCAATGTCGGTTTCGAAAAGGACGGCGAGCTGAAGAACCCGGCGATGACGCTGTACGTCTACAAGGACGGCAAGAAGGTGCCGCTGAACTGATCGGGTTTTGCGCTGAGCGGAGGGCGCCGAGAGGCGCCTTTTTTCATGCCGGCGCGTCGTTACAATCTGCGCCTTCGGAGAGATGGATGAGCGGTTTAAGTCGCACGCCTGGAAAGCGTGTGTGGGTTAACAGCCCACCGCGGGTTCGAATCCCGCTCTCTCCGCCAGT
>NZ_JANMWL010000114.1:0-7388 GCF_031393925.1 Methylibium sp. | reverse complement strand
TCGTCGGCGCCGCACACCACCGCGCGCTGCTCGTTGACCGGCATGCCGCTGCGTGCCAGCGCATCGAGCGTGGCGCTGTGGGTGTCCGGTGGCGTCCAGCCGCGCACTTCGCCCAGGCCGTAGGCGAAGAAGCTCAAGCGGCGCATGGCGGCGATCCTGGCGTCGAGCTGGCGCACGATGCCGGCGGCGGCATTGCGCGGGTTGACAAAAATCTTCTCGCCGCGCGCGCGTTGCTGTTCGTTCATGCGCTCGAAATCGTCGCGCCGCATGAACACCTCGCCGCGCACCTCGAGCACCTCGGGAGCGCCCTCGGTCGCCGCCCTCTCCTGCCCCGGCGGCAGAGGGAGCCAACGCAGTCGCTGCGGAATTTGCTGGATGGTGCGGATGGTGTGCGTCACGTCTTCGCCGGTCTCGCCGTCGCCGCGCGTGGCGGCCTGCACCAAGCGGCCGTGCTCGTAGCGCAGGCTCATCGCCAGGCCGTCGAACTTCAGCTCCGCTGCGTAGGCAAGTGGCGGGTCGGTGTCCCCCAGCTCGAGCAGCTTGCGCACCCGCGCGTCGAAGCGGCGCGCCGCGGCCTCACCGGTGTCGCGGTCCGCCTCGATCGACAGCATCGGCAGCGCGTGCCGCACCGGCGCAAGGCCCTCGAGTACGGCGCCGAGCACCCGCTGCGTCGGCGAGTCCGGCGTGCGCAACTCGACGTGCGCTTGCTCCAGGGCCTGCAGTTCCTGGAACAGCCGGTCGTACTCGGCGTCGCTGATTTCCGGCGCGTCGAGCACGTGGTAGTGGTGCGCGTGGTGCAGCAGCAGCGCGCGCAGTTCGGCAGCGCGTTGCGCAGGATCTTGATCGGGCATGAAAGCGAGTTTATGGGCGCTCGCGGCGCCACAGTCGAAGCCGCGTCGTCAGCTGAAGAGACGCCGTGCCGCGCCCGATCCGGCCGCGAGATCACGCTCGGCGAGCGCCGTGTACAGGCGCTCCAGCTCCTGCTCGATGGCGGCGAACGCGCTGGCCTGGAAGGGCTGGCCGCTGTCGTCGTAGAGCGCGGCGTCGAGCGCCTGCGCCAGCGCCTGGCCGCGCGAGCACCACGTGGCAAACGGCGTCTCGGCCGCAGCACTCTGGGGCACGTCGAAGGCCAGGGTGATTTCGCGCAGCGCGGACTGGTTGGGGTCGTCGGCGAGTGCGGCCTGGGCGTCGAACTGCAAGCTGAGCACGGGGGGTGCGCCCTCCTCGCGGCCCGGCAAGGCGAGCCGCCCCGCCAGCCCACCGGCCACGAAGCCGTGGCGCGCCGCGTGCTGTTGCACATAGCCGGGCGACCAGGCCGCGCCGCGCGACACCAGGCGCAGTGCCAGTTGCGCGTCGTGCTGGCCGGCAAAGGCATCGAGTTCGCGGGCGCGGCCGACCACGTCGAGCATGTCGGGAAAATCGGGCAGCGCACCGAGCGCGTCGGCAAAGGTCTGCACCTTCTGCACGAATTCCGAGTACTCGATCTCGTTGAGCGCGCCACCGCGGTTGGCCAGCAGCAAACCGGCCTGGAACTCGCCGTAACGCTGCCCGGCGACGGGCGCTTCCCACTCGCCGGTCTCGGCGTTCAGGCCTTCGATGAGGAAAGGCTTGCTGCCCGCGCGCCGTGACGGCGGCAGGTGGGCGATGGCGGTGTCGCCGCTGGCGGGGCTGTCGAGCGTTAGCGTGGCGATCGCGTCGATCAGCGCATCGACCCGTGCGCTGGCGCGGCGCTGCGGCATCAGGGTGGGCTCGATGCGCGGCGCGCTGGCCGCCCCGTCCGCGCGCTCTGACGCGGCCGGCGCATCGAAGCTCGGCTCCTGCGCTGCGGGCAGCACCGCGGGCTCGTCGGCCACGCGCTTGATCTCGCTGCGCCGCGCCTGCCACGCGCCGTGTACCACCACGCCGGCCAGCACCAGCACGCCGACCAGGGCGAGCGCGATCTGAAACGTGGTCATCTTGTCCCCCCGACCCAGCGGCTTGGCGACCCGACCGCCGACACGAACCCGCGGCGCCACGCCGCGTCGGCGCGCCGTGCGCCTCGCGCGCGGCTCACGCCGCCTCGGCCATCGAGACCGCCGCCTGCATGTCCACCGCGACGATGCGCGAGACGCCCTGCTCCTGCATGGTCACGCCGATCAGTTGCTCGGCCATTTCCATGGCGATCTTGTTGTGCGAGATGAACAGGAACTGGGTGTTGCTCGCCATGCTCTTGACGAGCTTGCTGTAGCGCTCGGTGTTGGCGTCGTCCAGCGGCGCGTCGACCTCGTCGAGCAGGCAAAACGGCGCCGGGTTCAACTGGAAGATGGCGAACACCAGCGCGATCGCGGTGAGCGCCTTCTCGCCGCCGGAGAGCAGGTGGATGGTGGCGTTTTTCTTGCCCGGCGGCTGCGCCATGACCTGCACGCCCGCGTCGAGGATCTCGTCGCCGGGCATCACCAGCCGCGCCTGCCCGCCCGCGAACAGCTCGGGGAACATGCGCCCGAAATGTTCATTGACGGTATCGAACGTGCCTTTGAGCAGGTCGCGCGTTTCGAGGTCGATCTTGTGGATCGCGGCTTCGAGGGTGGTCATGGCCTCCACCAGGTCGGCCGACTGCGCGTCGAGGAAGCCCTTGCGCTCGCGCGCGGAGGTGAGCTCCTCGAGCGCTGCGAGATTGACCGCGCCGAGCGCTGCCACTTCGCGGTTGATGCGATCGATCTCGCCCTGCAGGCCTTGCAGCCGGACGCCGCCCGCCTCGATGCCCTTGCCGACCTCGGCCAGGTCCACCTGCGCCGCGCCGAGTTGCTCGAGGTATTGCGCGCCGCCGAGCTGCGCGGCCTGCTCCTCGAGCTGCAGCTTGCCGAGCTTTTCGCGCAGCGGCTCGAGGCTGCGCTCGAATCCGAGGCGTTGTTCGTCGGCTTGGCGCAGCCGCGCAGAGAGATCGTCGTACTGGCTGCGCTCGGCACCGAGCGCGCCTTCGCGCTCGAGCCGCAGCGCCAGCGCGGTCTGCAAACCGGCCTGCGCGGCGGCATCGGTCAGGCGACCGAGTTCTTCTTGCAGTTGCATCGCGGCCTGCGTGTTGGCGTCGATCTGCTGCGCCGCCGTCTCGATGGCGCGCTGCAGTTCGCCGCGACGTGCGGCCAGTGCGCGCGAGCTGAACTGCGCCTCCTGCGCCGCTCGCTCCAGCGAGCGCAGCTGCTCGCGCGCGCCTGCGAGCCGGCGTTCGGCGGCGATCACCGCTTCATCAAGCTCGGCATGGCGCTCCTGTTCGCCGGCCAGCAGCATGTCGAGTTCCTCGAAGCGCGCTTCGCCGGTGGCGCGGCGCTCCTGCAGTTCGTCTTGCCCGGCGTCGATCTCGCCCAGCTCGCCTTCGATCTGGCCGCGGCGGGCGCTGGTCTGCTCGCTTTGCTGCGTCAGGCGCAGCACCTCGACTTGCAGCTGGTGCTTGCGCACTTGGCCTTCGCCCGCCTCGCGGCGCGCACCCACCAGACGCGACGAGGCCTCGGTGTAGGCGGCCTCGGCACGTACCAGCGCGCTTCGCGCCGCGTCGAGAGTGATGCCCTGCGCCTGCGTCTGCCTCTGCAGGTTCTCGATCTCCTGCATGCGCGCGAGCATGCCGGCCTGTTCGGAGTCGGGCGCATGAAAGCTCACCGCGAACTGGCTGACCGCATGGCCGGCGCGGGTCATGACCACTTCGCCGTGGGTGAGCTGCGGGCGCGCGGCCAGCGCTTCGTCCAGCGAGGCCGCCGTGTAGACGCCCTCGAGCCAGTCGTTGAGCAGCGCCTTGAGGCCGGCATCGGCCAGGCGCAGCAAATCCGACAGGCGCGGGAGCGTGGTGTGCGTGTTGGCAATGGACGCGGCGGGCGGCGTGTAGAAGGCCAGCTTGGCCGGCGGCGGGTCGCCCTCGAAGGCGCGCACCGTCTCCATGCGGCCGACCGCGAGTGCGCCGATGCGCTCGCGCAGCGCCGCTTCCAGCGCCGTCTCCCAGCCGGCTTCAATGTGCAGCCGGGTCCACAGGCCGGGCAGCGCGTCCAGCCCGTGCTTGGCAAGCCACGGTTTGAGCTTGCCTTCGGTCTGCACCTTTTCTTGCAGCGCGCGCAAGGCGTCCAGGCGGGCGCTCAGGTCGGCCAGCGTGCCGGCTTGGGCATTGACGCGTTGCTGCTGGGCGCTGCGTTCGGCGTCGAGCGTCGGTACCAAGGTCGTCAGCTCCTCGGCGCGCGCGTCGGCGACGGCCTGCGACGCCTGGGCGCTGGTGAATTGAACGCGCAGGGCACCCAACAGCGCCTCATCCGGCGCGGCGAGCTTGTCTTGTTCGCTGGCGAGCCGTTCGCGGCGCTGCGTGAGCGCGCGGCTCTGTTCTTCCACGCTGCGCGACTCTGCCGCCAGCAACTGGATCTGCTGCTGCACCTGCAGCGCCTTGGCGCGTTGCGCCTGGCTGCTCGCCTGCGCGCTGCGAACGGCGTCGTCCAGACCCGGCACGGCGCCGCCCTGCTCCTCGGCCTGCGCGGCCAGCAGCTCGGCCTGCTCGTCGGCCCGGCCGATCTGCGCGCCGGCATCATCCAGGCCGGCGGCCGATTGCTGGCGACGTTCGTCCCAGGTGGCGTTTTGCGTCGTCAACTCAGCCAGGCGCTGCTCGACCCGTTGGCGGCCTTCGACCACGTAGCGAATGCGCTCCTCGAGCCGGCTCACCTCCAGCGCCGCCTCGGCGAGCGAGCCCTGCGCGGCGTGCAGCGCGTCGCCGGCCGCGTAGTGCGCCTGGCGCACCGTTTCGAGCTCGGCCTCCACATGGCGCAGCTCGGCCAGGCGCGACTCGAGCGCGTTGGTGGCGTCGAGCATGGACTTCTTGATGCGCTCTTCTTCTGCCGCGGCGTCGCGGTGCCTCAAGAACCAGAGCTGGTGCAACTTGAGCGTGCCGCTGTCCTGCAACGCCCGGTACTTGCCGGCCACCGCGGCCTGTTTCTCGAGCTTGTCGAGATTGGCGTTGAGTTCACGCAGGATGTCGTCGACCCGTTGCAGGTTCTCGCGCGTGTCCTCGAGGCGGCTCTCGGTCTCGCGGCGGCGCTCCTTGTACTTGGAGACACCGGCCGCCTCTTCGAGAAACAGGCGCAGCTCCTCGGGTTTGGACTCGATGATGCGCGAGATGGTGCCCTGGCCGATGATGGCGTAGGCGCGTGGGCCGAGGCCGGTGCCGAGGAACACGTCCTGCACGTCGCGACGGCGCACCGGCTGGTTGTTGATGTAGTAGCTGGAGGTGCCATCGCGCGTGAGCACACGCTTGACGGCGATCTCGGCGAACCGGTTCCAGGAGCCGCCGG
Organism: Methylibium sp.; assembly: GCF_031393925.1. Classification (GTDB taxonomy): domain Bacteria; phylum Pseudomonadota; class Gammaproteobacteria; order Burkholderiales; family Burkholderiaceae_C; genus Methylibium. The sequence continues at coordinate 2,094 of NZ_JANMWL010000114.1, read as the reverse complement.
CACGCGCATCGGCGTTGTCGAACACCAGCTCCACGCTGGCGCGGCTGGCCGGCTTGCGGTTGCCCGAGCCGTTGAAGATCACGTCCTGCATCGACTCGCCGCGCAGCTCGCTGGCCTTGCTCTCGCCGAGCACCCAGCGCACCGCGTCCATGATGTTGGACTTGCCACAGCCGTTGGGCCCGACCACGCCGACGAGCTGGCCCGGCAGCAAGAAGTTGGTCGGCTCGGCGAACGATTTAAAGCCGGAAAGCTTGATCGAGTTCAGGCGCATCGTGGGCGGTTGTCGCGGCGCCAGCTCGCACCGCTAACTCGTTGATTTGTAATGGAAAACCGGCGCTGAGGCCGGTCTTTGAATGGCCTGGATGATAGCATCGACCTCGCCCCGAACCGCAGCGACCGACTGCAAGCAAACGTCCACCGCACCCATGGCAAAGACTCCTCGCAAGCCCCCCGCCGCCGAGCAGCGACCGCTGCCCGCCAACCCGCCGACCGCGCCGTCGAAGACATTGCATGTGTTCCCCAACCCGGCGCCCGAGCGCGACTACGCGATCGAGTTCCAGATTCCCGAGTTCACCTGTCTGTGCCCGCTGACCGGCCAGCCCGACTTTGCGCACATCACCATCGACTTGGTGGCCGACCAGCTCTGCATCGAGCTCAAGAGCCTGAAGATGTACATGTGGAGCTTTCGCGACGAGGGCGCGTTCCACGAGAAGGTCAGCAACGACATCCTCACCCGCATCGTCGAGGTGACCCAGCCGCGCTTCGCTCGCATCACCGCCAAGTGGTACGTGCGCGGCGGCATCTACACCACGGTGGTCGCCGAACACCGCAGCAAGGGCTGGAAGCCGCAGCCGATCGTCGTGCTGCCCAGGCATGCGCACGAGGGCGGTCTGCCGCGCTGAGCAGGCAAGCGCCAGCCCATGACCTGGCTGCCGCAGCGCTGCCTGGCAGGCCGGCGGCAGCCTATTGTCATCAGACGCCGTGGTCCTTCAGCCAATCGCGCGTGAGCTTGGCGGCGTAGGTCGCTGCGGTCTTGTCGTAGGTGGGGCGGTAGTCGGCGTTGAAGCCGTGATTGACGCCCGGGAACACCACGATCTCCGAGCCGCTGCCCGATTTGGCGATGCCGTTTCGCATCTGCTCGATGACGGCCGGCTTCACGAAGTCGTCGATGCCGGCATACAGGCCCAGCACCGGCACCTTGATCTCGGAGGCGAAGTCCACCGGGTCTTGCGGCTTGATGTCGGACTTCATGCCGTCGAGCAGACCGTAGTACGCCACCGCCGCTTTGACCTTCGGGTTGTGGCGCGCGTAGATCCACGCCGCTCGGCCGCCCCAGCAATAGCCGACGACACCCAGCTTGCGGGTGTTGGCGCTGCCGCTGGCCTTGGCGAAGGCAACGGTGGCGTCGAGGTCGGAGCTCACTTGCGCGTCCGGCACCTTGGACACCACCTGCGAGAGGATGGCGCCGATGTCGGTCATCTTCGCCACATCGCCCTGGCGCGCGAACAGCTCGGGCGCAATGGCGTAGTAGCCCAGCTTGGCGAAACGCCGGCACATGTCCTTGATGTGCTCGTGGACGCCGAAGATTTCTTGCACCACGAGCACGACGGGGTACTGGCCACGCTTGGCGGGCATGGCGCGATAGCCGGGAATCTTGCCGTCGGCCACCACGATGCTGATCTCGCCGGCGGTGAGGCCCTGGGTGTCGGTGGTGATCGCCTGCGCCAGCACCGGGTTGGAGGCCACCGCGAAGCCACTGGCCAGCGAGGTCACCACGAAGCCGCGGCGCGACAGGCCTTGCGGCTCGGGCGCGCTTTTCGGGTTGGCAAAGTCGATGGGCTTCAGGCCGTATTGCATCAGTTTCATCAGGTCTCCAGGAGGGGTCGGACAGAGGGGGAAAAAGTTGAAATCAGCTGGCACCGTGTGCCAACAGCGACGCGCGCAGCGACTTGAGTTCGCGAACGAGCGCCTGGCGCTCCTTGGGCGAGCACGCGGTGGCGCAGGCCACCTGTTCGTGGACGGCTTCGGCACGCTCGCGCAAGTCGGCGCCCTGGCGCGTGAGCGTGATCAGCACCAGCCGCTCGTCGGCAGCGC
>NZ_JANMWL010000111.1:0-12092 GCF_031393925.1 Methylibium sp. | reverse complement strand
TTGGCAATGCCCATCGCCAGGTTGTGGTGGCCGTGAAAGCCGAGTTCGGTCTCGGGCTTCAAGGCCGCGCGCACGGCCGACAGGCGGACCGACACGTCGTCGGGCAGCATGTAGCCGGCCGAGTCGGTGATGTAGATGCAGTTGGCGCCATAGCCTTCCATCAGCTTGGCCTGGCTCACCAGTTTTTCGGGGCTGGCCATGTGGGCCATCATCAGAAAACCCACCGTGTCCATGTCGAGCTGGCGCGCCATGGTGATGTGCTGCTCGGACACGTCGGCCTCGGTGCAGTGCGTTGCCACGCGGATCGTGTGGACACCCAGGCCCTTGGCCATGCGCAGGTGGTCGACGGTGCCGATGCCCGGCAGCAGCAGCGCCGAGACCTTGGCCTGCTTCATCAGCGGTATCACGGCGCCGAGGTATTCCTCGTCGGTGTGCGCGGGAAAGCCGTAGTTGACGGAACTGCCGCCGAGACCGTCGCCATGCGTCACTTCGATCAGCGGCACGCCCGCGGCGTCGAGGCCAGAGGCGATGCTCTTCATCTGCGCCAAGGTCATGAGGTGGCGCTTGGGGTGCATGCCGTCGCGCAGCGTCATGTCGTGGACGGTGATCTTCTTGCCTTTGAGATTCATGTGGAGTTCTCCTGTTCTGGTTCCCTCGCCCTTCGGGGAGAGGGTCAGGGTGAGGGGATTGCGGCTGGCCCTCACCCCTGCCCTCTCCCTGAGGGAGAGGGAGTGGATCGATTACGCGGGGACGGCTTCGAGCGTGAGTTTGCCGGCGAGCATTTCCTCGGCAAACATCTCGGCGGTGCGCGCGGCGGCGGCGGTCATGATGTCGAGGTTGCCGGCGTACTTGGGCAGGTAGTCGCCCAGGCCTTCGACCTCCATGAAGACCGACACGCGCTTGCCGTCGAAGACGGGGCCGTTGACCAGCTTGTAGCCCGGCACGTACTTCTGCACTTCCTTGATCATGGCGTGGATCGACGCGGTGATCCTGGCCTGGTCCGGCTCGGTCTCGGTGAGGCAATGCACCGTGTCACGCATGATCAGCGGCGGCTCGGCCGGGTTGATGATGATGACGGCCTTGCCCTTCTTGGCGCCACCCACCTTTTCGACCGCCCCGGCCGTGGTGCGGGTGAACTCGTCGATGTTCTTGCGCGTGCCGGGGCCGACCGAGCGGCTCGACACGGTGGCGACGATCTCGCCGTAGGCGACAGGCTGCACGCGCGAGACGGCCGCCACCATCGGAATCGTCGCCTGCCCGCCGCAGGTGACCATGTTGACGTTCATTTCGCGGCGACCGACGTGCTCCGCGAGGTTCACCGGCGGCACGCAGAACGGGCCGATCGCCGCGGGCGTGAGGTCGATCATCATCACGCCCAGGGCATTGAGCTTGCGCGAGTTCTCGGCATGCACATAGGCGCTGGTGGCGTCGAAGGCAATCTGCACGTTGTCGGCCTTGACATGCGGCAGCAGGCCGTCGACGCCCTCGGCCGTGGTCTTGATGCCCATTTCGCGGGCACGCGCCAGGCCGTCGGAGGCCGGGTCGATGCCGACCATCCATACCGGCTCGAGCACCGCGCTGCGCTTGAGCTTGGCGAGCAGGTCGGTGCCGATGTTGCCGGGCCCGATGACGGCGCACTTGATCTTCTTCATGATGAGAATTCCTCCGGAAATTGAGTCAGGCGTTGGTGCGCACCACGCCGCCGTCCACGCGCAGCGCAGCGCCGTTGGTGGCCGCGGCGAGCGGGCTGCAGACATAGGCCACCAGGGCCGCGACTTCCAGCGGCTCGATGAAGCGCTGCAGCAGCGAACTGGGCCGCGCCTGTGCAAAGAAACGCGCTTCGGCCTCTGCCATCGTGAGGCCCTGCTCGCTCGCGAGCCTGGCCATGAAAGTGCCCACGCCCTCGGTGCGCGTGGGGCCGGGCAGCACCGCGTTGACGGTCACGGCGCTGCCGACGGTGGTCTCGGCCAGGCCGCGCGAGAGTGAAAGTTGCGCCGACTTGGTCATGCCGTAATGCAGCATCTCGGCCGGCGGGCACAGGCCCGACTCGCTGGAGATGAAGACGACGCGACCCCAGTTGGCCGCCTTCATGCGCGGCAGGTAATGGCGCGAGAGGCGCACGCCGCTCATCACGTTGATCTCGAAGAAACGCAGCCAATCCGCGTCGTCGATGCGCTCGAAGGCCACCGGCTCGAAGATGCCGACGTTGTTGACGAGGATGTCGACCTCGGGGTGCGCCTTGATCAGCGCGGCCGCGCCCTCGGCGCCGGACAGGTCGGCCACGGCCGGGCGGAGTTGCGCGCCCGGGACGTCGCGGCTAATCGCGCTGATGGCGGCGTCGACGCGGTCGAGTGCGCGGCCGTTGATCAGCACCTCGGCGCCCTCGGCGGCGAGCGTGCGCGCGATGGCATGGCCGATGCCGGCGGTCGCGCCGGTCACCAGCGCGCGCTTGCCTTTGAGTTGCAGGTCCATCGCTGCGGCGCCGTCAGTGAAAGCGCACCGAGCAGCTGCCCAGGCCGCCGATGGAGACGCGGAAATTGTCGCCGGCCTTGGCCGGGAACATGGCGGCCAGCGCGCCCGACAGCACCACCTCGCCAGCCTTCAGGCCAATGCCCAGGCGGCCCAGCGTGTTGGCCAGCCACGCCACGGCATTGACCGGCGAGCCGAGCGCGGCAGCACCGGCGCCGGTGGCAATGATCTCGCCGTTTTTCTCCAGCACCATGCCGCAGGTGGAGAGGTCGATCTTGCGCGGATCAACGGCGCGGTCGCCGAGCACGAACATGCCGCAGGAGGCGTTGTCGGCCACGGTGTCCTGGATCTTGATCTTCCAGTCGCGGATGCGCGAGTCGACGATCTCGAAGCACGGCATCACGCATTCGGTGGCGGCCAGCACGTCGGCGTTGCTGAGGCCGGGGCCCATCAGGTCGCGCTTCATGACGAAGGCGATCTCGCCCTCGGCCTTGGGTTGGATCAGGCTCGACATTGCGATCGAGTCCCCTTCGCTCGCGATCATGCCGTCGAGCATGTAGCCGAAGTCGGGCTGGTAGACGCCGAGCATGTTCATCACCACGCGCGAGGTGACGCCGACCTTCTTGCCGATGATGCGTTCACCGTCCTGCTGGCGGCGCGAGATCATGCGCTGCTGGATGGCGTAGGCATGTTCGATGGTGATGTCGGCGTGGCGGTTGGTGAGCGGCTCCACCACGCTTTGCGCCCGCAGCGCGGTGTAGAGCTCGTCGCCGAGCGATTCGATGAGTTGCTTGTTCATGTCGGTGTTCTTGTCCGGAGCGTTCAAAGCTTGATGCAGACGTTGCGCAGCTCGGTGTAGAACTCGAGCGAATGCACGCCGCCTTCGCGGCCGATGCCCGAGGCCTTGGCGCCACCGAAGGCGGTGCGCAGGTCGCGCAGGAACCAACTGTTGACCCAGCAGATGCCCACTTCGATGGCGCCCGCCACGCGGTGCGCAGTGCCGAGGTTTTCGGTCCACACCGTGGTGGCCAGGCCGTAGTCGGTGGCGTTGGCCAGCGCGATGGCCTCGGCCTCGGTGTCGAAGGGCGCGATGTGGCAGCAGGGCCCGAAGATTTCTTCGCGGATCACGGTGGCGCTCTCGGGCAGGCCGGTCCAGATGGTCGGCTGCACCCAGTGACCCTCGGCCAGCGCGCCCTCCATGCCCGGCACGCCGCCGCCGGTGACGATGGTCGCGCCTTCGGCCTTGGCCTTGGCGTAATAGCCCAGCACCTTGTCGCGGTGCTCGGCTGAAATGAGCGGACCCATGCCGACGCCGGCTTGCTCCGACGGGCCGATCGCGAGCGCCTCGGCCTTGTCTTTCAGCGCCGCGACAAAGCGCTCGAAGATCGGCCGCTGCACGTAGACGCGCTCGGTGCCGAGGCAGACCTGGCCGCAGTTCTCGAAGGCCGAGCGCGTGATGCCGGCCACCGCCTTGTCGAAGTCGGCATCGGCAAACACGATGCCGGCGTTCTTGCCGCCCAGCTCGAAGCTCACCGGCCGCACGCCTTGGGCGGCCGCGGCCATGATGGCCTCGCCGGTGCGCGTCTCGCCGGTGAAGGTGATGGCGTTGACGCCTGAGTGACGGGTGAGGAACTCGCCGGCCGAGTTGGGCCCGAAGCCATGCACGACGTTGTAGACACCGGCCGGCATGCCGACCTTGTTCATCACCTCGCCAAGCAAGGTGGCGGTGCCCGGCGTTTCTTCCGAGGGCTTGACGACCACCGTGTTGCCACAGGCCAGTGCCGGGCCGACCTTCCAGGTCATGAGCAGGAGCGGCAGGTTCCACGGGCACACCACGCCGACCACACCGACGGGCGTGCGCAGCGCGTAATTGACGGCCCGCCCGCCGTCGGGCGTGGCCATCTCGAAGCTCTCGGTCGGCACGTTCTTGATGATGTCGGCGAACACCTTGAAGTTGGCCGCGCCGCGCGGAATGTCGATGTGCGAGGCCAGCGAGCGCGGCTTGCCGGTGTCGGCCAGTTCGGCCTGCAGGAAGTCGTCGAAGCGGCGGTTGATCTCGTCGGCCACGGCGTAGAGCAGCTCGACTCGTTTGACCACGCTCATGCGGCCCCAGTCGCCGTGCAGCGCGGCGCGCGCCGCCTTGACGGCCGCGTCGACCTCGGCCTGGCCGGCCTCGTGGACGAGGCCGATCACGCGGTTGTCGACCGGCGCGCGCTTCTCGAAGGTCTTGCCGGTGGCGACGAACGCGCCGTTGATGAAGTTGAGGAACTGCCGCATCGCTGTCTCTCGGGTCAGGGTCTTGAAGTCAAGGGGCATCGCTCAGGCCGATGGCGGCCAGCCCCGCACGAGCGCAGGCCGCGTCCTGCTCGGCCGAGCCGCCCGACACGCCGATGCCGCCCACCAGTTGGGGGCCGGCATAGATCGGCACGCCACCGCCGAACACCACCAGGCGCGGGCGCTGCACGATGCCGGCCCGCACGGCCGGGTCGGATTCGAGGATGCTCATCCAGCGCTCGGTGGCAAAGCCAAAGCTCGCCGCCGTGTAGGCCTTGTCGATGGCGATGTCGACCGCATGCAGAAAAGCGCCGGGCACGCGCAGGAAGGCCATCAGCACGCCGGCCTCGTCGGTCACGGCGGCGTTGACGCGGATGCCCAGCGAGCCGGCATGCGCCACCGCCGCGGCCACGGCGGCGTGCGCCGCCTCGGCCGTGACGCTGCTGTGGGTGTAGGTCGCGTGCATCAGGTGTAGACCGACACGAAGGACTCGGCCAACACACCCGTGTGATAGAAGATCGCGCGCGCGGCGTTCTCTTCGGTCCAGGTGGTGACGGGCCGGTCGCGCTGGGCCTGGTAGCCCAGGCCGGCGAAGGTCTCGTTGCGGTTGCCCGAGGGGTCGAAGAAGTAGATGGTTTCGCCGCGCGTGATGCCGTGGCGCGTGGGTGCAACGTCGATGCGCACCTTGTTCTTGGCCATCACGTCGCCGGCCTTCAAGATGTCGTGCCACGAGTCGAGAAAGAACGACAGGTGGTGCAGCCCGGACGTCGGCGCACCGACGAAGGCGATGTCGTGCGGCTTGCTCGAGTGCGACAGGAACGAGGCCAGCTGAGTCGCACCGCCCGGGCCGACCAGGATCTGCTCGGTCTGGAAGAAGCCGAGCACCTCCATGAAGAACTTGGTGTTGTCGACCACCGTGTTGACGCCCTTGGCGGGGTCGAACTCGCACATCAGCAGGCAATGGTCCAGCCAATGAGCGCCAGCGCCCTTGATGTCGTCCGGCCACGGGTCGGGGTTGCTGGAGCCGACCGCCGTGCCGACGCACTCCTTCTCGGCGAACAGCCGCATTTCGTGGCCGCTGGGCAGCGCGAAAGTCAGCATGCGACCACAGGCGGGCAGGCTGCCCGCGGGCAGTTGCTCGACGGTGATGCCGAAGGCGCGAATCTTTGCGGCCAAGTCGTCGAGATCGCTGTCGCGCTCGACCTTGTAGGCGACGTGGTTCATGCCGGCCTTGTCGGATGGCGTGAGCACGACCGAGTACTTGTCCCACTCGTCCCAGCACTTCAGGTAGACGTTGCCGGCCGCGTCGGTGTGCGTGCGCGACATGCCGATCACGCCCTCGTAGTGCTTGAGCGCTGCTGCCATGTCCATCACGCGAATACTGATGTGCCCGATTCTCATCACTGCCATTTCGGTCTCCTCTTAAAGGTTTGAAACTCGCCTCAACTGGCGATGCGTCCCCAAGGGGCGCACACCGTCGTTTGCATCTTTCCGAGCACTTCGAGCTCGACGCCGCAGGTCGGCGACACGCGGCAGGCCAGCACCACGCCGCTCGCTTCGTCCTGCTCTGAAATGTGGGCGCGGCTCATGACGCCGATCTTGCGCACGCTGCCGCTCTTGACCGCCACCTTGCACACGCCGCAGCCTCCGCCCCGGCACCCCACCGGGATGCCCTTCTTGCCGATGCGGGACATGCCCTGCAGCAGCGTTTCGGTGTCGTTGCAGGTGTAGGTCTCGCCGGTCTGCAGCAGGCGCACCAAATGGCTGCGCGGCGCACTCGCCGGGGCATCTCGGGCCTCGGCGGCGTCCATCACAGCGCCTTGAACAGAGGGCTGCGCGGCGCCGCACTGGCGGCATCGGCGGCGGTAAAGAACTTTTCGGTGTAGATGTCGCGCTCGAACAGCCGGCCTTGCATCAAGGTGGCGATGCAGGCCTCGGTCATGGGCGGGGGCCCGCACAGATAGGCCTTGTGGCCGCGAAAGTCGTTGGCGAAATGCGCCTTGAGCGCCTCGTGCGCATAGCCGCGCGCACCGGCCCAGGCACCGGAGCCGACCGCCGCGGTGGCGTCTTCCTGCAGGTCGGACAGCGCCGGCACGTAGCTGAAATTGGCGTGGTGTTGGGCGAGTTGCTCGAAAAACTCTCGAAAGTAGAGCTCGCCTTCGTTGCGCGCGCCCTGCACGAGCGTGATCGGGTGCGTGCAGCCCTCGGCCAGCAGGTCGAGGATCATCGACTTGGGGCTCGACAGACCCGAACCTCCGGCCACGAAGATCATCGGCAGCTCGGCCGACTTGCGCACGAAAAAACGACCGTTGGGCGCGGAGAAGCGCAGTGGCTGGCCAGGCTGAAGCTCGTCGTGCAGCCAGCCGGTGGCGCGGCCCTCGGGCACGCGGCGGACGTGCAGCTCGATGAGTTCTTCATCCGGCGCATTGGCGATCGAGAAGGCACGCTCGCCGTCGACACCGGGCACTTGAAGCATGAGGTACTGGCCGGGCTGGAAGGCCACCGGCCGCTCGGGGCGCAGCCACAGCCCGCGGATCGTGGGCGTGAGCATGCGCGCCTCGACCACTTCGGCGCCAAAGTCCTCGAGCGGCAGGAATTGCGCGTCGGGGTCCTCGTCGATCTCGGCCTCGATCACCAGGTCGGTCTGTGCCGTGGCACAGCACGCGAGCATCTTGCCCTCGTCGCGCTCGAAGTCCATCAGCGCGAAGCTCGATGCATGGCCGTGGTCGAACTCGCCCTCCAGCACCTGCACCTTGCAGGTGCCGCAAACGCCGTGGCCGCAGGCGTGCGGCAGCCACACACCCGCGCGCAGGCAGGCGTCGAGCACGGTCTGTCCCTCGCGTGCCGGCACGCCCTGGCCGAGCGGCTCGATCGTGATCTGAAAGCTCATTCTTGCGCTCCGCAACGGGTGTTCAACGATTCAACTGCACGAGCCCTTGATGCCATGCAGGCCGGGCGTGCGAAAGCGGATCACCGACTTGTGTACCAGGCCGTTGTCGGCCAGCGACTTGGCCGGGTCCGGCTTGAAGGGCTTGCCGGAGTCGAACCATAGCGCCTTGCTCCAGTCGATCTTCTCGAAGTCGGGGTGGCTGCCATAAATGCCGGGCAAGACCTCGGAGAGCAGCGCGCCGAAGGGCATCGTGGGCGGCAGCGGCAGGCACACCGGCGCGCAGAACAGCAGGTGCTCGTCCCAGCCGATGTAGAGCAGGCGTTTGCCGTGGAACTTGTCCTCGGTGTCGGCGACGGGGCCGGTGTAGCCGGGCTTCAATGCAACGACAGCCATGTCGTGTCTCCAGGAGTTTCGGTGCGGGCCGCGCGTGCGCCAATCGGTGGCGCGCGGCCAGGGTTGTTTGGACAGACGCGGCTCAGGCCGCCTTGACGTCGGGAAGCGTCAGGTCCTCCCCGGTCCAATGCTCCCAGTTCCGGCGGTCGGGCGAGGTGTTGAAGTCGCCACTGTCGGCGCCGGGTGTCAGGTGGTAGTACTTCAGCACCTCGGCCAACGGGTTGAAGCCGGGGGCCGTGGGGTCGGCGCCTTCGGGGAAGCAGTTGCCCTGGTAGATCTGATGCACCGGCAGCCAGGCCTGTACGTATTTCTCGGGCTCGTGGTCGAAGATGTCCTTGCAGCCGTCCGAGCAGAAGTGGTACTTCAAGCCGAGGTAGCTGCTCTCGCGCAGGCAGATCCTGGTCGGGTCGTCGGGCTCGGTGAAGATGGCCGGCACCTGGCACACCTGGCACAGCATCGGCAGCGTGTCGTTGCGCCACATCTTGCCGTTCTTCTTCTCGTACTCGGCGAGCCACTCGAAGCGCGGCCGGTAGTGCTTGTCGAAGGTGTTCGGGTACTTCTCGGACAGCCAGTCCAGCTCGTCGGGCTGCGGCACCCAGGTGTTGAAGTCCGCGGCGTGGCCGTAGTTGTTGAAGGTGGCCCAGGCCTCGTGCGACAGGCGGTCCTTCTCCTTGCTCGCGACCTCGTGGTACTTGGGCAGGCGGATGCCGTAGCGCGCCAGGTCCTCGAACAGCGCGCCGCCGTTCTTCTCGAAGTACATCTCCCAGGCCTCGGCCCAGCTCATCACGCGCTTGGGCAGCATGTAGTCCATCATCATCGACACCAAGGTCAACAGCCGGTAACCGCGCCAGAACCACTTGTCGACCCAGCGCTGGATGATCGGCACGTTGTCCGGGTCCTGCTCGAGCATGAACTTCACCACTTCGAGGCCGAGCGTCATGTGGCGCGACTCGTCGCTTTGCGCCGAGAAGCCGAAGGTGACGGTGGCCATGTCGCCGTTGAAGGCGGCGCCGCTCATGAAGGGCATGAACAGCAGGTTGGTCAGCACGTACTCGAAGGAGAACGAGATGGCGGTGACGAACTCGAACGGCCCGGCCGTCATCGCGTCTTCAAAGTAGGACTTGGGCACCGAGAGGTACCAGATGCGGTCGTGCATGTGCTGCGGATCGTGCAGCCCGTTGAAGTACTTGTTGAAGTGGCTGATGGTGTGGAACTGCGTCTGCGCGTGGCGCAGCTCGTCGATCGACTGCATCTGCGCGGCCACCCGCGCTCCGACGCCGCGGAACGCACGGCCGGCGATCGCGTAGCCGCGGTGCGCGGCGTATTCCAGCGGCGATATGCCGGTAAGGAACAACTTCAGCGTGTTGATGTAGCGCGGGTCGCTGATGTTGAACTGGCCCTGGTTCTGCTGGAACGCATCGATGATGGCGTAGAGCTTTTTCTCCTTCTCGCCCTGGAACTTCCAGTAGGCGTCCATCGTCAGGCGAAACGGATCCTCCCACTTGTCCCAGTCGTGGATCTTGATGCCCTCGAACTGGTCGTAGGGGAACACGTCGTCCATCGCCTGGTAGGTGGTCTCCCAGCCGAGACCGCGGGTCATCAATGCGTAGCGTTCCTTGATGCCCAGGCGCTTGGCGGTCTTCGGGGCGGCGGGGGTGGCTTGGTTCATGCGGGTCTCCTTACTGCTTGCGATCAGGTAGGCGGGCGTCGAGGTCGGTGCTCAGGCGCGAGCGCCCCATTGCAAGGTGAACTCATCGTCGGTCTCGTCGATGCCGCCGGCCAGCGAGATCAGGCTGAGATGCAGCTCCTGCACGTCCCAGCGGCGGCCGAGCCGCTCCTCGACCGATGCGCGGCGGATCACGAGACGCCCGGGTGCGTCGATCTTGATCATCGCGGGGAACTCCGCGACGGTGGCCTCGGGGTTGTCGGCCACGATGGCCTCGACGATGCTGCGGGAGATGTCGTTGGTCTGCAGCGCGATGAAGACCGGCGTGCGCGAGGCGGCGGCCGGGGTGGTGGTGGTGGTGCTCATGGGGTGTCCTTCGGGGGTCAGGGCTTCAGGCCGATGCGTCCGACACGCGTGTCGAACTCGGCGCGCACCGCAGCCAGGGTGGCCGATCCAGATGCACCCAGCGCCAATGCGGCCAGAGGCTCGAGCGCTCGCAGCACCTCGTCGCGCGAGCTGCGCACCCATTCGGTCAGGCGCTCGGCGTTGGCGGGCGATTCCTCGGCGGCGGTCTTGACGGTCGCGTCGACCCAGCGCGAGGTCTCGGCGTACCAGTCGTTCATGAACTCGGTCAGCAACGCCAGCGCGTTGCCGGTGCGTGGGCTCACCTGGTCGACGTAGTGGCGGTAGACGAGCGGGTAGAGCAGACCGTCGAACACCAGGTTCTGGGCGACGAACACCTCGAACCAGTCCTTGGTGACGAACAGGTTTTCCATCACGCGCCGCACGCCCTGCCAGGCCGGGTGCGAGAGCCAGGCGGCCTTGCCGGCGTCGAGCGCGCCGGCCTGGTTGCCGTCGAGCAGCAGGCCGATGCGCGACAGGTACTGGGCGATGCCCAGCCGGTCCATCGCCGCGAAGTTGCAGGCCTGCGTGACCGCGGTGCCGTAGCCGTAAGCACAGCAGTAGGTGTTGTTCATGTTGCTGCCCCACTCGTAGTGGCGCAGCGGTATCAGCAGTTGGGTCAGCGACTCGCGCGTCGCCTCGTCGAGCGCGCCCAGCAGGTTGCGCTTCTCGGCAAACTCGAACTGCTTGTCCACGCCCTCCTGCTGCTTGGCGCGCGCCATCGTGTAGACGCCGTAGTAGAAATGGCGCGGGTCCTTGAAGGCGTACCAGTCGGCCATCACGATGTTGGTGCGGCGCACGTCGAACACATGAAGCTCGGGTTCCCACAGCGGCCGGTAATGCCAGTTGGTGGTCGGCTGCATGTCCAGCGTGGCCTCCTGGTAGCGCGAGGCCGCCTTGTCCGCCCCGAGCCGCCGCGCGATGTGCGAGAAGGTCTGTCGGATCGGCTGGATGTTGGTGGTCTTGATGTCGACTTGCACTGCGGTTCTCCTGCGGGTCAAACGCGGTCTTCGGGGCGCGCAAAAATGCGTGCGGCCGAGCGCGCGTCCTTAGTGATCGATGCCGGGCTGGCCGTAGCGCCACTTCATGCGCTCGTAGTCCAGCCGTGCGCCCTCTTCGGCGCTGAGGTGGGTGGCGTTGTGGCGCTCGCAAAACTCATGAAACTGATCAAACTGCATCACCAGATCGACCGAGAGTTCCGGGTCGCCGATCGCGAACTCGAACTGCACGAAGCGCGTCCCGAGCGTGCCCGTGACGCGCACGAAACAGGGTTGGCCCGTCATGACCGAGGCGCTGGTTCGGTTGTGTTTCGGCGGTTCCGATCGGCTGGGCACTTGTTCAATCCATCAACTTGCGAGCGGCTCGGCGACCGCACGCCTCGTTTAACGCAACGGTCGTGCCACGCCGGCTAAGTCATTGATTTCTCTGGCGCGCTCCGCGGCGGCCCGTCGAAATTCGGGAACTCCCGGATACCGAGCCGAACAGATGTTGCGGTGCAGCTTGATCAAATGGTGAAGCCCTCAAAAGCGCCGCAGGGCAGTCACAACGAAGATCGCCTCACTTGAAACGCAGCCTCCCCGCCGCCCGCGCCACATGCAAGGCAGTGGGCGGTTTTAAGCCTGAAGTACGACACCCGCGATGAATTCAGGGGCGGGCCTGGAGAAGACTGGCCGGAACAGAAGCTGCGCTCAATCCTGCTCATGGGCGAGTCTAGATGCTCTGGATATGAGCTCTGGCCGGAACGCCTTGGAGAGACGACGCTTCGCCCCATCTGTCCAAGGCGTTGCGCTCACGCGCATGTCTTGAGTACCTGTTTGACGAACTATTCATACGCAAACAAGAATGCGCAATGCCACAGATGCCCAGCCCCGAGCGCCTTCACTCCCTCATCCATGCCCTCGAGGCCGGCCTGCTCGAGCGCAGCGAGGCCGTGCGCCTGGCGCTGCTGGCCGCGCTGGCGGGAGAGCATGTGCTGCTGATCGGCCCGCCCGGCACCGC
>NZ_JANMWL010000092.1:0-12989 GCF_031393925.1 Methylibium sp. | reverse complement strand
TGCGTGTGCGTGCGCCTGGGCATCCGCGTCGACCAGGGCGCGCGCCACATGGCGCTCAACCTCGGTTGCTGCGCCCTGCTCGTGGGCATCTACCAGGGCGCAATCAGTCTGCTCGGCTGAACGGCGCCACGCGCGCCGATCGGGCAGACTGAGCCGGCTGGCCGGCCTTGGCCGCAGGCGACCAGCGCTCGATCAGCTCGACCAACGGGCGCGGGTCGGTGGGCTTGACGAAGTGACAATGCGCGCTGGCCGCCATCACAACCGCTCCATGCCCGTCATCACCTGCATTGAAGACCTGCGCTTGCTGGCGCAAAGGCGCGTGCCGCGCATGTTCTACGACTATGCCGATTCAGGCTCCTGGACCGAGGCCACCTACCGCGCCAACCAGGGCGATTTCGAGCGCATCAAGCTGCGTCAGCGAGTGGCCGTCAACCTGGAAGGCCGCAGCCTGGCCACCACCATGATCGGCCAGCCGGTGGCCATGCCGGTGGCGATTGCGCCGACGGGCCTGACCGGCATGCAGCACGCCGACGGCGAAATCCTCGGCGCGCTCGCGGCTGAAAAATTCGGCATTCCGTTCACGCTCTCGACCATGAGCATCTGCTCGATCGAGGACATCGCGGCTTACACCCAGGCGCCATTCTGGTTTCAGCTCTACTGGATGCGCGACCGCGAGTTCATGCAGGCGCTGATCGAGCGCGCCCGCGCGGCGCGCTGCTCCGCGCTGGTGCTCACGCTCGATTTGCAGGTGCTCGGGCAACGCCATAAAGACCTGAAGAACGGCCTCACCGCGCCGCCCCGGCCGACCTTGGCCAACCTCGTCAACCTGGCCACCAAGCCGCGCTGGTGCCTGGGCATGCTGCGCACCCGGCGCCACGGTTTTGGCAACCTCATCGGCCATGCCAAGGGCGTGAGCGACATGACGTCGCTCGGTGCCTGGACCAAGGAGCAGTTCGACCCCAAGCTCGACTGGTCCGACGTGGCCTGGATCAAGCAGCAATGGGGCGGCAAGCTCATCCTCAAGGGCATCATGGACGCCGAAGATGCGCGCCTGGCCGCCGACAGCGGCGCCGATGCGCTGGTGGTCAGCAACCATGGCGGCAGGCAGCTCGACGGCGCGCCCTCCTCCATCGCCGCGCTGCCGGCCATTGCCGACGCGGTGGGCCAGGACATCGAGGTGTGGATGGACGGTGGCATCCGCAGCGGGCAAGACGTGCTCAAGGCCGTGGCCCTCGGTGCCAGGGGCACGATGATCGGCCGCGCCTTCCTCTATGGCCTGGGCGCGATGGGCGAAGCCGGCGTGACCAAGGCGCTGGAACTCATCGCCAACGAGCTGGACATCACGATGGCGTTCACGGGGCACACCGATATCCGCACGGTCGATCGCGGGGTGCTGCTGCCGGGGACGTACTGACCGGGGCCGCGCCCGGTTCAGGCAAGGGCGGGCGTCAGCCTTGCCACTGCACCACGCCGCTCCACGCGGTGGCGAGCACCACCAGCCCGAACACGATGCGGTACCAGGCAAACGGCACGAAGTCATTGCTGGCGATGTAGCGCAGCAGCCAGCGCACGCACAGCCACGCCGACAGAAAAGAAAACAAGAGCCCCACGCCGAACATCGGCAGGTCGGCCACTGACAGCAGCGTTCGTTCCTTGACGAGGCTGTAGACGCCCGCGCCGATCAGCGTGGGCATCGCCAGGAAGAAGCTGAAGTCCGTCGCGGCGCGCCGGGACAGGCCCAGCAGCATGCCGCCGATGATGGTCGCACCCGAGCGGCTGGTGCCCGGCACGAGCGCCAGGCACTGCACCAGGCCGACCTTGAGCGCGTCCAGCGGTGTCATGTCGTCGACCGACTCGACCCGCACCGCCACGCTCTGCCGGCGCTCGGCCCACAGGATGACCAGGCCACCGAGGATGAAGGTGCTGGCCACCACCACCGGCGTGAACAGGTGCGCCTGGATCGCCTTGCCGAAAGCCAGGCCCAGCACCACCGCCGGCACGAAGGCGATCGCCACGTTGAGCGCGAAGCGCCGCGCCTTGGGGCTCGAGCCCAGCCCGAGCACCGTCTCGCGCAGCTTGTGCGCATAGACGAGCATCACCGCGAAGATGGCGCCGGTCTGGATGGCGATGTCGAACACCTTGCTCTTGTCGTCATGAAAGCCGAGCAGCGATCCGGCCAGGATGAGATGCCCGGTGCTCGAGATCGGCAGGAACTCCGTCACGCCCTCGACGATGCCCATGAGGGCGGACTTGACGAGCAGAAGGATGTCCAAACGAGGTTCGCCTTACTTACCTAAGGCGGCGATGTTAGCGGCGCTGTATGACGACGGGCACTGCGCGGGGCGGCCGCCGCCGGAGCGTTCAGGGCAACAACATGCTCACGCGCGGCGCTACGGCGCCGAACATCTCGGCCACCGGCCGCGACTCGGGCAGCACATAGACCACGCCACGGCCCGCGCCCAGCCACGGGGTGACCACGCCGTCGTAGAAGGCCGGCATCACCACGATGCAGCCGAGCGACGCGCGGTTGTCGTCGGGCGTGGCCGAGGCCAGGCGCTGCTCGCGCTGCGCCTGTGCGGCGTCCGGGCGCACACGGTGGATGGCCAGGCCGGCGTCGTAGTCGACCCACACCACCGCTTCGCCGCCGAGATTGCGGCCGGGCTCGGACGCAAAGCGACCGGCCGGCGTGGTGCGCTCGGCCAGCGGAATTCGTGCGGGCTCGAGTTGGCCGGTGCCGGGCGTTGCATGGTCGCCGCTGGCCGAGCCCACCAGCGCGGGTGCCGCGCCAACGAGGCGTCCGCGCGGGCCGAACACGAACAGGCGCGCGGCTTTCTTGTCGACGATGGCAAAGGGCAGGCCGCGGTGGTCGTCGGCGTCGACGATCCACTGCGCCGCGTAGCGCGCATCGGCCGACAAAGGCTCGTCCGTGGCGTTGGCATTGACATCGACGATGGCGCTCGCGGTGCCGTTCGGGCTGGCGGCTTCGACACCGCGCGCCGCGCCCGCCAGCAGGCACAGGCACACGCACCCCGCCACCCTGGCCCGCAGGCCTTTGCCCCCACCCCGCATGATCGCGCCCCGGCTTCGTACAACATGCAAAGGCCCGGCTCACCGGCCGGGCCTTCATGGGTTTCGATGCTAGCGAGCCAAGCTCGCAACGAGTCGGCCGAGTTCGGGACAAATGCACGCAAGCGCCTTGCCTCGGTCCGCCCTCCCCCGGCCCGACTCGCGAAGCTCTCGGCCCCTGCCCGCGCAGGGTCGGGACGGGAGGGTCGCCCGCTCCTTCCTCAGTAATCCAGCCACTCCAGCGGCGCCACCAGCGGGGCCTGGCGAATGCGTTCGATCGTCTGGGTGATCGCCTCGATGTTGTTGTCAAAGGAGCCGTGCGTCGCGGGTGACTGGTCATCGGCACGGGTGGTGCGGACCTTCGGTGTCGTCACCGTGCGCAGCAGGTCGAGTCCGCTCGTCGGCGGCCAATGCGCCTGCCAGCGCGCCAGCGTGGGCAACTCGTCGCGCTGCCATTGATCGGCGTCGCTCGCGTACGCCGGGTCGAGCGCGCGTGCCATGCCCAGCAGCGGCTGCTTGCGTGCGTCGTCGAGTGCGCGCGAGACGAGGTAGAGCAGCGATTTGCCGTAGGCCGGTAGCTGCGGGCTGGGCAGGCCGTCGGCTTTTTCGTTCGCGTCCGACAGCACGTAGAGCCAGAGCCTGGACAGGTCGAGCACGCCGGCCTCGGCCGCACGCAGGTAATGGTCGACGGCAAAACGCGTCGAGCAGGCCGCGGCGAACAAGGTGGCGGTTTCGATGCGCAAGGGTGCCGCCGCGCAGCTGGCGGCGCTCGCTCCGTTCGCCTCGAGCAGGCGCATGAAGTGGCCGAGCAGGATCGAGCCCGCCGAGTGGCCCGCGACGTGCAGCTCGAGCCGCTTGCCCGCCGCGCGCAGCTCGCCTTGCAGCGCCAGCAGATGCCGGGCCAGCAAGTCCAGTCCGTGGCCTGCTCGCGTGCCGCGTTCGGCGTTTTCGCGCATCTCGCTCCACAGGCCCTTGCCCAGCACGCGTGCCAGCGCCTCGACCGCGCGGTCCTTGGCGTCGCCCAGCATCTGGAGCAGGCCGCCGGAGCGCGCGGCCTCGTCGCCGACGAGCTTCTTCGCCCAGTCCTGGGCCATGTTCGCGAGCGTCTCGCCGGCACCGGTCTTCCAGGTGAGAAAGAGCGGGTAGATGCCGTTGGCCTGCCAGCACGGCCCGAGCACGCGGATGCGCTTGATCGACGCGTCTTCGTCGTTGAGGCCGCCGTGCGCATAGAGCACGAGCTTGACGGTCGGACCGGGCTGCGCCAGCGCCCAGCGCGCCGGGAGCGTGCGCACGATCTCTTCGGCCAGGCCGTCGCGGTCTTCGGCGGCGCGGGTGAAGTCGGTGGCGACGAGCTCGCCGTCGTTGCCGCTCACCAAGGTGTGCGCGTAGGCGGCGTCGGTCGGCCACGGCTGGTAGGCCGCGTGGTCGAAGGGATGGTCGAGCGGCCACGGGTCGTCGGCCGGGTTCTGTGGCTCGCGCGTCTTGCGCTCCAGCGCGGTGAGCGATTCGCCCCGCGCCACACGCCAGCGCGTGGAGACGAGCGCGCGTTCGCCACCATGCGCGTCCGTCATCGACACCGGAACGCCGAGCGCGCAGGCCCAGGCGTCGGTGCCGTTGACCACCCAGTCCTCGTAGGGCAGCACCGCAAAACCGCTCGCGCCCCAGCGCATGCCCCAGGAGTTCTGCACGATGAAGCCGCGCTCGTTGAAGCCGACCAGCGCGAAGGCATGGCCGCCCAGGCTCTTGCGCAAGGTGATCGGCGCAATGGTCGGCAGGTCGGGATGGCGCGTCGGCGGCTTGGTGGGCCCTCGCGCCGGGTTTGCGCCGCGCCGCGCCAGACGGTCCCAGCCGTCGTGTGCATCGGCCGACACGAACACCGCGCCGATGTTGACGATGGCCGCCTGCAGGTCGACCACCGAGCCGCGGTCGATGCGGTAGTAAACGCCCAGCGGCCGGCGCGCCGCGTCGATCTCCCAGCCGCTGCGCGGGCGCACGAACACGGCCGCGCCGGTGTTCGCGAGCCGGTAGGGCCAGGCCTCGGAGGTACACACGCCATGCTTGTGCCAGCCCTTCAAGGCGCCGCGGCAACTGGAGCCGTCGTAGTCGACGCCGGGCCACTCGTCGTAGCGCTTGGCCAGCTCATAGAGCATGCGCGGGCTCACCGGCAGGAAGGGAATGCGCACCTTGTTCTCGATGTGGCGCGTCCACAGCAGGTAGTTGGCGACCGAGGCCAGGCCGAAGCCGGTGCAGGCGCCCGCGCGCCCCTGGTCGAGCACCAGCCCTTGGGCCACATAGCCCGCCATGAAGCGGCGCACGTCGGGCTCGAGCGGATAGACCGGCGGCAGCGACGCGAGCGGCGGGCGGTAGGGCAGGTCGCGGAAGTCGAGCCGGTCGGGGCGGGCGTCGAAGGTGCGCGGGCCTGCGGTGGTGGCGTCGGCCGGGCTCGGCGCACGGTCGGTGCGTGAGCGTGATCGCGGCGCGGGCGCCGTGTCGGCCGGGGCCTTGCCGGCGAGCGGCTTGCGCGCGCGTGGCGCGCTGCTGCGGGGTCGTTTCGTCGCGGTTGCCATGACACTCCTTCGCTGCGCCACCGGCACGCCATTGGCGCCGAGGCTGAAAGAAAGTTTAGGAACACCGCGCAGGGGCGGCAAGCTGTCAGTCTTTGCAGGGCACGCGCCAAAGTCCGAGGCGACACCGCAGTGGTCCACCCGCCCCCCATTCGCGTGCTTCTTGCACGTCGACCCGCCTGTCCGGGGGGCGCGACGCAACACAAATGCTGCGATCAGCGCATGCTCTGTCGCACCACCTCCGCCTTCGACACTCCATGCACCGCGCCCTTGCCTCGCTCGCCCTGACGGCCCTGTTGGCCGCGGCACCGTCGCTCGCGCTCGCGACATCGTTGCCGTTCGGCTCGGCGCACGCGCTGGTGATGGACGAGGCCACCGGCGAGGTGCTGATGGCCAAGGACGCCGACACGCAAGCGCCCATCGCCTCCATCACCAAGCTGGTCACGGCCATGGTGGTGATCGATGCCGGGCTCGACTTGCAGGCGCCGATCGAGATCGACGTGGCCGACATGGACACCTTCAAGCACACGCGCGCCGGCCTGCCGGTCGGTGCGGTGCTGGAGCGCGGCGCCCTGCTCGAGCTGGCGCTCATTGCCTCCGACAACCACGCCGCCGCCGCACTGGCGCGCACCTTCCCGGGCGGCCTGGCCGGCTTTCGGGTCGCGGTGCAAACCAAGCTCGCGGCGCTGGGGCTCACGCAGGCCTTGATCGAGGAGCCGACCGGCCTGTCGCCGCGCAACCGCGCCAGCGCCACCGACCTGGCGGTGGTACTGCGCGCCGCCTCGGGCTACGAGCGCATCGCGGCCATCACCAGCAGCCCGACGCACTCGACGCTCGTCAACGGCCGGCCCTGGGAGGTGCGCAACACCAACGGCCTGGTCGGCAAGCCGGGCTGGGTGATCCTCACCTCCAAGACCGGCTACACGCAGGAAGCCGGGCGCTGCCTGGTGATGCGCGTGCAGTCGGCCGGTCGCACCTTGCTGGTGGTGTTGATGGGCGCTGCGCGCTCCGCGCAGCGCTTCACCGACGCGACCAATGTGCTGCGCTGGCTGGCGGGCGAACCGCTGCTGGCGCAGGCGCAACCGCGCGCCGGCACCCGGAGCGCCAAACGGCTGCGTCGCGCGACCGCGCGGCACGCCCTCGCTTCCGCTCACTCGTAGCGCAGCGCCTGGATCGGCAGCAGCGCCGCGGCGCGGCGCGCCGGGTAGAAGCCGAAGAACACTCCCACGCCGGCCGAAAAGCACACCGCCAGCGCGATGGCGCCGGCACTCATCGCCACCTGCCAGCCGGCAAAGTAGGCCACCGCCCAGGTGGCCGCCGCGCCGAGCACGATGCCGATCGCACCGCCCACCAGGCTCAAGGTCACCGCCTCGATCAGGAACTGCGCCAGGATGTCGCGGCTGCGCGCGCCGACCGCGCGGCGCAGGCCGATCTCGCGGGTGCGCTCGGTCACGCTCACCAGCATGATGTTCATGATGCCGATGCCGCCCACCACCAGGCTCACGCCGGCCACCGCGGCAAGCAGCAGCGCGAGCACGCGGCTCGACGCCTCCTGCGCCTGCAGCAGCTCGGTCAGGTTGCGCACGCTGAAGTCGTCGTCGGTGCCCGGCTGCAGGCGGTGGCGCTGGCGCAGCAGCTCGCGGATGTTGTCTTCGGCGAGCTTCATCGAAACGCCCTCGCGCACCTTCACGCTGATCGAGCCCACGCGCTTTAACTTGCCGACGGCCTGGCCCTGGATGCGGTTGCGAAAGGTCGAGATCGGCACCATCACCACGTCGTCCTGGTCCTGGCCGAACGAGTTCTGGCCCTTGCGCCCGAGCACGCCCACCACCGTGAGCAGCACCTTGTTGACGCGGATCACCTGGTCGATCGGGTCGGCATCACCAAACAACTGCGCGGCCACCGTCTGGCCGATGAGCGCGACCTTGCCCGAGCCGCTCACTTCGCCGGGCTCGAAGGTGCGCCCGCTGGCCAGCGGCCAGTCGCGCGCTTCCAGGTAATCGGGCGTCATGCCGAAGGCCGAGGTCGCCCAGTTGGCGTTGCCGGCGACGATCTGCGTGCCGGTGCGCGAGGTGGGCGCGGCCACCTGCACCTCGGGCACCTCGCGTGCGATGGCGTAGGCGTCTTCCTCGGTGAGCGCCTGGCCGGTTTGCGCCCCCAGGCGCACGCCGCCGGCAGTCTGCGCGCCCGGCAGCACCAACATCACGTTGGAGCCCAGTCCCTTGATCTGCTCGGCCACGCGCTGCTGCGCGCCGCTGCCGATGGCGATGGTGGTGATGACCGCCGCCACGCCGATGATGATGCCCAGCATGGTGAGCATGCTGCGCATGAGGTTGGTGGCCAGGGCGCGCCAGGCCGAGCGCAGGGCGGCGAGCGCGTTCATGGCTTGCCTCCCTCCCCCGCTGAGGGAGGAGCCGTCCTCATCCCGAGCATTGGCGGGTCGCCGACGTGCTCTGCTCGCTCTCCCGCTTGGGGGAGAGGGCCGGGGTGAGGGTGAGCTACGCGACCCGCCTGCCTCGCGTCCTCCACCACCTGCCCATCCCGAAACACGATGCGCCGCCGCGCCCAGGCCGCGATGTCGGTTTCGTGCGTCACCAAAATCACCGTGATGCCACCCGCATTCAGCTCGGCGAGCAGCCGCATCACCTCTTCCGAGGTGGCGCTGTCAAGCGCGCCGGTCGGCTCGTCGGCCAGGATCAGCTGCGGCCGGTTCACGAGCGCGCGCGCGATCGCCACGCGCTGCTGCTGGCCGCCCGACAGCTCGGCCGGCGTGTGCGCGGCGCGCTCGGCCAGGCCCACCTGCTCGAGGCAGGCCAGCGCGCGCGCATGCCGGTCCTTCGGCGCCACGCCGGCATAGACCAGCGGCAGCTCCACGTTCTCGCGCGCCGAGGTGCGCGCCAGCAGGTTGAACTGCTGAAACACGAAGCCGATGCGGCGGTTGCGGATGGCCGCCAGCGCATCGCCGGAGAGCTGGTCGACCCGCTCGTCGGCCAGACGGTAGCTGCCGCTGGTGGGCTGGTCGAGGCAGCCGAGGATGTTCATCAGGCTGCTCTTGCCCGAACCCGACGCGCCCATGATGGCGACGAACTCGCCCGCCTCGATGCTGAGCGACACGCCGCAGAGCGCATGCACCTCGTTGGCCGCGTCGCCCTCGCCGCTGCCCATGCGGTAGGTCTTGACCAGCTCGCGGGCTTCGATCAGCGCCATGCGCGCCGCCCCATCAGAACAGGCCGCGCGGCCCGCCGCCCTGACGACCGCCGGGGCCACCACCGCCAGGGCCGGTGTTCGCGGCGCCGAGCGTGCCGGTCACCACCTCCTGCCCCAGCTGCAGTTCGCCGCCGAGCAGCTCGCTCATGCTGCCGTCGCTGATGCCCACGCGCACCGCCACCGCGCGCGGCTTGCCGTCGTCGTCGAGCACGTAGACGCGAGCGCGCGTGCTCGCGCCGCGGCCGGCGGTCTCGGCGACCCACTGCTCGTACTTCGGTTTCTGCTCGGGCGTGAGCAGCGCGGCCACCTGCAGGCGCAGCTCGCCGCGCACCCGCTCGGCGTCCTTGGCGCGCTCGTCCTCGGGCAGCTCGCGCAGCGCGGCGAAGCGGGGGCGCAGCGCCGCGCTGAGGGTGTCGACCTTTTCCAGCTGGGCCGCGGTGAGCCCGACCTGCGCGGCCAGGCCTTCGCGAAACGCCTGCTGCGCGCGATCGCCGCCGCCACCGCCACCGACACCGTCAACACCGCCGCCGTTGCGCTCCGCGCCGCTGCCCGGCTGCGACGCCGCACGCGCACGCGCCGCAGCGCTGGCCTCGCTCGCCGCCGGCTCGGCCACGCCCGTCAGTCGCACGCGCAGTGCCGCGTTCGGCAGCTTGCGCACATCGGCACGTGCGTCGGTGACGATGCGCACGTTGGCGGTCATGCCCGGCAGCACCTGCTCGCCGGTGTTGGTGAAGGCGACCACCGCGGTGTAGGTCACCACGTTGGCGGTGTTGAGTGCGGACTTGCGCACCGTGTTGACCTTGCCCTCGTAGCGGCGCCCCGCAAAGGCATCGACCGTGAAGCTCACCGCCTGCCCGGTGCGAACGCGGCCGATGTCGGCCTCGTCGATCGCCACCTCCACCTGCATGTCGCTCAGGTTGCGCGCAATGATGAAGAGCTCGGGTGCCTGCAGGCTCGCCGCCACCGTCTGGCCCACCGAGACGCTGCGCTTGATGACCACGCCGTCCACCGGCGAGCGGATCTCGGTGCGGTCAAGGTCCACCTGCGCCTGCGCCTGCGCGGCGGCGCGCTGCGCCACCGTGGCCCGCGCGCTGGTGGCCTGTGCGCGGCTCACCTCGAGCTGCGCCTGCACCACTTTCTGCTGCTCGGCCAAGGTGCCCGCCGTGTTGCGCGCCGCCTCGAACGCGGCCTGCGAGATGAAGCCCTTGTCGAGCAACTCGCGCTGGCGCGCCAGGTCGCGCGCGGCGTTGTCGGCGTCGAGCCGCGCGCGCGAAACCTGCGCCTCTGCTGCCACCACACTGGCCTGCTGCTGCAGCGCCTGGGCGCGCGCGGCGTCGACGTCGGCGGTCGCCTGGCGCACCTTGTACTGAATGCTTTCCGGGTCGATGCGCGCGATCAACTGGCCCTGCTTGACCTCGGTGTTGAAGTCCGCCAGCAGTTCCTTGATCTGGCCCGACACCTGGCTGCCCACGCTGACCTGCACCACCGGGTTCACCGTGCCGCCGGCCGACACCACCGCCTGCAGCGGGCCCTGTTCGATCTTCGCGGTGCGGTACTTCGGCGCGCCGTCATCGCCGCGCAACCACCACCACGCCGCACCGCCCGCCGCGGCCAGCAGCAGCACCGCGACGAACCACCATGCCTTGGACTTCATATGCGGCGCGATTCTAGGCAGCGGCCTTTGCGCCACGGCTTGCCCGGCGCAACTTCATCGATCTTTACCGCGCGTTCCTGCTCGCTTGCCCCTTGCGCCGACAGGCCCGGCGGCATGACAGATAGACCCCTGGATTGACCCTGCATCGCCCCACACTTACATTGCTGACTCATCAGTCAGTAACCGCATGCCCCGCACCAACGCCCCTGCCGCGTCCCCCGCCACCGTCGTGCGCCAGCGCCGCAAGCAAGCGCGTCCGCAAGAGCTGCTCGACGCCGCGCTCGACCTGTTCGTTGAGAAGGGTTTCGCGGCCACGCGCGCCGAGGAAGTGGCGGCGCGCGCCGGTGTTTCCAAGGGCACGCTCTACCTCTACTACCCGAGCAAGGAAGAGCTGCTCAAGGCGGTGATCCGCGCCAACCTCTCGCACGAAATCGCCGAGGGCGAGGCCATCGCGCGCCACTTCGAAGGCCCGACCACCGAGTTGTTGCCGCACATCATCAGCGAGTGGTGGCGCCGCATCGGCGAGACGCGCGCCTCGGGCATCTGCAAGCTCATCGTCTCCGAGGTGCGCAACTTTCCCGACATCGCCGCGTTCTATTACGACGAGGTGGTGCAGCCGGCCGAACGCCTGATCGGCGGCGTGGTCCAGCGCGGCATCGACCGCGGCGAGTTCCGCGCCGTGCCGGTGCGCGAGACGGTGCATGCGCTGGTCGCACCCATGCTGTTCATGATGCTGCACAAGCATTCGATGGGCTGCTGCCAGCCGCCCGACTCGCGGCTCGACCCGGCCCGGCTGATCGCCGTACAGCTTGACCTGGCGCTGCACGGCCTGGTGCCGCGCGCGGCCGCGCCCGATGCCCTGCATGAGCCCCCCCACGAGCGCGCCGCCAAGACCCCACCCAAGCCGGCCCGTGCGACCGTCCGCCAGGCCGCCGACAAGCCAGTCCCGAAGGCACCCGGACGATGAGGCGCTCCGCCATCAAATGGTGGGTCGCGCTGGCCGTGCTGCTGGTGCTCGGCGCCGCCATCGGCCGCGCCGTGGTCGCGCGCAAGGCCGAGCAGGCCGCTCAGGCTGCCGCGCCGCGCGCGGTGCAGGCGCTCGAGCTGGCCACCGCCGACGTGGCGCCCGCTCAGGCACGCGAGCTGGTGCGCTGGCTCGACATCACCGGCGCCCTGAAGGCGGTCAACTCGGCGCTGGTCAAGGCCAAGGTGGCGGCCGAGGTGCGCGAACTGAGCGTGCGCGAAGGCGACAAGGTCAGCGCGGGCCAGGTGCTCGGCCGGCTCGACGCGAGCGAATACGAATGGCGGCTGCGCCAGGCCGAGCAGACGGCCGCCGCGTCAGAGGCGCAGCTCGACATCGCCGAGCGTGCGCTGGAGAACAACCGCGCGCTCGTCAACCAGGGCTTCATCTCGAAGAACGCACTCGACACCTCGGTGTCCAACGCCGCCGCGGCGCGCGGCTCGCTGCAGGCGGCGCGCGCCGCGGCCGGGCTGGCGCGCAAGGCTCGAGCCGACACCGTGCTGCGCGCGCCGATCGCCGGTTTCGTGTCGCAGCGGCTGGTGCAGCCGGGCGAGCGCGTGCCGGTCGATGCGCGGCTGATCGAAATCGTCGACCTCTCGCGGCTCGAGATCGAAGCGGCGGTGGCGCCCGAGGACGTGGGCGCCGTGCGCCTCGGCGCCCAGGCGCGTTTGCAGATCGACGGCGTGGACGCGCCGGTGATCGCCAGCGTGGCGCGCATCAACCCGTCCACGCAGGCCGGCACGCGCGCCGTGCTCGTGTACCTGGCGGTCCAGGCACAGCCGGGCCTGCGCCAGGGGCTGTTTGCGCGCGGGCGCATCGAACTCGACCGCAAGACCGCCCTCACCGTGCCGGCCTCGGCCGTGCGCATCGACCAGGCTCGGCCTTACGTGCTGGCGGTGAGCGAGGGCAAGGTGGTGCAGCGCACCGTCACGCTCGGCACACGCGGCAGCGCGGTGGTCAGTGCCGATGCGGGCGACAGCCTCGAGCGCGAGCCGCTGGTCGAAGTGACCGAAGGCCTGGCCGACGGCAGCATCGTGCTGCGCGGCAGCGTCGGCACGGTGCGTGAAGGCACCGTCGTGCGCCTGGGCGACGCGGCGACGGCGCGGCGCTGAAGGGGTGTGTGCGTGATGGGCCAGGTGTTGCCGGCGTTGCGATTGCGCTGCTTGCTGCAGGTTGAGATCGCAGTGCGTGGCGCGGTCCTTGATGCGGTGCTTGATGCGATGCCTGGTTTCGTGCGTGGCACCGTGCGTCGGGCGGTGCGTTATGCCGTGCGGTGCAAAGGCGCGAGCGGGTGGGCGGCTGCGCTTCAGTGCGGCGGTCTGCGCTTCGCTGCGACTTCCCTGCGGGGCTCGGGGCCCGGGGGCGAGCGAAGAACTCGCCCTTATGCCCGCTGCGCGGTCAACGGTGCTCAAACAACTTCGCTCGACCTCGCCTTCGGCTCGGCACCCCCCGAGCCCCTGCGCTCCTCGGCGCCGCA
>NZ_JANMWL010000090.1:0-9120 GCF_031393925.1 Methylibium sp. | reverse complement strand
CCATCGAGGTGCTGGCCGAAACCGATTCCAGCAACACCCGGCTGCTCGAGCGCGCGCGCGCGGGCGACAGTTCGCCCTGCCTGTTGGTGGCCGAGCGCCAGAGCGGCGGGCGCGGGCGGCTCGGGCGGCCCTGGTTCAGCGACGGCGAGGCGTCGCTCACCTTCTCGCTCGGGCTGGAGCTGGCCCCGGTGGACTGGTCGGGCCTGTCGCTCGCCACCGGCGTGGCGCTGGCCGAGGCCTTGCACCCGAGCGTGCGGCTGAAGTGGCCCAACGATCTGTGGCTGCCCGACGTGTACGGTGCCGGCCGCAAGCTCGGCGGCGTGCTGATCGAGACGCTGCCGCTGCCCCGCGCGCACGCCGACGAGCGGCGGCGC
Organism: Methylibium sp.; assembly: GCF_031393925.1. Classification (GTDB taxonomy): domain Bacteria; phylum Pseudomonadota; class Gammaproteobacteria; order Burkholderiales; family Burkholderiaceae_C; genus Methylibium. Next base: position 8,746 of record NZ_JANMWL010000090.1, on the reverse strand, counting down.
TACGCGGTGGTGGGCGTGGGCCTGAACCTGGCCATGCCCACGCCGCGCGACGGCCTGACCCAGCCCACTGCAGGCTGGCGTGAGCTGGAGCCGCAGTCGCACGCCCCCGATTTGCTGGCCCGGCTGGCACCGGCGCTGGTGTATGCGCTCGGGCGCTTCGAACGCGAGGGTTTCGGCGCCTTCGCGCAGCGCTTCGCGGTGCGCGACGCACTGCGCGGCCGGCTGCTGCACACCAGTGACGCCGCCGCGCCCAGCGGCGTGGCCGACGGCGTCGATGCGCATGGCGCGCTGCGGCTGCAGACCGACGCCGGCCTGCGGCTCATCAGCAGTGCCGAAGTGAGCGTGCGGCCATGCTGAGGTGGATCGTGCTCGCGCTGCTACTGGCCAACGCCGGCTTCTGGGCGTGGCGCCAGGGCTGGCTCGAGCCCCTGCATGGCGTGATCGGCGCGCGCCCAGAAGGCGAGCGCGAGCCACAGCGCCTCGGCCTGCAGGTGCGCCCTGAAGCCATTGAACTCATGCCCGCCGAGGCGCCCGCGCCGCGCCCCCTGCCCGCCAGCGCGGCGACGGCGCCCGGCACGGTCGAAGCGGTGGTGGCGGTTGCGGCACTTGAATGCCTGGAAGCCGGTCCGTTCAACGTCACCGAATTCGCCTTGGCCGAGGCCAGCGTCAAGTCCGCCCTGCCCGGCGGCGCCTGGGCGGTGCGCGAGATCGCGGCGCCGTGGTGGGTGGTGATGGGGCCCTTTGTCGACACCGAGCTGCTGCAGAAGAAGCGCGACGAATTGCGCCGCCGCGGCATTACGCCGCAGCAGCTGCCCACCGCCAGCGGCGCACCGCTGCTGGTGCTGAGCCGCCATGCGGCGCGGCCCGCGGCCGAACTGGAATTAACCGCTCTGGTCGAGCGTGGTGTGCACACCGCCCGCACCATGGTCGGCGGCCCGGCGCTGCGCGTGCTGCGCGTGGCGCAGGCCGATGCGCTCCAGCAATCGGCGCTGGCGGCGCTGGGCCCGGACCGCCTGCGCGGCAAACCGTTCGGCCCCTGCCAACCGACCGGGCTTTAGGGCCAGATCGGCGCCGGCTGCCTAAGGCCGACGCGACACCACGCGCCGCGCCGCCAGCACGGCGGCCAGCAGCGCCAGCAGATAACCGCCGCCGAGCGCGCCACCGCCGCTGCTCGGGGGCGGCGGGCTGGCGGCCGCGACGCTGACGAGGCGCGAGGTGCTGGCGCTGACACCGGCGCTGTCGCTCACCGTCACTGCGACGACGAAGCTGCCTGCGCCGGAGGGCGTAACGCTGAAGGTCGGCCCGCTCGCCGAGCCCGGGTTGACGATGCCGCCACCGTCGGTGATGGTCCAGACCACCGTGGCAATCGAGCGACCGGCCTGCAGCAGCGAGCCGCGTGCGTCGAGCGTGAGCGCCTGTTGGGCTTGCGGGCTGGCCGGCGACAGCTGGATCACCGCCAGCGCGGTGGTGGCCGCCACGACGGCGGCACGCACGTCCAGCAGGCCGGCGCCGCAGGTGGCAGTGTTGCAGTAGCACTCGAGCTGGTCGATCGGCGTGCCGCTGGCGGAGGTCTGCGGCGCGGTGCATTGCTTGACGCCGGCCTCGGCGCCGCTGTTGGGGAAAGGAAAGGCGCTGCCCTCGAGCAGCTGCTTTACCTGGGCCGGCGTCAGGCCAGGACGCGCCGACAACAACAGCGCCGCGGTTCCAGCGACCAGCGGCGCCGAGAAGCTGGTGCCAACGGTGAAGTTCGTGCTGTCGGTGTAGATCGATGCGCCCGGGGTCGTCTTGCCGCCGTTGCTGGTGGTGAGGATCGGGTATTGGCAGGGGCCGGTGAGGTCGACGCAATTGCCGGCCGGCGCCGCGATCGACAGTTCCGACCCGAGGTCGGAAAAGCCGACCTTGGTGCCGGTGTGCCGTACGCCCCCGACACCGATGACGCCCGCGCAATTGGCCGGCGACACCACCGCATGCCCGGCGCTGTTGCCGGCCGAGGCCACCACCACCGCGCCCTGGGCGATCACCGCAGCGATGGCGTCGGCGAACGCCGCGCTGCACACGCCATCGGCGCCCAGGCTCAGGTTGATGACGCGTGCGGGCGTCGGATTGGCCGGCACGCCCACCACCGCAATGCCGACCGACCAGCGCATCGCTTCGACGATGTCCGACACCAGCCCGCCGCACTTGCCGAGCACGCGCACCGGCAGCACCATCACGTTGCGGCCGACGCTCGCTATGCCGACGCCGTTGTTGGTGGCCGCGCCGATGAGGCCGGAAACCTGTGTGCCGTGCCAGGAACTGTCTTCAGGCTTGCAGTCGGCTCCGACGATGCCGCTGTCGATGTCGGCCTGCGTCACCCAGTCCCCCGGGTCGCTCGGATCGGCGTCGCGGCCATCGCCGTCGTTGGCGACCCGCGCGTCGCGAATGAAGTCGTAGCCAGGCAAGAGCTTGCCGGCGAGGTCGGGGTGGTCGTAGCGCACGCCCGAGTCGAGCACCGCGACCACCACGCTGGCGCTGCCCCGGGTCGTGTCCCACGCGGTCTGCGCGTCGATCGCCGCGTAGACCTGGTTGTCGGGCGGCTTGAGGTACCACTGCCCGACGACCGGGCCGGCGGCGCCGCCGGATGTGTAGCGCGTGTCGTTGGGCACGTCCAGGCGGCGTACGCGCGCGTCGGGCACCGCATAGGCCACGCCGGGCTCCGCCGCCAAGCGCTGGGCCAGTGCGGCCGAACTGATGCCGCTGGCGGTGACAAGCCGCACCCGCTCGCCGAGCGGTCGCTGCACCGCGAGGCTCGCGGCATGGCGGCGCCCCATCACGACGAGTTGACGGTCGAGCAGGTCGTTGTCGAGCGGATACGCGTCGGCGTCGAGTTTGATGATCACCCGGGCGTCGGCGACGCGCGGGGCGGCCTGAGCGGGTGCGGCCTGCAAGGCCAGCGCGACAACCATGCCCAGGCCCGAGGCCAGTGCAGCAAGACGATGGGACAACGAGGTGCGGGACATGGTGGGTGGGGGTCAGCAGACGAGGAGCCAGTGTAGAAGTCTCAACGTGGCAGCGGCCTGGACGGGGGACAAGCGTCAACGCGCCGCCAGCTCCGCGCAGCATGCCGGGCGCCCGCCGCGCCGCGCGGCGCAAAGCACGAAAGCCCCCTTGCGGGGCTCTCGGCTGCACGCCGCGGCGATCGGCCCCGCGGTTCGTCGCGGCTTATTTCGCCGCCATCAAGGCCACGGTCGTGTCGAGCATGCGGTTGGAGAATCCCCACTCGTTGTCGTACCAGCTCAGCACCTTGACCAGCTTGCCGTCGGCCGAAACGCGCGTCTGCGTCGCGTCGAAGGTGCTCGAGGCCGGGTCGTGGTTGAAGTCCACGCTCACCAGCGGCTTGGTGTTGTAGGCCAGGATGCCCTTGAGTTCGCCCTCGCTGGCGGCCTTCAGTACCGCATTGACCTCCTCGACCGAGGTGGCCCGCTTGGCGGTGAAGACGAGGTCAACCACCGAGACATTGAGGGTCGGCACGCGGATCGCAAAGCCGTCGAGCTTGCCGTTGAGTTCGGGCAGCACCAGACCCACCGCGGCGGCGGCACCGGTCTTGGTGGGGATCATCGACTGCGTGGCCGAGCGCGCGCGGCGCAGGTCCTCGTGGTAGACGTCGGTGAGCACTTGGTCGTTGGTGTAGGAATGGATCGTCGTCATCAGGCCGGTTTCGACGCCGATCTTGTCGTTCAGGGGCTTGACCAGCGGCGCCAGGCAGTTGGTGGTGCAGCTGGCGTTGCTGATCACCGTGTCGCTGGCTTTCAAGACCTGGTGGTTGACGCCGAACACGATGGTCGCGTCCACGTCCTTGCCGCCGGGCGCGGAAATGATCACCTTCCTGGCGCCGCCCTTGATGTGCGCGGAGGCCTTTTCCTTGGTGGTGAAGAAGCCGGTGCATTCCATCACCACGTCCACGCCCATCTCGCCCCACGGCAACTCGGCCGGGTTGCGGATGGCCAGCACGCGGATGCGGTCGCCCGGGGTCTTGCCGTCCATCGACACGACCATGTGGTCGCCGTCGACCGTCACCTGCCCGGGGAAGCGACCGTGCGCGGTGTCGTACTGCGTGAGGTGGGCGTTGGTGTTGGGGTCGCCCAGGTCGTTGATGGCGACGATCTGGATGTCGTGCTTCTTGCCACCCTCATAGTGAGCGCGGAGCACGTTGCGGCCGATGCGGCCGTAGCCGTTGATGGCGACTTTGATGGTCATGAGCGTTCCTTGGTATTTGCTGACTTGGACAGAGCCTCGAGCACCGTGTGAGCCACGTTCTCGGCCGTGAACCCGAAGTGCTGGAACAGCACGCCGGCCGGGGCCGACTCGCCGTAGCTGTCGATGCCCACCACCGCCGCGCAGCCGTACTTCCACCAGAAGTCGGTGACGCCCGCTTCCACCGCGATGCGCGGCAGGCCTGCGGGCAGCACGCTCTTCTTGTAACCAGCGTCCTGCCGATCGAAGGTGGTCGTGCTCGGCATCGACACCACGCGCACGGCGATGCCGTCCGCGGCCAGCCGCTGCTGAGCATGCAGCGCGAGCTGCACTTCGGAGCCGGTGGCGATGATTACCGCCTGCGCCTTCTTTTTTAGCCCCACCTCGGCCGGCTCGGCCAGCACGTAGGCGCCACGCGCGATCTCGTCCAGCCCGCTCTTGGGCGCATAGGGCAGGTTCTGGCGCGACAACAGCAGCGCCGTCGGTCGGTCGGTGTTGAGCAGCGCCTTGGTCCATGCCACTGTTGTCTCGGCGGTATCGCCCGGGCGCCACACGTCGAGGTTGGGAATGAGGCGCAGGCTGGCCGCATGCTCGACGCTCTGGTGCGTGGGCCCGTCTTCGCCCAGGCCGATGCTGTCGTGGGTAAAGACATGGATCACGCGCTGCTTCATCAGCGCGGCCATGCGGATGGCGTTGCGCGAGTAGTCGCTGAAGGTGAGGAAGGTGCCGCCGTAGGGAATGAAGCCGCCGTGCAAGGCCACGCCGTTCATCACCGCGGCCATGCCGAACTCGCGCACGCCGTAGTTGATGTGGCGCCCGCCGTTGGGTGCGCCGCTGGCGTCAAAGCGCAAGGCCGGCGTGCTCTTGGTGTTGGTGAGGTTGGAGCCGGTCAGATCGGCCGAGCCGCCGAGCAGCTCGGGCAGCGCGGCCGTGAACGCCTCCAGCGCGAGCTGGCTGGCCTTGCGGCTGGCCACGGTCTCGGCCTGGGTGTGCGCGGCGATCACAGCGTCGACGGCGATCTGCGCAAAGTTGACCGGCAGCCTGCCGGCCATGCGGCGCTCGAACTCGTCGGCGAGTTGCGGATGCGCGGCGCGGTAGCGCGCAAAGGCGGCGTCCCAGTCGGACTGCAGCGCCGCGCCGCGCGCCTTCGCGTCCCACGCCGCGTAGGCCGCCTCGGGCAGCACGAAGGGCTCGTAAGGCCATGCCAGCGCTTGCCGCGTGAGCGCGATTTCGTCGGCGCCGAGCGGTTCGCCATGCGCCTTGGCGGTGCCCGCGCGATTGGGCGAGCCCTGGCCGATGGCGGTCTTGCAGACGATGAAGCTGGGCCGGTCGGTGCTGCGTTTGGCCGCTGTGATGGCCGCGTCGACCGCGCCCGAGTCGTGGCCGTCGATCGGGCCGATCACGTTCCAGCCGTAGGCCGCGAAGCGCCGGGCGCTGTCGTCGACGAACCAGGGTGCGACCGGGCCGTCGATGGAGATGCCGTTGTCGTCGTAGAGCGCGATCAGCTTGCCCAGCTTCCAGGCAGCGGCCAGCGCCGAGGCTTCGTGGCTGATGCCCTCCATGAGGCAACCGTCGCCCAGGAACACGTAGGTGTGGTGGTCGACCACGACATGCGTGCCGCCATCGCCCTCTTGGTTGAACTCGGCAGCCAGCAACTTCTCCGCCAGCGCCATGCCCACCGCATTGGCCAGGCCCTGGCCGAGCGGGCCGGTGGTGGTCTCGATGCCGGGCGTGAGGTCAACCTCGGGATGGCCCGGCGTCTTGCTGTGCAGCTGGCGAAAGTTCTTCAGCTCCCGGATCGGCAGGTCGTAGCCGCTCAGGTGCAGCAGCGCGTAGACCAGCATCGAGGCGTGGCCGTTGCTCAGCACGAAACGGTCGCGATTGGCCCAGCGCGGGTCCGCCGGGTTGTGACGCAGGTGGCGGCCCCACAGGGCCACCGCCATGTCGGCCATGCCCATCGGTGCGCCCGGGTGGCCGGAGTTGGCCTGCTGCACGGCGTCCATCGCCAGGGCGCGGATCGCGTTGGCCATCAGGGTGGTGGGGGCCGTTGCAGCGCGATCATCGGCAAGCGGGCGGGTTTCGAGGACGGCCATGGGGTCTGAAGAAAAAGTCGCCGCCAAAGCGGCCGGGCAGCGAGGAGGCCCGCCGAAGCGGCCGGGCAGCGAGGAGGCCGCCGAAGCGGCCTGAAGGAGCCGCAGCGAGCGGCAGAATCAGCGATTTTAGCGAGCCGCCTGGCCATGCATGGACTGCACCTGACTGCCGATCTGAACGGCTGCCGTCGCGACGCGCTCGCGATGGTGGATGCCGATGCGTTGCGCGCACTGTGCCTGGGCGCCGCCGACGCGGCCGGCCTCACCCCGGTGGGCGAGCGCTTTCACAAGTTTGCCGACCATGACGGCGAGCCGCGCGGCGTGACCGGCGTGCTGCTGCTGGCCGAGTCGCACCTGGCCGTCCACACCTGGCCCGAGCTCGACGCGGTGACGCTCGACGTCTACGTCTGCCACCGCCACGCCGACAACTCGGCACGCGCCGAGGTGGCGCTGGCCGCATTGCTGGCCGCGTTTGCCCCGCGACGAGTCGTGCGTCACGCTGTGCAGCGCGGCACCCGCGCATGAAACAGATGCCCGCGCTGATCCTGGCCGCCGGGCGCGGCGAGCGCATGCGCCCGCTCACCGACCGCACGCCCAAGCCGCTGCTGCCGGTGCATGGCAGGCCACTGATCGAATGGCAGCTCGAAGCGCTGGCGCGTGACGGCGTGCGCCAGGTCGTCATCAACACCGCCTGGCTGGAAGAACAATTTCCCGCCCTGCTCGGCGACGGCGCGCGTTTCGGCCTGTCGATCCGCTATTCGATGGAAGGCCGCGACCACGGCGGCGCGCTGGAAACGGCCGGCGGCATCGCCAAGGCACTGGCGCTGTTGCAAAGCGACACCTTTTGGGTGCTGGCCGGCGACATCCATGCGCCCGACTTCCGCTTCGGTGCCCACTGCGTGACCGACTTCACGGCCAGCGGCGACCTGGCACACCTGTGGCTGGTGCCCAACCCGCCGCAACACCCTCACGGCGACTTCGGCCTCGACCCCGCCGGCCGCCTGCTCGCCGCCGCCGACGCCCGCGTCATCACTCGTTACACGTACTCGACCATCGGCTTGTTCCAATCGTCCCTGGTGGCGGGCGTGAAGCGCGGCGAGAAGTCGCCGCTGCGCCCCCATCTCGATGCGGCGATCGCGCAGGACCGCGTCGGCGCCAGCCTCTACACCGGGCGCTGGGCCGATGTCGGCACGCCCGAGCGCTGGCAGGAATTGCAGGACGGGAGTTGATCGCCATGGGCATGTTCGCTGCGCCATTGATGTGGCTGGCGTTCGCGGCGCTCGCGCTGGTCGCCGAGCGTGCCGTGGTGCGCGGCCTGCGCACGGCCTGGCTCGCGCATGCGCCGGTGTCGGGCGAGCACACCGACTCCGTCGTCTACCACCGCAGCCTCTGGACAGCGGGCCAGCCCGATCTGCTGGCGGTGGGCGCGGCACTCGTCGTGAGCGGCTGGCTGCTGGCAGCGGCGTGGCAGTTCGCGCGCTGGCCGCTCTGGCCGGCGCCACTGGTCTGGCTGGCCGCGCTCGGTTGGGACCTGTGGCGCTGGGAGCGCGCTGCCGCGAGCGTGAAGTTCGTGTCGTGGCAACGCGGCTGGCAACACTCGACGCGGCGCGTGGCCGTCTCCGAGCTGCGCGAGGTCAATGTCGTCGAGCGCCGATTCGCCTGTCCGGGCCTGCCGGCCTGGGCGCAGCCCGGTTCGTGCTATCTGGCGCTGATGCTGCGCGACGAGAAGGCCATCAAGTTGCCGCGCACCGGCGTGTGGTTCGGCGGCCTTGCGCGCGTCGAAGACTTGGCGAACTTCGTGCGCCTGCAGATGGACATGGTGGCCGACAACCGCCGCCGCGCGGCGGCCGACAAGCGCGCCGCCGCACGTCGCGCGCTGCAGCCGGTGGAGCCGGCGCACCCGGCCACCAAGATCGACCCCCTGGCGATGCATCGCGGCGGGTCGCTGAGATAACGACAACCCCCACGCACCTGCGGTGCTGCCCCCCGAGGGGGCGCCCAACCCTCTTGGGGCGGCCCGGCGAGGTCTGGGATGACAACCCCCACGCACCTGCGGTGCTGCCCCCATGGCCCCCCGCAAGGGCTACTTCGTGGCACTTGGCGCGCCCCGTCCTCTTGGGGCGGCAGGGAGGGGGCTGAGAAAACTCAGGTCGCCAGCGGCAGGGTCACCGCGTCGATGCGCGCCAGCACGTCGGGCGTGAGCTTCGGGGTCAGTTCCAGCGCTTTAATGTTGTCGTGCAGCTGCGCGAGCTTGCTGGCGCCCAGGATCACCGTGCTGACGCGAGGGTTGCGGTTGATCCATGCAATGGCCAGCTGCGCCACGCTGCCACCGAGTTCATCGGCAATGGCCGTGAGCTTGCCGACCGCCGCGTTCTTGGCCGGGTCGGTGAGACCCTCGCGCAGGAAGGCCATGTTGTGCAGCG
>NZ_JANMWL010000078.1:0-3150 GCF_031393925.1 Methylibium sp. | reverse complement strand
GCCCAGCTGATCCACACCGCGCTCGACGTCACCCGCGGACGCCGCATCGAAGCCGCGCACAAGCTCGGCATCGGCCGCAACACCATCACGCGCAAGATCCAGGAGTTGGGGCTGGACGACTGAGCCAGAACAGCCGGGAGTTCCGCAACAGTGGTGTCGGCGAGGCCGTGCCGAGTCAAGCCACGGGCGCTCGGGCTTTCCAGCGCTGCCGCGGAGCATTGCGTCGTCCCCGGGCTGGCATTTGTTCAGCGGCCGTCGGCCGACCGAAGTCAGTCCAGCGCTAGCGTCGCGATCACTGGCGCGTGGTCGCTGGGCCGCTCGTTCTTGCGCGGCAGCTTGTCGATCACGCAGGCGCTCACGTCGGCCTTGAGCGCATCGCTCACCAAAATGTGGTCGATGCGCAGGCCCTGGTTCTTGCGAAACGCGAGCATGCGGTAGTCCCACCAGCTCCAGCATTTGGGCGGCTGCTCGAACAACCTGAAAGCGTCGTGCAGGCCCAGCCCGCCAAGCGCCTGGAAGTGCGCCCGCTCCTCGTCGGTGCAGAGAATCTGCCCGGCCCAGGCGACCGGGTCGTGTACGTCGCGGTCATCGGGCGCAATGTTGTAGTCGCCCATCAGCACCAGGCGCGGATGCGCAGCGAGTTCGTCGCGCAGCCATTCGCGCAGCGCGCGCAGCCACTGCATCTTGTAGTCGAACTTCTCGCTGCCCGGCGCCTGGCCGTTGGGAAAGTAGGCGCCGATGACGCGCAGCGTAGTGCCGTCCGCCAGCGCCAGCGTGCCGGCAATGACGCGCTTTTGTGCGTCGTCGAAACCGGGAATGTTGCGCACCACGTCACTGGCCGGCCGCTTGGACAGCAGCGCGACACCGTTGTACGTCTTCTGCCCGAACCACTGCACCTGGTAGCCCGCCGCCTCGATCTCGGCCTGCGGAAACTTCTCGTCCGGCAGCTTGGTTTCCTGCAGTGCGATCACGTCGACCGGGTTCGCGGTGAGCCAGTCCAGCAGCTGCGGCAGCCGCACGGCGAGCGAGTTGACGTTCCACGTGGCGAGTTTCATAAGCTATGCAAGTAGTTGATTTTATGTAGATATATTTTGATAGTCGCTATCGATAGCACCTGACATATCCGCAGTCCCAAAGCCAGAAGTCGCTGCCGCATTGTTGCGTGGCAAGCGCCGTCATTCAACGTCGAGATGGGTACACGTGTACCCACCGCTTGAAGAGCTACGCCTTCAACCTCGATCGTGCCCGGGCGATAGGCGCGCTGCTGTGACGCGGCGCGCAAAGACCGAAATGAAGTTTGTCTTTGTCTCTACCAATCTGTAGGATGAAATACATGACTTATCGGTCCGGCTCATCTTGGCTCCTGATCGTGCTCTCGCTACCTACCCAGAGCGCAACCGCGCGGATGCGTATCTGGCGAGCGCTCAAGTCTTTGGGGTGTGCCGCGCTGCGCGACGGCGCCTACCTTCTCCCCGCCAGTTCAGAGCATCAATCGTCATTACAGGAACTTGCCGACGAATGCGTTCGGGAGACTGGCAGCGCCTGGGTGATGTCCGTGGTGCCGGCAACCGCCGCCGACGCGGACTCGTACGAGCCATTGTTTGACCGCAGCGAGGACTACGCCGCGCTGGTGAAGGGATGGAAAGAATCCGCTTCGGATCTTTCCAGCCTCGGTGCTGCCGAACTGACTCGCCTGCAAAGAAAGCTTCGCCGCGACTACGACGCGCTGCGTGCGATCGACTTCTTCCCCGGTGATGCCAGCGCCGAGGCGCAGGCCGCGTGGACCGACTTCAGCAAACGACTGGATCGTGTGCTGTCGCCCGACGAGCCGCAAGACACCGAAGGGCAGATCCCTCGGCTCGACGCAAGCGAGTACCAGGGCCGCTTGTGGGCCACGCGCCGCAAGCTCTGGGTCGACCGCGCCGCCAGCGCCTGGCTGATCCACCGCTTCATCGACCCCGAGGCGCGCTTCCAGTGGCTGGCCAAACCGTCGGACTGTCCGCGCAAGGCGCTCGGCTTCGACTTCGATGGCGCGACCTTCACGCACGTCGGCGAGCGCGTCACGTTCGAAACCCTGTTGGCCAGCTTCGGGCTCGACGAAGACCCGGCACTGATCCGCATGGGTGCCATGGTGCATGCGCTCGATGTTGGCGGTGAGCCTGTGCCCGAGGCGAGTGGCTTTGAAGCCATGCTGGCCGGCGCCCGTGAGCGCCTGCCCGACGACGACGCGCTGCTCGCCGAGATCAGCAGCGTGCTCGATTCGCTCTACACCCATTTCCAACGCGCAAAGAACAAGGGAAGCGCCAAATGACAGACTCTGCATTGCAGAGCTATTCGCCGTGGCAACTCGTGCGCTACATGCTCGCGCTGGGCACTTGGGGGTTCGGTGGGCCCGTGGCGCTGGTCGGCTACATGTACCGCGATCTGGTCGAGCAGCGCCGCTGGATTTCGGAGGCCGACTACAAGGAGGGCATGACGCTCGCGCAGCTGATGCCCGGTCCGTTGGCCGCGCAGTTGGCCATCTACCTCGGCTATGTCCACTACCGCCTGGTGGGTGCCACGCTGGCAGGCATCGCTTTCGTGCTGCCGTCGTTCCTGATGGTGGTCGGCATCGGTGCAGCCTATGTGACCTATGGCGGTATCCCGTGGATGCAGGCGGTGTTCTACGGCGTCGGCGCCTGCGTGATCGGCATCATTGCGATGAGCGCCTACAAGCTCACCACCAAGAGCATCGGCCGCGACAAGCTCTTGTGGGCGATCTACCTGGTCAGCGCCGTTCTCACGGTGGCCACACAGTCAGAGAGCGTCTTCCTGTTCCTCGGCGCGGGCCTTCTCGTCTGGTTCCTGCGGGCACGGCCCAAGGGCTGGTTCGGGGGCCGCTTGAACGGCATCGCGGCGTCGGCGCCGCTGGCCGGCCTGCTGTTCGCCGGTACGACCGACTGGCACCTGCTGGGGCAGATCGGCGCGTTCTTCGCCTACGCCGGCAGCTTCGTCTTCGGCAGCGGTCTGGCGATCGTGCCTTTTCTCTACGGCGGGGTGGTGACCGAACATCACTGGCTCAACGACCGTCAATTTGTCGACGCGGTGGCCGTCGCGATGATCACGCCGGGTCCGGTCGTCATCACCACCGGCTTCATCGGCTACCTGATT
>NZ_JANMWL010000052.1:0-5142 GCF_031393925.1 Methylibium sp. | reverse complement strand
CGGGTGGCGCGTCGGGTGGGCGAGCATGCGGCCGGTGATTGAGCTGGGCTCGCGCAGCAAGTCTTCCGCGCTGCCCTCGGCGACCAGCCGACCGCCGCGTTTGCCGGCGCCGGGGCCGATGTCGATGATGTGGTCGGCACGGCGGATGGTGTCTTCGTCGTGCTCCACCACCACCAGCGTGTTGCCCTGTTGGCCGAGCAGGTGCAGCGCGTCGAGCAGCACCTTGTTGTCGCGCGGGTGCAGGCCGATGGTGGGCTCGTCGAGCACGTAGCACACGCCCTGCAGGTTGCTGCCGAGCTGTGCTGCCAGGCGGATGCGCTGCGCCTCGCCGCCGCTGAGCGTGGGCGCGGCGCGGTCAAGGGTGAGGTAGCCGAGGCCGACTTGCTCGAGGAAGGTCAGGCGCGAGCGGATCTCGGCGATCACGTCGCGCGCGATGGTGGCTTCGCGGCCGTCGAGCTTCTGCGATTCCACCCAACGGCGCGCGTCGTTGACGGCGAGTGCTGCAACCTGGGCGATCGACTGTTCGCCCGACGGACCACCGGTGCTGGTGCCGGTGCCGGTGCCGTGGCCGTGGCCGTGGCCGCCGTCCTTGCCGAAGCGCACCGCCAGCGACACCTTGTTCAGGCGTGCACCACGGCAGGTGACGCAGGGCGCATCGGCCACGTCGTCGCTCTGCGGCTCGGCGCTGAAGGTCTTCTCGCGCCCGCCGCTGTCTTCATCGCGCAGGGTGTCGTCGTAGGCCTTGCGCTGCTCGCGCGTGAGGGTGAGGCCGGTGCCGACGCAGTCGCCGCACCAGCCGTGCTTGCTGTTGTACGAGAACATGCGCGGGTCCAGCTCGGGGTAGCTGGTGCCGCAGCTCGGGCAGGCGCGCTTGGTGGAGAACACCTTGATCCGGCCGAGCCGGTGCGTGTCGGCGCCGGCCGCCATCGCGGCCGCGAGGCCGTCGAGGGGGCCGAGCAGATGCACGACACCCTTGCCCAGCTCGAGCGCCTTGGCCAGCAGCGCGCGCAGCTCGGGCTCGTGGTCGGGCGAGACGACCAGGTCGCCGACCGGCAGTTCGAGCGTGTGCTCCTTGAAGCGGTCCAGGCGCGGCCAGGGGGCGGTCGGCAGGAACTCGCCGTCGACTCTGAGGTGCGTGTGGCCGCGCTGCCGCGCCCATTTGGCGAGGTCGGTGTAGACGCCCTTCCGGTTGATGACCAGCGGCGCGAGCAGGCCGATGTGCTGGCCGCGGTGGTCGCGCAGCAGCTGCGCGGCGATCGATTCCGGCGTCTGCGGCCGCACCGCCACGCTCGCGTCGGCCGTGCATTTAGGGCAGTACTGCGTGCCGAGCTTGACGTAGAGCAGGCGCAGGAAGTGGTAGACCTCGGTGGTGGTCGCGACCGTGCTCTTGCGCCCACCGCGCGAGAGGCGCTGCTCGATCGCCACGGTGGGCGGGATGCCGTAGACGGCATCCACCTCGGGCCGGCCGGCCGGCTGCACGATGCTGCGCGCGTAGGCGTTGAGCGATTCGAGATAGCGGCGCTGGCCCTCGTTGAACAGGATGTCGAAGGCCAGCGTGCTCTTGCCCGAACCCGACACGCCGGTGACGACGCTGAACTTGCCGCGCGGAATGTCGACCGACAGGCCCTTGAGGTTGTGCTCGCGCGCGTTGACGATTTGGATGGCTCCCTGGTCCGGCCGGGCTCCCTTCCCCGGGTTTGCTCCCTCTCCCTCTGGCAAAGGGTCGCGGTGGGGGTCGGCCCGCCGTCGCCCACGATCCGCAATCGCTTGCGGCGACAGGCCTTCGGCCCCGCCCTCTCCCGCCAGCGGGGGAGGAAATTTGTCCTGCCACGCCTCGTCGGCTGGAAGCTTCTCGCGCACCTCGACCGCCGCGCCACCCTCTCCCAGCGACAGCGCGTAGTCCCGCAACGCCTTGCCGGTGTGCGAGCTCGGGTGTGCCTTGACCTCCTCGGGCGTGCCCCAGGCCACCAGCTCGCCGCCGCCCTCACCGCCCTCCGGCCCCAGATCCACCAACCAGTCCGCCGCGCGGATCACGTCCAGGTTGTGCTCGATCACGATCAGCGAATGCCCCGCCTCCAGCAGCTTGCGAAAGGCGCGCATCAGCTTGGCGATGTCGTCGAAATGCAGGCCGGTGGTGGGCTCGTCGAACATGAACAGCGTGCCCTTCTTCGCCACCGGCTGGCGCGAGCCGCTGCCGCTCTTGGCGGCCTCGGCCAAGAAGCCGGCGAGCTTGAGGCGCTGCGCCTCACCGCCCGACAGCGTGGGCACCGGCTGGCCGAGCTTGACGTAATCGAGCCCCACGTCGGCCAGCGGCTGCAGCGCGCGCACCACCTCGCGGTCCTCGGCAAACAGGCGCACCGCGTCGGCGACGGTGAGTTCCAGCACCTCGTGGACGTTCAGCTGCTTGCCGCCGCGCTCGATCTTCACCTCCAGCAGTTCGGGGCGAAAGCGTTTGCCGTCGCAGTCGGGGCAGCGCAGGTAGACGTCGGAGAGGAACTGCATCTCCACATGCTCGAAGCCCGAGCCGCCGCAGGTCGGGCAACGGCCGTTGCCGGCGTTGAAGCTGAAGCTGCCGGGGCCGTAACCGCGCTGCCGCGCCAGCGGTGCATCGGCCAGGATGGTGCGCAAGGTGTCGAAAGCGCCGACGTAGCTGGCCGGGTTGGAGCGCGCGGTCTTGCCGATCGGCGACTGGTCCACGAACACCGCGTCGCTCAGCCAATCCGCGCCGAGCAGGCGGTCGTGCGCGCCGGGGGACTCGGTGGCGCGGCCGAAGTGGCGCGCCAGCGCCGGGAACAGCACGTCCTGCATCAGGCTGCTCTTGCCCGAGCCCGACACGCCGGTCACCACCACCAACCGCTGCAACGGGAACTCGACGCTGAGGTTCCTGAGGTTGTGCTCGCGCGCCCCTTCGACGATGAGCCGCGGCGTGCCGTCGGTCACCCGCCGCGCCAGGCCCAGGCCGATGGAGCGCCGCGCGCCGAGGTAGGCGCCGGTCATGGTGTCGGCGCGCTTCAGTTGCTCGGGCGTGCCGTCGAACACGATGCGACCGCCCTGCGTGCCCGGGCCGGGGCCCATGTCGATCACGCGGTCGGCCGCCAGCATCACGGCCGGGTCGTGCTCCACCACGACCAGCGTGTTGCCGGCGTCGCGCAGGCGTTTCATCGCCTGGGTGATGCGATGCATGTCACGCGGATGCAGGCCGATCGACGGCTCGTCCAGCACGAACAGCGTGTTGACCAGCGAGGTGCCGAGCGCGGTGGTGAGGTTGATGCGCTGCACCTCGCCGCCCGACAGGGTGCGGCTCTGACGGTCGAGCGTGAGATAGGCGATGCCCACGTCGCACAAGTACTTGAGCCGCGTGCGGATCTCCGACAGGAGCAGATGCAAAGCGCCGCCGACTGCCGAGTCCGCTGGGGGGGCGTCGGGATCGAGGGCCGGGCCGGCTGGCCCCCATCCCAGCCTTCCCCCAAACGGGGAAGGAGCAAGAGGTGCGTCGTCAACCGTGGCGGGACCGCCGGCCGGCGTCGCTGCCGGGCTTCTCGCCAACGGCGAGACAGCCCCTGCCCGGTCGAAAAACGCCCGCAGGCGCTCGATGGGCAGCAACATCAGATCGTGCAGCGAAAGGCCGGGCAGCGCTTCGAGCTGCTCACGCGACCACGCCACGCCCACCGGCATGAAGCGCTTGCCGGGCGGCAGCACGGCATCGGCGCCCTCCTTCGTGCCGACGCGCCAGAGCAGCGACTCGAGCTTCAGCCGTGCGCCGCCGCACACGTGGCACGGCGTGTAGCTGCGGTACTTGGACAAGAGCACGCGGATGTGCATCTTGTAGGCCTTGCTCTCCAAGTATTCAAAGAAGCGCTTGACGCCGTACCACTGCTTGTTCCAGTTGCCCTTCCAGTTGGGCGTGCCGTCAATGACCCACTGGCGCTGCGCCTCGCTGAGCTGCGACCACGCGGTGTCGCGCGGAATGCCGGCCTCGCCCGCGTACTCGAGCAGGGCTGCGTGCGCCTCCTTCCAGGCCGGCGTGGCGAGCGTCTTGACGGCGCCGTTGCGCAGCGTCTTGCGCTGGTCGGGGATCACCAGGCCCCAGTCGACGCCGATCACGCGACCGAAACCGCGACAGGTCTCGCAGGCGCCGAAGGCGGAGTTGAACGAGAACATCGACGGCTGCGGCTGGCTGTAGCGAAGGTCGCTGTCGGGGCTGTGCAGGCCGGCCGAGAAACGCCAGAGCTTGAACGGCTCTTCTTCCCTCTGGGCAGAGGATGGGTGAGGTGCCATCGCAGGGGGCGACTCGGGCTGGCCCCCATCCCGACCTTCCCCCGAAGGGCGAAGGGGCGTGGTTTGCGCAGGCGCGGTTGCGCCGACGACGGCCGTCGCGTACACGTTGACCCGCCCGCTGCCGCGCTTGAGCGCCACTTCGAGCGCCTCGACCACGCGCGGCTTCTCCACGCCGTCCAGACGGAAGCGATCCGCCACCACGTCGAGCAGCTTCCTCGGCCCGGTAGGCGTGGCGATCTCGCGCTCGGCTTGCACGCGCGTGTAGCCGCTGGCCGCCAGCCACTGCTCGATGTCGGCCGCGCTCGCGCTGGCCGGCAACTCGACCGGAAAGGTGATCACCAGTCGCTGGCCCGGCTGCGCGCGGCGGTGCAGCTCGGTGTAGATCGACTCGGGGTCGTCCTCTCGCACCGGCCGCGCGGTCTGCCGGTCGAACAGCTGCGCCGCCCGCGCGAACAGCAGCTTCAGGTGGTCGTTCAGCTCGGTCATCGTGCCGACCGTGGAGCGCGACGTGCGCACCGGGTTGGTCTGGTCGATGGCAATGGCCGGCGGCACGCCTTCCACATGGTCGACCGCCGGGCGGTCCATGCGGTCGAGGAACTGCCGCGCGTAGGCGCTGAAGGTTTCGACGTAGCGCCGCTGACCCTCGGCGTAGAGCGTGTCGAACACGAGGCTCGACTTGCCCGATCCGCTCGGGCCGGTGACCACCGTCAACTCGCCGGTGACGATGTCGAGGTCGAGGTTCTTGAGGTTGTGCTGCCTGGCGCCGCGGATGCGGATCAGGCCGGCACGGCGCGCGCCGTTCGGCATGGCGTCTCGGTAGGGATGGGGCCGAGCATTCTAGGAACTGGCCCGCGATGCGCAGCC
>NZ_JANMWL010000047.1:0-2994 GCF_031393925.1 Methylibium sp. | reverse complement strand
GCCGGCCGGTGAGGCGGCTGCCTCGGGCGCGGTGACCGCGTCGGCGCCGTGCTTTTCGCCGCTCATGTCGATGTCACCACCGCTCTTGTTGAGCACGAACATCACGAGGGCGGCGAAGACGATGAAGGCGATGACGAGTTTCCACATGATGGTTGGTCCAGGTGGGAGGGATGGGAGGGATGAAAAAAGCCGCGAAGGCGGTGCCGTCGCGGCTTGATTTATAACTTGCGCCGCTCGCTGGCGGCCCGCTCGGCCAAAGGCCTCACGGCCGAGCGATGCCGACAGCCCGCTGCGGACTGTCGGCTACACCGCTCAGTCCTTCGCGTAGATATCCACGTCCTTGGTTTCGCGCACGAAAATCGCACCGATCACGAAGGTCATGCCGGCGATGATGATCGGGTACCACAGGCCGTTGTAGATGTTGCCGGTCTGCGCCACGATCGCGAACGCGGTGGTCGGCAGCAGGCCGCCGAACCAGCCGTTGCCGATGTGGTACGGCAGGCTCATCGAGGTGTAGCGGATGCGGGTCGGGAACATCTCCACCAGCATCGCCGCAATCGGGCCGTACACCATCGTCACCAGGATCACCAGGAACACCAGGAGCGCCACCACCTTGAACTTGTCGATCTTGGCCGGGTCGGCCTTGGCCGGGTAGCCCGCCTCGCGGATGGCCGCAACGACCGCCTTCTTGAAGTCGGCGTCCTTGGCCTTCGCCGCGTCGGGCGCCATGCCCTTGGCGGTGTACGACTCGATCACCTTGTCGCCGATCTTGATGCTGGCCACGCCGGTGCCTGCCACGTTCTCGTAGTTGACCGAATTGCCGGCCAGCACCTGCTTGGCGATGTCGCAGGAGCTGGTGAACTTTTGCGTGCCGGTCGGGTTGAACTGGAACGAGCATTCCTTCGGATCGGCCGTCACCGTGACGGGTGCGCTCGCCAGCGCCTTGGCGAGTTCAGGGTTGCCGGCCTCGGTCAGGGCCTTGAAGACCGGGAAGTAGGTGAACACCGCGATCAGGCAGCCGCCCAGGATGATCCACTTGCGGCCTATCTTGTCGGACAGCGCTCCGAACACGATGAAGAACGGCGTGCCGATCAGCAGCGACGTCCCGATCATGATGTTGGCGGTGGCGCCGTCGATCTTGAGCGTCTGCGTCAGGAAGAACAGCGCGTAGAACTGGCCCGTGTACCAGACCACGGCCTGGCCGGCGGTCAGGCCCACCAGCGCCAGGATCACGATCTTCAGGTTCTTCCACTGGCCGAAGCTCTCGGTCAGCGGCGCCTTGGAGGTCTTGCCCTCTTCCTTCATCTTCTTGAAGGCGGGCGACTCGTTCATGGACAGGCGGATGTAGACCGAGATGCCCAACAGGAAGATCGAGACCAGGAACGGGATGCGCCAGCCCCAGTCGGCGAACTTCTCTTCACCCAGCCAGGTGCGCGTGCCGAGAATCACCAGCAGCGAAAGGAACAGGCCCAGCGTGGCGGTGGTCTGGATCCACGACGTGTAGGCGCCGCGACGGTTCTGCGGCGAGTGCTCGGCCACGTAGGTGGCTGCACCGCCGTACTCGCCGCCGAGCGCCAGGCCCTGCAGCAGCCGCAGCGCGATCAGGATCACCGGGGCAGCGACGCCGATCGAGGCGTAGTTGGGCAGGATGCCGACGATGAAGGTCGACAGGCCCATGATCAAAATGGTGACAAGGAAGGTGTACTTGCGCCCGATCATGTCGCCCAGGCGGCCGAAGAAAATGGCGCCGAACGGCCGCACGATGAAGCCGGCGGCAAAGGCCAGCAGCGCGAAGATGAACGCCGAGCCGGCATCCAGCCCCGAGAAGAATTGCTTGGCGATGATCGCGGCGAGCGAGCCGTACAGGTAGAAGTCGTACCACTCGAAAACGGTGCCAAGGGACGAAGCGAAGATGACCTTCTTCTCCTCCGGCGTCATCGGGCGCGCGGGCGCGCCGTGAGCGTATAGCACTGCTGCCATGGGGTGTCTCCTCTGGGGCATCGCCGCGAATGCGGCTGAGGCGCGAGGATGACGACCTGCACTGACCCGACTCTGACGCGAAACCAACCGTAACTTACGCGCCTAGTAAAAACCCGCCCGTGTGTTGCCGCGATGTGAGAGCGCAGCGGACAAAACTGCGGTCGAGCCGGTCAGCGCCGCCGCTGCGCCGCGCTGGGCAGCGCGGCCGTCCCATCCCATGACGACTCGAACCACGGATCGCCGCGCATGCAGGCCGCCACCATGTCCAGGGCATCGGCGCCCCAGAAAATTCGCGGCGCATCGTCCGCACGCCGTCCCGGCAATTCCAGCGTTGGCACGCCGAAGACGCCGTGCGCGATGGCCGTTTCCGTGTTGTCGCGCAGGGCACGCTTGACCGGCTCGGACTGTTGATCGCCGCGCGGTTGCAGGCTGGCGCTCAGCTCGGCCAGACGAGCGGCGTCATCGACTGCCGCCCCGCCTTGCCATACGTAGCGCAGCACGCGCTCGCATTGCAGCCGGTTAGGCTGCATGCCCTCGCTGCCGCACGCCATCAGCAAGCGCAGCAGCGCAAGCGGATTGAACGGGTGCGCGGCGGGCAGCTGCAGCGCCGTGCCCTGGCGGTGGCCGAGCCATAGCGCCTGCCGATAGGTCCAGTCGCGCTTGGGCGCAATCTCGGCCGGGCCGAGCTGGCCCCAGTGCTTGAGTAGACCGGCAAACAGCACCGGCCGGTAGCTCACCGCATAGGAGCAACCTTCGAGCGCCTCGGGCAGCCGCTCGAAGGCGAGGTAGGCATAGGGCGAGATCGGGTCGAACCAGAAGGTGATCGGCGTCATGGTGGGTTCTCCCGGGCGAGCCGGCGCGGCTCGAGTTGCAGCCAGATGGCGCGCTTGGCCGCATCGTCCAGGCGCGCCCATGCGACGATTTCCTCGATGCTGCGGTGGCAGCCCTCGCACCAGCCGCTCGCCGCGTCGATGCGGCAGACATTGGTGCAGGGCGACGGCACGCCCGCGGCCT
>NZ_JANMWL010000001.1:0-4194 GCF_031393925.1 Methylibium sp. | reverse complement strand
CCTGTTGACCGTCGGTAATGCCTCCGTTAAAGTGGGACAAAGTGCACTTTGGTGGGTTTTGGTGGCGCAAATCGTATTTCAAGGGGCTTCGGCGCTGGCGCTGGACGCAAAGGGAAGGCTGGCCGTCCCCGCGCGTCACCGCGAGGTGCTCGCCGCGCTGGCGCAGGGCCAGCTCACGCTCACCAAGCATCCCGACGGCTGCCTGCTGATGTTTCCGCGGCCGGGCTGGGAAGGTTTTCGCGACAAGGTCGCCGCGTTGCCGATGTCGGTGGCCGGCTGGAAGCGCGTTTTTCTCGGCTACGCGATGGATGTGGAGATCGACAGCGCCTCGCGCGTGCTGATCTCGCCCGAATTGCGCGCCGCCGCCGGGCTCGTCAAGGACGTGGTGCTGCTCGGCATGGGTAGCTACTTCGAGTTGTGGGACCGGGAGCGCTATGCGGCCCACGAGGCCGAGGTGATGCAGCAGGGCTTGCCCGAAGCGTTGCGCGATTTTTCATTCTGATCACGATGCTTCAGGCGGGAGGGGCCTTGCAGCACACCACTGTCTTGTTGCACGAGGCGGTCGACGCGCTGGTGGTGCAGGGCGATGGCTGCTATGTCGACGGCACTTATGGCCGCGGCGGCCATTCGCGCTTGATCCTCGCGCGACTGACGCCAGCCGGCCGGCTGCTCACCAACGACCGAGATCCGCAGGCGGTGGCGCATGCCCAGGCGGATGCGGCGCTCGCGGGCGATGCACGTTTTGCCGTCGAGCATGCCGCTTTTGCCGACCTGCCGGCCGTGCTGGCCGCGCGCGGCGTGGCACGCGTGGACGGCCTGCTGCTCGACCTGGGCGTGAGCTCGCCGCAGATCGACACGCCCGAGCGCGGCTTCAGCTTTCGTTTCAGCGGCCCGCTGGACATGCGCATGGACACCACGCGCGGCGAGAGCGCGGCCGACTTCCTGGCGCGCGCGGACGAAAAAGAGCTGGCCACGGTGATCCGCGACTTCGGCGAGGAGCGTTTTGCCGTGTCGATTGCACGCGCGCTGGTCAAGCAGCGCGACGAGGGCGAGCCGGTGCGCACGACCTCCGAGCTGCAGGCGCTGGTGGCGCGCTGCGTGCGCACCCGCGAACCCGGCCAGGACCCGGCCACGCGCACCTTCCAGGCACTGCGGATATTCGTCAACGCCGAGCTGTCGCAGCTGGAATCGGCGCTCAATGCAGCGATTCAATGCCTGGCGCCCGGCGGGCGGCTCGTCGTGATCAGCTTTCATTCGCTCGAAGACCGCATCGTCAAGACCTTCATTGCCAGCCACAGCCGCGACCAGGTTGACCGCCGCGCGCCGTTTGCCGCGCCCAAGGCGTTGCGGCTGCGTGCGCTGGGTCGCATCAAGCCCGGCGCCGCCGAAGTGGCCGCCAACCCGCGCGCGCGCTCGGCGATCCTGCGCGTGGCCGAGCGCACCGACGTGGTCGACCCGGCACCGCGCGGGCGCTTTCGGACCGGCGAGCGCGCTGCCCACACGCCGATGCCGAAGGCGCGCGGGGGTCGCGCATGACGCGCCTGAACCTCGCGCTGCTGGCCGCGCTCATCGCCAGCAGCCTCTACCTCGTGAAGGTGTCGTACGACTCGCGGCGGCTCTTCACCGAGCTCGACCGCATGCAGGCGCAGGCGCTGCAGCTCGACACCGACTTCGCGCGGCTGCAACTCGAGGCGCGTGCGCAGGCCACGCCCTTGCGCGTGGAGCGCGTGGCGCGCGAGCGCCTGGCGATGCGCAGCGCGTCGCCGGCCGTGACCGAATATGTGAACGCGCCCGCCGCTGCGGCGAGCGCGCCCGAGGAGGACCGCCCGTGAGCTGGTGGCCGTGGCGCGAGGCCCGCAGCCGCAGCGTGCCGCGAGCCGGGCGCGACCGTCGTGGTGCCGGCGCCGTGAGCACGCGCAGCGTGCGCTATTCCACCAGCCCGCTGCTCGCGTCGAAGACGCCGCCCTGGCGCTCAAAGTTCCTGGTCGCGGCCATCGGCGCGAGCTTTCTGCTGCTGATCGGCCGCGCCGTCTACGTGCAGGTGATCGGCACCGACTTCTACCAGCGCCAAGGCGAGAACCGCTACGCGCGCACCTTGGAGCTGCCGGCCAACCGCGGCCGCATCATCGACCGCGGCGGCCTGCTGCTGGCGTCGAGCGTGCCGGCACAAACGATCTGGGCCATTCCGAAGGACGTCGGGGCCGACCGCGCGGCCAAGCGGGGCCTGGCCAAGCTGTTGGGCATGACGCCGGCCGAGCTGGACAAGAAGCTCGCCGACAACCCCAACTTCGTCTACCTCAGGCGCCAGGTCGACGACAGCGTGGCCAGGCAGGTCAAGGCGCTCGACCTCAAGGGCGTCCACCAGCTCACCGAGTACAAGCGCAAGTACCCCGAGGGCGAGGCGGCGGCGCACGTGGTGGGCTTCACCAATGTGGAAGACCGCGGCCAGGAAGGCATCGAGCTGGCGTTCCAGAGCGCGCTGGCCGGCAAGGACGGCACGCGGCGCGTCATCAAGGACCGCCTGGGCCACGTGGTCGAAGACATCGGCGAGCGCGTGCCGCCGGTGGACGGCCGCGACATCGAACTCGCCATCGACACCAAGTTGCAGTTCTTTGCCTACCAGCGCGTGCGCGACGCGGTGGCCGAGCACAAGGCCAAGGCCGGCAGCGTGGTGGTGCTCGACGTGCAGACCGGTGAGGTGCTGGCGCTGGCCAACTACCCGAGCTTCACACCCGGCGATCGGCGTGACCTGTCGGGCGCGCAGTTGCGCAACCGCGCGCTCACCGACACCTTCGAGCCCGGCTCGACCATGAAGCCCTTCATCGCCGCGCTCGCGCTGGAGAGCGGCCGCGTCAAACCGCAGACCGTGATCGACACCGCGCCGGGGCGTTTGCAGATCACCGGCATCACCATCAGCGACGCGCATCCGCACGGCGCGCTCACGGTCGAGCAAGTGATCCAGAAGTCGAGCAACGTGGGCGTGGTCAAGCTGGCCATGCAGATACCGGCGCGCGAGATGCATGAAATGTTCTCGGCGGTCGGCCTGGGCCAAAAACCGCAGATCGAATTTCCCGGCGCCGTGACCGGCCGGCTGCGCCCCTACAAAACCTGGCGGCCGATCGAGCAGGCCACCATGGCCTACGGCTACGGCCTCTCGGCCAGCCTGTTTCAACTGGCGCGCGCCTACACCGTGTTCGCGCGCGACGGCGAGCTGATCCCGGTGTCCATCACCAAGGCCGGCCAGGCTGACCCAGCCGACCGGGCCGGCGTCGGCGTGCGGGTGTTTTCGCCCGAGACCGCGCGCGCGGTGCGCCACATGCTGCAGATGGCCGCCGGTGAGGGCGGCACCGCGCCCAAGGCGCAGGCGATCGGCTATTCGGTGGGCGGCAAGACCGGCACCGCGCACAAGCAGGAAGGCAAGGGCTACGCGGCCAAGAAATACCGCGCCTGGTTCGTCGGCCTCGCGCCCGTGAACAACCCGCGCATCGTGGTGGCGGTGATGGTCGACGAGCCCAACGCCGGCAAGTACTTCGGCGGCGACGTGGCCGCGCCGGTGTTCAGCGAGGTGGTGCAACAGACCCTGCGCACCTTGGGCGTGGCACCGGACCTCGAGGTCAAGCCGCAGATCGTGGCGCGCGAAGCCACCGCCGTCGAGGAAAGTTTCTGATGCTGCGCATTGACGCTCGGCCCGCCTTGTTCCCTCGCCCCGTCGGGGCGATCGCGATGCGCTGCAATCGGCGCGCTGCGGTCTTGCTCCCTCGCCCGTTTGGGGAGGGGGCTGGGGTGAGGGGCCGGCCGGGGGCTGCGCAAATCCGTGGGCGTGTGACGTCGGCCCTGCTCGCCCGTCTGGGGGACCCCGTCAGCACGCCGGCGTTCGGTGCGCTGCGGTCGAGCCCATTGCGGCGGGGCCACTGAGATGCTGACCCGCCTTCGCTCCCCCGCCGCCGCCGCCCGCTGGTTGCGCGAATGGACCACCGGCGTGCTGCGCACCGACAGCCGCTGGGTCGAGCCGGGCGATGCCTTCATCGCCTGGCCCGGCCATGCCACCGACGGGCGCCAGTTCGTGATGGCGGCGCTCGAGGCGGGCGCCTCCACCTGCCTGGTCGAAGCCGAGGGCGTGGAGGCCTACGGTTTCGAGGACGCGCGCATCGGCGCGTTGCCTGCGCTCAAGGCCGCCACCGGCACCATCGCCGA
>NZ_JANMWL010000293.1:0-51871 GCF_031393925.1 Methylibium sp. | reverse complement strand
GCTCATGGCGGCGGTGTCGTGGGGTCAACGGCTAGGGGTGCGGGGGTCGA
Organism: Methylibium sp.; assembly: GCF_031393925.1. Taxonomy (GTDB): domain Bacteria; phylum Pseudomonadota; class Gammaproteobacteria; order Burkholderiales; family Burkholderiaceae_C; genus Methylibium. The sequence continues at coordinate 51,821 of NZ_JANMWL010000293.1, read as the reverse complement.
CTTTCTGTTCCGAGCAAGCGAATCGCCGTGCAGGGGGCTAGCCTCGCCCCCGTCCACGAACCCACCGTGAGCCACCGTGGACGCATCGTCTCATGCAAGCAAGTACGACGGTTCGACGTATCCGGCCGAAGCTGCCGAGGCATACGAGCGGCACATGCTTCCGTTCTCTTCGGCCCCTGGGCTCGCGATCTGCTGGCCATTGTCGACTCGCGCGACGGCGAGCGCGTGCTGGACGTGGCGTGTGGCGACACCGCTCGCCCGGGCGCTCAGACAAACCAGCGCTGACGTACTGGACGCGATCGGCGACGAGGCGGCCTGGAGGTATGGATGCGTCGGGTTACGCTGGAGGACAAACGCACGCCCCGGCAAAGGGCGTCAATTGAATGATGCAACACGCATCGCCCGGGATCGCTACCTTGCCCGCCGTCAACTCTTCAGGCCGAACGATTACACCAATGGCGCCGAGCAGCCGCGCCCCAATGGCTTCGACGACGACGCCGACCCCCCGCGCGATGTGCGCGCGCGCGGCTGGCGGCAGCGCCTTTGCGGCCGGCACCATCAACCGACTCGACAGCAGCCTCCCGCAGCGCCTCGCCGGGTGCGCGGCGCCACCGACTTAGCGCCGATGCTGGCTCGACTTCAGCGTGGCGTGATGCTGATGCTGGCGCTGGTCGCTGCGACGTGGCTCCTGATCGGGTGGAGCGCCGGACATCCGGTCATCGGCGTGCTGGGCGTCATGCTAATTTCGTTCGGCTACACCGTTGTGCTGGCGGCCGAGTTCGCAATGCTGGTGTGCGTGCATGGCGGCGACCCCACGCCGCGCGCGCGGTGCGGCGAACTGGTGCGGGCCTGGTTAAGCGAGTGCGTCGTGGCCTGGCAGGTCTTCGTGTGGCGCCAGCCTTTCCGCGCCGACCGCTGGCCCGACGTGCCGGGGCGCTCTGGCGTGCGTGGCATCGTGTTCGTGCATGGCTATGTCTGCAACCGCGGTCTGTGGTCGCCGTGGCTCGAGCGCTGTACTGCCGAGCACCGCCCCTGCGTGGCCGTCAGCCTGGAGCCGGTGTTCAGCGAACTCGATGTCTACGTGCCGCAGATCGAGCAAGCGGTCGCCCGTCTGGAGCGCGAGACCGGACTGCCGCCGCTCGTGGTCTGCCACAGCATGGGTGGGCTCGTGGTTCGCGCTTGGCTGGCGGCGACGCCGGGGGCCGACAAGCGCGTGGATCACGTCGTGACGATCGCAACGCCCCATCGTGGCACTTGGCTGGCGCGGCTTGGCCGTACCGCCAATGTGCTGCACATGCGCAGCAGCAGTGACTGGCTGGCCGCGTTGAAGGCGCGTGAGGCGGCCACGCTGGCGGCGCGCTTCACTTGCTTCTACAGCCACGCAGACAACATCGTGTTTCCACCCCGCGCTGCCACGATGGCCGGTGCCGACAACCGCCATCTGCGCGCCACCGCGCATATGGCCATGGCGTTCCACCCGCAGGTGGTCGCCGAGGTGGCGCGGCGGATCGGCGGCGGCGCTGCTGTCGCGTGACGCGCCCGCTTAGCGCGGATCCGGGCCGGGGCCGAAAACGCGCTCGCCGTCAAGCACCGTACCGACCCCGACCGTCGTTTGCTGCCGAACCGCCGCGTAAAGCGGCGTGAAGTCTGGCGCCGTCGCGTTGAACAACTGCTCGAAGCTGTCGATCACGAAATAGCTGCCCTGGAAGCTGTCGATCCTGTAGAGGCTGCGCATCAGCCGCTGCAGCCCAAACGCGACGCGGTTCGGCTCGGGGCTCGTCACCGCGTAGTGCAGTTCGCCCGCGCTCGACAGGATGCCCGCACCGTAGGCGCGCAAGCCCTCGGGCGTGGCGATCAGGCCGAATTCGACCGTGTACCAGTAAAGGCGCGCCAGCAACTCGCAGGCATCGAGTCGTGAAGCCTTCAAGCCGCCCCGGCCGTAGGCCTGCATGTAGTTGGCAAACACCGGGTTGAACAGCAGCGGCACATGGCCGAACAGGTCGTGGAAGACATCGGGCTCGACCACGTAGTCGAACTCCTCGGGCTTGCGCATCCAGTCGGTGACCGGGAACTTGCGCTCGGCAAGCAGTGCGAAGAAGGCCTCCTCCGGAATCAGTCCCGGCACGCCGACCACCTGCCAGCCGGTGGCCCGTTGCAGGCGCTCGGAAATGTCGTCGAAGCGCGGGATGCGCTCGGGTGCGCCGAGCTGCGAAACGGCATCGATGAATTCGTGGCATGCCAGCCCCGGCAACTGCTGCAACTGGCGGGCGTACAGACGTCGGTAGGTGTCGTGATCCTGCTCGGTGTACTGCGAGAAATCCTGCTCGCAGGTGTAGTCGGCGCGCGCGCGCGAGTAGTTGCCGCGAGGCGCTCGATCGCCCTGCCCATAGGTGACCGGGGCGACACCCTGATTGACGCCCTTGTCGCTGTTCAATGTGGCCTCCACGGCGCCGTGCGCCGGTCTCCCGCGGGGGGCGTTTGCCCGCTTGGGGCGGCCCGACGCGGTCATGGTCGGCGCAGCACGCCGCGGCGCATCTGGTCAAGCTCGATGCTCTCGAACAATGCCTTGAAGTTGCCCTCGCCGAAGCCCTGGTCTCCTTTGCGCTGGATGAACTCGAAGAAGATCGGCCCGAGCTGGTTCTCGCTGAAGATTTGCAGCAGCAGCTCGCCGGCCTTGCCATCGATGAGGATCTTGCGGCGCCGCAGCGCCGCCACGTCTTCGCCGTGACCGGGAATGCGCTGGTCCACCAGCTCGTAGTAGGTGTCGATGGTGTCGAGCAGCGTCACGCCTGCGGCGCGCATCGCATCGACCGTGGCCGGCAGGTCGTTCGAGCCGAGCGCAATGTGCTGGATGCCCTCACCGTGGTAGCGATCCAGGTACTCTTGGATCTGGCCGGCGGTTTCGTTGCCCTCTTCATTGATGGGAATGCGGATCTTGCCGCAGGGGCTGGTCATGGCCTTGCTCTTCACGCCGCTGACCTGGCCTTCGATGTCGAAGTAGCGAAGCTGCCGAAAGTTGAACAGGCGTTCGTAGAACTCGGCCCACTCGGCCATGCGTCCGCGGTGTACGTTGTGCGTGAGGTGGTCGATCGTGGTCAGGCCGTTGCCCTTGGGTTCGAGGCTTGCACCCGGCAGCGGCTCGAAGTCGACGTCGAAAAAGCCGATGTCGCCGATCGCGCCGGCCTGGGCACCGCCCTTGCCGCGCCAGCGGTCCACAAGGTAGATCAGCGAGTCGCCGATGCCCTTGATGGCCGGGATGTTCAGCTCGCCCGGCCCCGCCGTGCCGGCATAGGCCCAGGCGCCCAGCGACTGCGCGCGCTCGTAGGCCCGCCGCGTGTCCTGCACGCGAAATGCGATCGCGCAAATGCTCGGCCCATGCAGGCGCGCGAAGCGCTGCGCGAACGAATCGGGCTCGGCGTTGACGATGAAGTTGATCTCGCCCTGGCGGTACAACGTCACCGCCTTGTGGCGATGCCGGGCAATGGGCCGAAAGCCCATGCGCTCAAACAACGCACCCATCGCGACCGGGTCGGGCGCCGCGTATTCGATGAACTCGAAGCCGTCGGTGCCCATCGGGTTGTCCCACGGAGAAAAACGCATGGCGTGCCTTCGAGTCGCTCGATGGTTCGTTTATAGGCGAGCCGACCCCGCTTTGCTGCGCGGGTCGCGGTCCACCCCACCGGGGGCTCGACCGAAGGCCGAGCCCGGCTCCATCCTGCCCGGTTCGCTGACCGCGGCGGCGATCGCTCCCGATCGGCTCGGCGCCGTGTGGTGCGTGAACCGCTGGCGAAAAAAGTCGGTGGCGTGAGCGACGACCACGGTGACTTACGGCTGCGCGTCGAGCGCGAAAAAGGCGCCGGAGGCGGCGATCACCGCCGCCGGCTGGTCGCGATGCGGCGAGTGTCCGCAGTGCTCGAGCTCGAGCAATCGGCACTGTCCCCCAGGCAGTGCTTCGGCGATGCCATCGATCTGGGCCATGGTGCCGTATTCGTCCTGTTCGCCCTGGATCGCCAGCAACGGACAGCGGATGTCGGGCAGCAGCGCCTTGATGCTCCAGCGAGCGAATGCTGGGTTCAGCCAGATGTCGTTCCAGCCCCAGAACGCCGAATCCACGTCGTCGTGGTGACGGGCCAGTTTGGCTCTGAAGTCGGTGCTGCGATAGGTTTCGCGCACCGCCGCGATGCTGGCCACCGACAAGGTCTCCACGACGATGTGCGGCGCCAGCACGATGGCGCGCGTCACGCGCTCGGGGAATGTGGCCGCATGGATGAGGGCAATCGAGCCGCCGTCGCTGTGGCCGAAGAGCGCATAGCGTGGCGGCGCCTGTAGCGCGGTCAGCAGCGCTGGCAACACGTCGCGCGCCTGTTGGTGCATGAAGTCCACGCCCCAGTGCTCGTCGGGCGCGCGCGGCGTGGAGCGGCCGTAGCCCGGACGCGAGTAGACCAAGCCGCGGTGGCCGGTGGCCTCGCACAGGCGCGAAGGAAAGTCGCGCCACATCGCGAGCGACCCCAGGCCTTCGTGCAGGAACACCAGCAAGGGCGCTGCCGGCGCGCTGCTGCCGACGAAGGCGTGCTCGATGTCGAGCATGCGGCCGGCGGCTTCGATACGGACTTGTTCACTCATTCGGGCTTGGGTCCGCGTCGGTGGCGGTGCCTCATGCTTGGCCGAGCTCGCGCAGTTTGAAGCGCTGGATCTTGCCCGTCGCCGTCTTCGGCAGTTCGGCGATGAACTCGATGCGTCGCGGGTACTTGAAGGGGGCCAGCTTGTCCTTCACGAAGGCCTTGAGTTCGGCCTCGGTCTCGGTGGCCGCCAAGTGGCCATTCTTGAGCACCACGTAGGCCTTGGGCTTGGTAAGACCGTCGGCGTCGATGACGCCGACCACCGCCGCCTCCAGCACCGCAGGATGCTGGATCAACGCCGCCTCCACCTCGAAGGGCGAGACGTACTGGCCGCTCACCTTGAGCATGTCGTCGCTGCGGCCAGCGTAGGTGTAGACGCCGGCAGCGTCGCGCGAGTACTTGTCACCGCTGCGCGTCCAGCTGCCCTGGAACGTGGCCTGCGACTTTTCTCGCTGCGCCCAGTACATGAGTGCGGCGCTGGCGCCCTTGACGAACAGGTCGCCGACCTCGTCATTGCCGCTCGGGTGGCCATCGTCGCCGCGCAGCTCGATCTCGTAGCCGGGGACCGGCCGACCACTCGTTCCGTAGTGGACGTCGCCCGGTGCGTTGGACAGAAAGATATGCAGCATCTCGGTGGAGCCGATGCCGTCGAGCACGTCACAGCCGAACTGTTTGCGAAAGCGCTCGCCGATCTGGCGCGGCAGCGCCTCGCCGGCCGAGGTGCAGACGCGCAGTGCCAGCTGGCCCTGCGCGGGCGGCTCGGGCGCGGCCAGCATCGCGGCATAGAGCGTGGGCACGCCGTAGAAGACGGTCGACTGGTGTTGGCAAAGGCGTTGGAACACGGCCGCGGGCGTCGGCCGCTCTGCCATCAACACCGTGGTGGCGCCAGCGGCGAGCGGAAAGCTCAGGCCATTGCCCAGGCCGTAGGCAAAGAACAGCTTGGCGGCCGAGAACACCACATCGTTCTCGCTCAGCCGCAGCACGTTCTTCGCGTAGGTTTCCACCGTCCAGTAAGGGTTGGCATGGCTGTGTACCGTGCCCTTGGGGCGGCCCGTGGAGCCGGAGGAATAGAGCCAGAAGGCGATGTCGTCGGCGGCCGTGTCGGCGGGCGCGGCCATCGGGCTCGCGTCGAGCAGGCCCTCGAAATTGCGGCAGCGGCCCGGCAGCTCTTGCGCCGCGCGCGACACCACGATCTCGCGCACCGCATGCTTGCCCGCGTCGAGCGCCGCCTGCAGCGTGGCGAGCAACGCGCCGGAGACGAGAGCGGCCTGCGCACGGCTGTGCGCGAGCATGAAGGCGTAGTCGGCGGGGGTGAGCAGGGTGTTCACGCACACCGGGACGACGCCGGCATAAAGGCAGCCGAGGAAGGCCACCGGCCAGTCGGTGCAGTCGTGCATCAGCAGCAGCACGCGCTCCTCGCGGCGCAGGCCAAGGGCCGTGAGCCCGCTCGCGAAGCGCCGGCTGCGCTCGGCAAGGGCGCCGTAGCTCAGCGTGCCGGCATCGTCGATGTAGGCGGGCTTGCCGGCGCGCCCGATGTTCAATGCGAACAAGTAGTCGGCGAAGTTCAGGCGTTCGGGCGGCGGATTCAGCGCGATGCTCATGAGCAGTTCTTCGTGGCTGCCGTTGGGTTGCGTCGGCAAACGGCTTGAAAATTAACGCAAGCGAAACACATCGTCAAGCACTATATTGCATGTTTTCCGAGGGACGAATGGATCGACTCCTGATCTCTCCTTGGCAGGCCCCCGTGCCGGATGCCGCCGCGGCACGCGAGCCTTTTCTGATGGCGCTCGGCGAGCGCGTGCGCACCCTGCGCGCCCGCAAAGGCCTCACGCGCAAGGGTTTGTCGCAGGGCGCGGGTGTGTCGGAGCGCCACCTGGCCAACCTCGAGCTGGGTGTCGGCAACGCCTCGATCCTGGTGCTGCGCCAAGTGGCTCATGCCTTGTCGTGTTCGCTCGCCGAGCTGCTGGGCGACCCCACCACGGCATCGCCCGAGTGGTTGCTCATGCGCGACCTGCTGGCCGGGCGCAGCGAAGCCGAACTGCAGCGCGCGCGCGGCGCATTGATGCCGCTGTTCGGCGGCACGGCGCGGGTCGGTTCCGAGCGGGCGCGGCGCATTGCGCTGGTCGGGCTGCGTGGCGCCGGCAAGTCCACGCTCGGTCAGATGCTGGCCGACGAATTCGGGCTGGTCTTCATCGAGCTCAACCGCGAAATCGAGCGCCTGGCGGGGTGTTCGCTCGCCGAGATTCACAACCTTTACGGACCCAGCGCCTACCGCCGCTACGAGCGGCGCGCCCTCGAGGAGACGATCGCCAGCCAGCCCGACGCGGTGATCGCCACGCCGGGCGGCATCGTCTCCGACCCGGCCACCTTCGGCCTGCTGCTGGCGCAGTGCTTCACCGTCTGGCTGCAGGCTTCGCCCGAAGAGCACATGCAGCGCGTGATCGACCAAGGCGACCTGCGGCCGATGGCGGGCAGCGGCGGCAACGAGGAGGCGATGGACGATTTGCGCCGCATCCTGCTGGGCCGCGCGGCCTTCTATGGCAAGGCTGACCTGAAATTTGCAACGACCGGCCTGCCGTTGGACGAGACCTGCGCCCGGCTCGGCGCGGCATTGCGCTCGGCGCGGGCCACTCCCGCGCCGCAGTGAAGGCGCGCTCGAGAGGGCATCCGGTTCAACGCGATGACCATGCACTATGGTGCATGCGCGGCGTCGAATCGCGTCCATGAGACTCCTGCCCTTGTCAGCGGTCGAAGGCGTCCGCGACGCTGAGCACCTTACCGGTTTCGGCCGCCTCGTAGCCGAGCAACGACGCCACCGACGAGCGGTAGGCGGGTGATTGCATCAGCGTGAGCACCGTGCGCATGGTCGGCTCGGTCAGCGCCGCCTTGGTCACCGCGAAAAAATAGCGCTCACGCACGAGCGGAAGAAACTGCAGCCCGAAGCGCTGCGCCGCGGTCTGCACGCCGATGCCCACGTCGGCCATGCCGCTGGCGATGTAGGCGGCGATCGCGGCGTGGGTGAATTCGGTGCTGTCGTAGCCCACCACTTCGGCCGGCAGGATGCCGGCCTTGCCCAGCAGCAATTCGGTGAGCATGCGCGTGCCCGAACCTTCAGGCCGGTTGACGAAGCGCACGTCGGCGCGTTTCAGGTCGGCCAGGCCGCGAATGCGCTTGGGATTGCCGGGCGCGACGAACAGGCCCTGCGTGCGCACGGCCAGGTGCACCAGGCTGTGGACCTGCGGCTTGAGCCAGCGCATGTAGCGCTGCGCGGCCTGCGCCTCGAACTCGCCGATCGGCACATGAAAGCCCGCCAGGTCGCATTCGCCGTGCGCCAGCGCCGCGACTGACTCGAGGCTGTTGCGGTAGCGCAGCTCGACCGACAGCGCTGCGGCCTCGAGTTTTTCAACCAGCGCGGCGACCGCGAAACCGTGGCTTGCGTGCAGCCGCAGTGCCGCCACGGCGGTCGGGCGCGCCGGCAAGGCACGGTCGAGTTCGTGCTCCAGCTCGGAGGCGAGCGACGACAGCAGCGGCGCGAGGCGCGCGGTGATGCGCCGGTCGGCCCAGATCAGCTTTTCTGCCAGCGGCGTGAGCGTCGATCCGCGCCCGCGGCCGGCATCGACCAAGGCATGGCCGAACAGCACCTCCGCGCGCTTGACCTGGCCCCACGCATGCCGGTACGACAGGCCGACGCTGCGCGCGGCTTGCGCAATGGCGCCGCTTTCCTGGATCGCGGCCAGCAGCGACAGCAGGCCGGTGGTGTCGACCGGCTCTTCGGCGTCGTGAGACACGCCCCAGTGAGGCGTGATCTGAATCCTCATCATTCGGCGGGCCTATACATATATCTGGGGGGTTGCGGCGCTAACCTTCCGCAGTTCGACTCCGGGTCGAGATATGTTCATTGGAGCATGAGCTTGGGCCCGGCCAACTCCTCGAAAACGATGAATGCCCCGGTGATTCCTATTCAGGTGCTGCGCGACCCGTCCGTCAAGCCGCGCCGCTCATCCGGTGAGCGGCCGGTCGATGCGCAACTGGTGGCGGCGGTGCGCGAAACGCTGGCGAGCCGCCCCGGCCTCGCGTTGCGGCGCGACCTGCTCATCGAGCACCTGCACACGCTCAACGACCGCCACGGCCAGCTGCGCACCGACCACTTGGCCGCGCTGGCGCAGCTACTGCGGCTGTCGCAGGCCGAGGTCTACGAGGTGGCCAGCTTCTACCACCACTTCGATGTCGTTCGCGAAGGCGCCGACGGTTCGTACGCAGCGCCTGCGGCGCTCACCGTGCGCGTGTGCGACGGCATCGCCTGCGAACTCGCGGGCGCCACCGACCTTCTGGCGCGGCTGCCCGCGCTGCTCGGTACCGAGGTGCGCGTCGTTGCCGCACCGTGCATCGGCCGCTGCGAACAAGCGCCGGCGGTGGCCGTGCATCAGTACCCGATCGCCCACGCCACGCCGCAGTCGGTGCAGGCCGCAGTCGTGGCCAAGCTCACGCACCATGAGCCGGCGCCGACCATCGACCTCGCGGCCTACCGCGCAGCAGGCGGCTACCGCGCGCTGCGGCAATGCCTGCGCAACGAGCGCGACATCGAGTCGGTGCTGGGGACGATGGAATCCTCGGGCTTGCGCGGCTTGGGTGGCGCCGGTTTTCCCAGCGGGCGCAAGTGGCGCATCGTGCGCGGCCAAGCGGCGCCGCGGCTGATGGCGGTCAACATCGACGAGGGCGAGCCGGGCACCTTCAAGGACCGCGTCTACCTCGAGCGCGACCCGCATCGCTTTTTAGAAGGCATGCTCATCGCCGCCTGGGCGGTCGGCATCGACGCGATCTACATCTACCTGCGCGACGAATACCACGGTGCGCGCGCACTCCTGGAGCGCGAACTCGCGGCGCTCGAGGCCGACCCGCCGATGCGCGACATGCCCACCATCGAGCTGAGGCGCGGCGCCGGTGCCTACATCTGTGGCGAGGAGTCGGCCATGATCGAATCGATCGAAGGCAAACGCGGCATGCCGCGGCTGCGCCCGCCCTACGTGGCGCAGGTGGGCCTGTTCGGTCGCCCGACACTCGAGCACAACTTCGAGACGCTGTACTGGGTCCGTGACATCCTCGAAAAAGGCGCCGACTGGTTTGCCGGCCAGGGCCGCAACGGCCGCCAGGGCCTGCGTTCGTTCTCGGTCTCGGGGCGCGTCCAGAAGCCCGGTGTCCACCTCGCGCCGGCCGGCATCACCTTGCGCGAGCTGGTGGCCGAATACTGCGGCGGCATGCAAGAGGGCCACGCGCTCTACGCCTACCTGCCCGGCGGCGCCTCGGGCGGTATCCTGCCCGAGCGCCTGGCCGACGTGCCGCTGGACTTCGACACCTTGCAGCCGCACGGCTGCTTCATCGGCTCGGCCGCGGTGGTGGTGTTGTCTGACCGCGACCGCGCCACCGATGCGGCGCGCAACCTGATGAAGTTCTTCGAGCATGAGAGTTGCGGCCAGTGCACGCCCTGCCGTTCGGGCACGGCCAAGGTCAACGAGCTGATCGCGACCGACCGCTGGGACGTGGGCCTGCTCGCCGAGCTGTCCCAGGTGATGCGTGACGCCTCGATCTGCGGGCTGGGCCAGGCGGCGCCGAACCCGATCGATTGCGTGGTGAAGTACTTTGCGCAGGAGCTTGACGCATGAATGCCCCTTTGACGTCCAGGCTGCTGGCTCCCGAGACCGCAACGGTCGAATTCACGCTCGACGGACGCAACGTGCAGGCGCGCGCCAGCGAGACGATCTGGGCCGTCGCCAAGCGCGAGGGCACCACCATCCCGCACCTGTGCCACAAGGAAGGCCTGGTGCCGGCCGGCAACTGCCGCGCCTGCATGGTCGAGGTGGACGGAGAGCGCACTCTGGCGGCGTCATGCTGCCGCAGCGTGGCGGCGGGCATGAAGGTGCGCACCGACAGCCCGCGCTCGGTGGCGGCGCGCAAGATGGTGGTCGAGCTGTTGATGAGCGACGCCGGTGCCACCACCGACGACTACACGCATGAATCCGAGCTGAGCGGCTGGGCGCAGACGCTCGACGTGCCGCGTGGCCGCCTGCCGCGACGCGACGCTCATTACGCCGCGGCCGACACCAGCCACCCGGCCATCGCCGTCAACCTCGACGCCTGCATCCAGTGCACGCGCTGCCTGCGCGCCTGCCGCGACGAGCAGGGCAACGACGTGATCGGCCTGGCGCTGCGCGGCGCCCATGCGCGCATCACCTTCGATGCCGACGCGACGCTCGGCGACTCCAGCTGCGTGGCCTGCGGCGAATGCGTGCAGGCCTGCCCGACCGGCGCGCTCATGCCGGCGCGCGGCGCGGGCCTGGCCACCATCACCAAGAAGGTCGATTCGGTCTGCCCCTACTGCGGCGTGGGCTGCCAGCTCACCTGGAACGTCGGACCCAACGAGCGCGGCGAAGAGCGCATCCAGTTCGTGACCGGCCGCGACGGCCCGGCCAACCATGGGCGCCTGTGCGTCAAGGGCCGCTACGGCGTCGACTACATCCACAACCCCAAGCGACTGATGCGCCCGCTGGTGCGGCGCGAAGGCGTGAAGAAGGACCCGAACGACATCGAGCGGTTCAAGCTCGGCGAACTGCCGCTCGACACGCTGTTCCGTGAAGCGAGCTGGGACGAGGCGCTCGACCTTGCCGCCGACGGCCTGCGGCGCATTCGCGATTCGTCCGAGCACGGTTACGGCTCGGCGCTGGCCGGCTTCGGCTCGGCCAAGGGCAGCAACGAAGAGGCCTATCTGTTCCAGAAGCTGGTGCGCCAGGGCATGGCGAGCAGCCATGTGGACCATTGCACGCGCTTGTGCCACGCCAGCTCGGTGGCAGCACTGCTCGAAGGCATCGGCTCCGGCGCGGTGAGCAACCCGGTGGCCGATGTGGCCGAAGCCGAACTGATCTTCCTGATCGGCGCCAACCCGACGGTGAACCACCCGGTCGCCGCGACCTGGATCAAGAACGCGGTGGACCGCGGCGCCCGGCTGGTGATCTGCGATCCGCGCCGCACGGCGCTGACGCGGCGTGCCGCCTGGCATCTGCAATTCCGCCCCGACACCGACGTGGCGCTGCTCAACGGCCTGCTGCACGTCGTCATCGCCGATGGCCTGGTCGACCAGGCCTTCGTTGCCGCCAGAGTCAATGGCTACGAGGCGCTGAAGGCGTCGGTGGCCGAGGCCACGCCCGAGCGCATGAGCGAAATCTGCGGCATCGATGCCGACACGATTCGCGCCGTGGCGCGCGCCTTCGCCACAGCCAAGTCTTCGATGATCCTGTGGGGCATGGGCATCAGCCAGCATGTCCATGGCACCGACAACGCGCGCGGCCTCATTGCGCTGGCGCTGCTCACCGGCCAGATCGGCCGGCCGGGCACCGGCCTGCATCCACTGCGCGGCCAGAACAACGTGCAGGGCGCCAGTGACGCCGGGCTGATCCCGATGATGTTGCCCAACTACCAGCGGGTTTCCGACGCCGGGGTGCGCGCGCAATTCGAAGCGCTGTGGGGAGGCACGACCATCGATTCGCGGGCGGGTCTGACCGTCGTGGAGATCATGCATGCCGTGACCGAGGGCCGCATCCGTGGCCTCTATGTCGAAGGCGAGAACCCGGCCATGAGCGACCCCGATCTCGGGCATGCGCGCAAGGCGCTGGCGAGCCTGGAGCACCTGGTCGTGCAGGACATCTTCGCCACTGAAACAGCGGTGCTGGCCGACGTGGTCTTGCCGGCCTCGGCGCAACCCGAGAAGTGGGGCAGCTACACCAACACCGACCGCCTGATCCAGATCGGCCGACCCGCCCTCGTGCCGCCCGGCGACGCGCGACAGGATTTGTGGGCCATCGAGCAGATCGCGCGCCGCCTGGGCGCCGGCTGGAACTATTGGCGTGCCGACGACGGTGACGGCCGCAGCGCGGCCGAGGCGCCGGTGGCGCGCGTTTATGAAGAAATGCGCGTGGTGATGGAGCCGCTGGCGGGCGTGCCGTGGTCGCGCCTGGTGCGCCAGGACGCGGTGGTCACGCCGGCCGCGCGCGAAGACACACCCGGCGACAGCATTGTCTTCATCGACAGCTTTCCCACGCCCGACGGCCGCGCCACGGTCGTGCCCACCAGCTTCAAACCCGGCGCCGAGCAGGTCGACGCCGAGTTCCCGTTCGTGCTGACCACCGGTCGCGTGCTCGAGCATTGGCACACCGGCGCGATGACGCGCCACGCCAGCATGCTCGACGCGCTCGCGCCCGAGGCGCTGGTCTCGCTGCATCCGGCCGACGCGCTGGCGCTGGGTATCGGCGACGGCAAGGCGCTCACCTTGGCAACGCGCCACGGCACGGTCCAGGCGCGCGCCCAGATCAGCGACGACGTGCAGCCGGGCCAGGTGTTCCTGCCGTTTGCCTTCTGGGAAGCGGCCGCCAACAAGCTCACCGGCGACGCACTCGATGCGGTGGCCAAGATTCCCGGTTTCAAGGTGACTGCGGTGAAGGTGATGGCGGTGGCCTGAGTTGACGAACCAACGCCCCTGCGGGGCTGCCCGCCGTTGGGGCGCTCAGCCCTCTTGGGGCGACCCGGCGCAGGCCTGACGCCGTTTTCGCGGCACCGTCCTACAGCGACCCCCCCAAACGTCCGATAGCGCAAAGCTCGGCAGAGGGCGACATTTAATGCACGGAGTCGTGCATGCGCCCCAACCCTTCGATCGCCCTGTTGCTGGCCTTCTTGGTCGCTGGCCCGGTGTTCGGGCTCGAGCAGGTGCCCTCGAACGGTGAGAACGCAGCGGGCGAGTGGCGACTCCATCCCCGACTCGAGGCGCAATCGGAAGACATCGCGCCGCACGCCCAGCGCACGAGCGTGGGTTATCGCTGGTGGGCCGGCAACGAGCGCGTCGCTTTCGGCGCGGGTGTCGGCGCCGTCAGCTACAGCTTCGCGGCGCCGGCCGGCTTGGCACTCGACCCGTCACGGCCCTTCAACCCTATGGTCGGCCCGGTGCTCACGCTGGGCTGGAGGTGGCGTCTGGGCACGACGACCGTGTATGCCGACACCTCGGCCGGTTACTTCGCGGCGCGCGACGGCCTGCAGCAAGATTTCGCCAGGAACGGTGTGCCGTGGAAGGTGACGCAATCGCGCATGGGCCTGGACCAGGGCAGTTTCGCGGTGCAGTTCGACTCGGGCTACCGCATGTCGCTGCGCCCGCGCCGGGGCGGCCTGGCGATCATGGTGCGTGGCACCTTCTGATCAGGCGGCGAGCCGGCGCGGCGCCGAGGCTTCGTCGGCATAGACCGCGCCGAAGCGATTGCCTAAGAACGCGTCGAGCGCCACGTCCTCCTGCTTCACGAATCCCGCCTGCGCAATCACGCCCTCGCGCAGCAGGTCGAGCATGGCGCACAACGCCGAGGCGGTGGTGATCTGAATGGCGCTGTGCGTGGTGCCGTGCAGCGAGCGGCTGTAGATCTTGCGCACCACGCTGTCCTGCAGGAAGCGGCGCTGGCCGTGCTCGTCGTCGCGCACGCCGGCGGCCGTGGCGAACACGATCACCACGTCCTGCGTGGTCGCCGGCAGCGCGTTCTCCAGGATGTCTTTGAGCAGCTCGCGGCGGTCCTTCAGGCGCAGGTCGTGCAGCAGCGTCTTCATCACGGCAGCGTGCCCGGGATAGCGGATGGTGCGGTAATTGAGCGTGCGCACGCGGCCTTCGAGCGTCTCGCACAGCGTGCCGAGTCCGCCCGAGGTGTTGAAGGCTTCGTACAGCACGCCGTCGAGCGAGAACTCCTCGCGCTCCTCCAGCGCCGGCACCTGCGTGCGGCGACCATCGACGATGGCCTCGCAGGGCTCGCAGTATTCGTTGATCACGCCCTCGGTGCTCCAGGTGAGGTTGTAGTTCAGCGAGTTGCTAGGAAAGGTGGGCAGCGCGCCGACCCGCATGCGCACCGAATCGAGCGGCTCGAAACGCCGCGCCAGGTCGGCCGCCACGATGCTGATGAAGCCCGGCGCCAGGCCGCACTGCGGTATGAAAGCGTGGGGGGCGCCGGTGGCGATCTCGCGGATGCGCCGCGTGCTTGCCACGTCTTCGGTGAGGTCGAGGTAGTGGCAACCGGGCCGCGCGGCGTTGCCGCGCGCCGCCTCGGCCACCTTCACCGTGAGCCTGTAGGGCAGTGCGCTCAGCACGGCGTAGCGGCCGTGCAGCGCGGCGCCCAGCGCGGCGGGGTCGTTCACGTCGAGCACCAGGGTGTCGATCTGAGCATGGCGCGGCGCGCCCGACAGCGCCTCTGCACTGCGATCGGCCAAGCTCACGCGGTAGTCGCTGCGACCGCCGGTTTCGGCGTGCGCCAGCAACTCGGCCACGACCGAGCCAATCTTGCCGCCGCCGAGCACGAGGATGGACTGCATGGCGCGCTCCTTGGAAATACCGATCAATGCCTTCAGCTTGCGCGGCGGCGTCGTCGAAAGCAGCTGAAATAATGCCGAATCAAAGGTCACACTTCGGCAATACGACGTGCAGGAGCCAACGAAATGATCAGTCTCGACGCCACCGACCGTGTGCTGCTGAACCTGCTGCGTGAAAACGCCCGCCGGGCCACCGCCGAGCTCGCGCGCGAACTCGGCCTCTCGCGCACCACGGTGCAAAGCCGCATCGCGCGGCTCGAACGCGCGCGCGTGATCACCGGCTACACGGTCACGACCGACGACGGCGTCGAAGCCGCGCTGGTGCGCGCCCACGTGATGATCACGGTGGGCCCCAAGCAGACCGGCGCGATCGAAGCGGCGCTGCGCAAGATCGCGGCGGTGCGCAGTCTGCATTCGGTGAGTGGCGCGTTCGACCTGCTGGCAGTGTTGGCGGCGCCCTCGATCGCCGAATTGGACGCGCTGATCGACCGCATCGGCGCGCTCGGTGGCGTGGAGCGCACCACGTCGGCGATCGTGCTGTCCACGCGCATCGATCGTTGACGAGCGCATGGCTTTGCCGGGGCGGGTGGGCCCCCGCCTCGCTGTGCGGCATCAGCCCGCGCGGATCGGGCAGGGTTTTCGCTGCCGCGGACACTGCGAAACGTGGGATGTACAAAAGGCATCGGCAGTTGAAACATCCGCGCTGCTGCCCGGCAGCGTTCGACCGTCACAGCAAACTTCAAGGAGAACACTGATGCATCGCCACCCCTTCATCCGCAGCGCCATCGCGCTGGCTTCGCTCGTTACTGTCTTTGCCGCGCAGGCCGCGCCGACCAACCCGCCCAACGACTGTGCCGGCCTGCCCGACAGCGCCACGCTCGAAACCGCCCTCAAGGCGGCGGCGGCCGCCACCAACGGCGGCTTCGGTCTGCCGATGTGGGGCACCGTGGTCAACCGCTACGGCGTCGTGTGCGCCGTCGCGACCACCGCTTCCACGATGGACGGCGCCTGGCTCAACAGCCGCGTCATCTCGGCCCAGAAGGCCTACACCGCCAACGGCTTCAGCCTGCCCGGCCTGGCCATCGCGAGCGCGCAGCTGTTCTCGGCGGTGCAGCCCGGCGGCTCCCTGTACGGCCTGCAGCACAGCAACCCGGTCGACCCGCGCGTCGTCTACCGCGGCGACTCCACCAAGTACGGCACGACGACCGATCCGATGCTCGGGCTCAAGCCGGGCGGCATCAATGTGTTCGGCGGCGGCTTGGCGCTCTACGCCGGTGCGACCAAGCTCGGCGCGGTGGGCGTGAGCGGCGACTCCTCCTGCGCCGATCACAACATCGCCTGGCGCGTGCGCAACGAGCTTTCCAAGGTCGGCGGTACCGTGACGGTGACCAACAGCGTGCCGGCCGGTCTGCGCACCGCGCAGGTCGGCACCACCACCCAGCCGGTGGCCGTCTCCGGTCAGGGCGACGACGGCATCATGTACGGCAGCACCGGCTTCCAGCACGCCTTGTGCGGCGGCACCGAGCCGGCACAGACGCTGCCGGCCCTCAACTGAAGGAGGTTCTCATGAACCGCACCTTCACGAACCGCGCGCGACTGGGCGCGCTCGTGCTCAGCGCAGCCTGGAGCCTGGCCGCCTGCGGCGGGTCGGACGGCCCGGTGGCTGCGGCGCCGTCACCGGCGCCCGCACCGGCGCCCGCACCGCAAAACACGCCGAGTTCGACCCAGATCGCCAGCGCCCAGCAAGCGATGGACGGGGCTGCCGGGCCGGCGATCAGCGGCAGACCGAGCCCCGGCAACATCCTTGATGCCCAGCTCGCACTCGACGCGGGCACGCTGAGCGGCACGACCGACATCGCGCAAACCCAGGCGACGATGGATGCCTCGTCGCCGCTCACGCCCTACCAGTAGGCGCGTCGAGCCCCGGCCCGCCCGCGAGTCGCCCTCAGCGCCGCGTGGGCGGGCCGGGGGCTGTGGGTGCCGATGCGGCGCTCGCAGCGCTCGCGGCCCTGCGCTGCAGCTCGGCGAGTGCGTGACGGCCCCGTGTTTCGTCTTCGGTCGCCCGAAATTCCTTCATCGCGGCTTCGCGCTGTGCCTCGCGCACCGGGGCTGGTGTGCCCTCGACCCAGGCGCGCTGCGCGCCTTCGGCACTGCGCCGCAAGGCGTCGCGCATGCGCAAATTTTCGGCGTTGCGCTGGCGCTCGGGCTCACCGCTCTGCCACCACCAGCCGAGCGCTGCCAGGGCCACAACGGCCAGCAGCACCAGCGCACCAATGCGTCGTATCGGTGTCTTCATCGAAGCGGCGCCTCGGGCTGCAGGCAAGTTGGAGAGCGCAGGCTGCAACGACGGTGGGCAACCATCCGCGCCCTCAAGCCACGATCCGCTGACGCTGCGCACCGAGTCCTTCGATGCCCAGCGTCACCACGTCGCCGGCCTTCAGGAATTGCGGCGCCGGCTTCATGCCCATGCCCACGCCCGGCGGTGTGCCGGTGGCGATGAGGTCGCCGGGCAGCAGGGTCATGCACTGGCTCACGTAGCTCACCAGCCGCGCCACCCCGAACACCATGGTGGCGGTGGTGCCACGCTGGCGCGGCAGGCCGTTCACGTCGAGCCAGAGCGAGAGCGATTGCGGGTCGCGCAGCTCGTCGGCGGTGACGAGCCAGGGGCCGACGGGCCCGAAGCCGTCGAAGCCCTTGCCCTTGTCCCAGGTGCCGCCGCGCTCGTGCTGCCAGGCGCGCTCGCTCAGGTCGTTGACGACGCAATACCCGGCCACGTGCTTCAGCGCCTCGGCCTCGCTGACGCGCCGCGCCGTCTTGCCGATCACCACGCCGAGTTCGACCTCCCAGTCGGTCTTGTGCGAGTCGGGCGGCAACTGCACGTCATCGTCGGGCCCGGCCAGGCAGGTGGTCGCCTTCATGAAGATGATCGGCTCGGTGGGAACCGGCATGCCCGTCTCGGCCGCGTGGTCACGGTAGTTCAGACCGATGCCGACAAACTTGCTGATGCCGGTGAAGGGCAGGCCCAGGCGCGGCGTGCCGCGCACGCGCGGCAATGACAGCGGATCGAGGCGGCAGAGGCGGCCCAGACCGGCCAGGCCGAGTGTGGGCAAGTGCAGGTCATCGATCACGCCCGAGAGGTCGCGCAGCGCGCCGCTCGCGTCGATCAGGCCCGGCCGCTCGCGGCCCATGCGTCCATGGCGAACAAGTTTCATCGTGTCTCTCCTGCACCTAAGTGACGGTTTTGGCTAGAGTGTGTCGCACCTACCTCGCCACGTCTCGGGAAGACGCCACTCATGCTCATCCTGCCATCGCTGCCCACGGCGCCGCGCGCCACACGCTCCATGCGTCGCGTGGCACAGCGGCTCGTCGCGCCGTTGGCGGCGCGGCTCGCCGCGCTGCGGCTGCCCTGCGCGATCGTGCTGCCCGACGGCAGCAGGCTCGGCGCCGATCCGGCGCGCGTGACCTTGACCTTGCGCGACCTGTGGCTGCTGGCCCCGCTGCTTCGCGGGCGCATCGGCGTACTGGCCCAGGCGCACGTGGAAGGCCGGCTCGACCTCGACGGCACGCCGCGCGATCTCTGCGACGTGGCCGCCGCGTTGCTGGGGGCCGATGATCCGGTCACCGACGCCACGCCGCCGGGCGCGCTGGTCAAGGGCTGGTCGGGCCTGTTGCGCGCGAGTCGCTCGCTGGCCCGCCACAGCCCGCAGCGCGATCGCGCGCAGGTCGAGTTCCATTACGACGTCTCCAACGATTTCTATGCGCTCTGGCTGGACGAGCGGCGCGTCTACTCGTGCGCCTACTGGCCCGAGGGCGTCAACAGCCTCGCGGCGGCGCAAGAGGCCAAGCTCGAGCTGATCTGCCGCAAGCTCATGCTCGCACCCGGCGATCGCCTGCTCGATGTCGGCGCCGGCTGGGGCGCCTTGCTGGTGTGGGCGGCCGAACGGCATGGCGCGCAGGCCCATGGCATCACGCTGTCGCGCGAGCAGCACGCCCATGTGCAGCAGCTGATCGACGCGCGCGGCCTGCGCGGCCGCGTGAGCGTGGCCCTGTGCGATTACCGCGAGCTGCCCGAGACCGAGCCCTACGACAAGATCGCCTCGGTGGGCATGTTCGAGCACGTCGGCCATGCGCAACTGCCCATCTATTTCGGCAAGCTCTGGCGCCTGCTCGCGCCCGGCGGCCTGCTGCTCAACCACGGCATCACCGCCGCTGGCGTACACAACCCGCAGCTCGGCGCGGGCATCGGTGATTTTGTCGAGCGCTACATCTTTCCCGGCGGCGAACTCGTGCATGCCGCGCAGGTGCTGGCGGCCATGGCCGAAGCCGGGCTGGAGACGCTCGACATGGAGAACCTCCGGCCGCACTACGCGCGCACCTTGTGGGCGTGGAGCGACGCGCTCGAGCAGCGCCTGGACGCCGCGCGCGCGCTCACCTCCGAGCGCGTGCTGCGTGCCTACCGGCTCTACCTCGCGGGCAGCGCGATGGGCTTCGAGCGCGGCTGGATGGCGCTGCACCAGATGCTCGCAACGCGCCCCACCGGGCGTGTCGAGGGCACGCGATTGCGCGGCGCACAATCGGTTTACCCCTTCCAGCGCGACCACGTTCTTCCCTGTTCTCCCCTCACTGAAAGTGCTTCGAACATGCTCTACAAGTTCAAGTCCAAAGCGGCCGGCGACGTGATCATGACCGCCCCGGTGGGCGACGCGATCCTGCGCCGCATCGGCCGCGAGCCCGCGCCCCAAGGCATCTTCGAGGCGGCCGACCTGCCGGCGACGATCGCCGCGTTAGAGGCCGCGATCGCCACCGACGAGACGGCGCGCGATGCGGCCGAGTCCCAGGCGCGCCAGGCCGGCCACGCGCCCGGCCCGCGCGAGGGCGTCACGCTGCGCCAGCGCGCCTGGCCGCTGATCGAAATGATGCGCAGGGCGCAAGCGGCCGGCCAGGAAATCGTCTGGGGCGTCTGAGCATGAGACTCACGAGCTGCAGCCGGGCCGATGGCGCCTCGATTCCCGAGCCTTATGCCGCCGGTCGGCGCGACGCGGCCAGCGCCGTGGCCTTCGCAAGCAACATCTCGCCACGGCTCGCGTGGAGCGACGCGTCCGCCGACGATGTTTCGGCCATCGATGCCGGCGCAGACCGGGTTGGCCACACGGCCTGAAGTGACTTCGCATGCGCCTGGCACCTGCTCGCGTTGGCGACGCCATCGCTGCCATCGACACCCCGTCGCTGGTCATCGATCTCGACGCCTTTGAGCGCAACCTCGCCAGGATGGCCGCGTTTGCGCGCGAGCGCGGCGTGCGGCTGCGTCCGCATGCCAAGACGCACAAGTGCGCGGCCATCGCGCTGCAACAGATCGCGCTCGGCGCGGTCGGCGTGTGCGTGCAAAAGACCGGCGAGGCGGCGGCACTGGTGGCCGGCGGCGTGCGCGACCTGTTCGTGAGCAACGAGGTGATCGCACCGCACAAGCTGGCGCGGCTGGCGGCGCTGGCGGGCGAGGTCAAGCTCGCCATCGCGGTCGACAGCGTGCAAGGCATCGAGCGATTGGCGGCGGCGGTGCGCGCGGCGGGCAGCAGCATCGACGTGCTGGTCGAGGTCGACGTCGGCCACGGCCGTTGCGGCGTCGCGCCGGGCGAGGCGGGTGCGCTGGCGCGCCAGGTGGTCGCGCACGCCGGGCTGCGCTTTGCCGGCCTGCACGCCTACCACGGCCCGGCCCAGCACTTTCGCAGCCCCGCCGAGCGCGAAACGGCGATCCGCCATGCCGTGGCGGTGGCGCTCGCGGCGCGCGCCGCGGTCACCTCGGTTGGCATCGCCTGCCCGCTGGTCACGGGCGCTGGCAGCGGCACCTTCATGCTCGAAGCGGCCAGCGGCGTCTACGGTGAAATCCAACCCGGCAGCTACGTGTTTCTCGACGCCGACTACGCCCGCAACACCGCCGATCCGAACGCGCCGCGCTTCGAGCAGGCCCTCTTCGTCAAGAGCCAGGTGATGAGTCGAGGCCTCGCGCATGCCGTGCTCGACGCCGGCCACAAGTCGCATGCCATCGACTCCGGCCTGCCCACGGTGTGGGGCCGCGACGACCTGGAGTTCACTAACGGCGGCGACGAGCACGGCCTGCTGCGCGTGCGCCTGCGCGGGCGCGAGGCACTGCCGACCCTTGGTGAGACGGTGTGGCTGGTGCCCGGCCACATCGACCCGACCGTCAACCTGCATGACCATCTGGTGGCGCTGCGCGGCGGTCTGGACGGCGGCGTGGTCGAGGCAGTGTGGCGCGTCGACGCCCGCGGTGCGTTGGACTGATATTGAGCCGGGCCTAGCGGCCAAGCGGAGCCGAAGCAGTCGATGGTGTTCCGCTCCCGCTTCCAAAGGGAGAGGGCAGGGTGAGGGCGCCGCCCGCAAGCACCGATCCGCCGTCGGTTGGCAACAGAAAAGCACCCTCACCCAACTCTCTCCGGCAAGCGGGAGAGGGAGCAACCCCAACCCTCCACCTCAAACGGGCGAGCTAGCGGCCCGCGGCGGTTGGGGGGATCCCCGCGCCTCAGGGCCGCGCCTCGAACACCAGGTTGAACGGCGTCTCGGTGGCGCGTCGGAAGTGCTTGAAACCACCCTCCGTGACCACGCCGCGCAAGCGCTTCTCGCCCGCCTGGGCGCCCAGCGCCAGCCCGACTTCCTGCGACTTGGAGGCCGGCGTGCAGACCAGCGTGGAGGCCGAGTAATAGAGGCGCCCGACCGGGTTGAGGTTGTCCTGCAGCGCGTCGTTGGCGAACGGCTCGACGATCATCCAGCAGCCGTCGGGCTTGAGCGCGGCGCGCACGTGCCGCGAGGCGCCCACCGGGTCGCCCATGTCGTGCAGGCAGTCGAAGAACGCCACCAGGTCGTAGTCCTTGCCGGGGAAGTTCTTGGCCGCTGCCACCTCGAACGTCACACGGTCGGCAACGCCGGCCTCGGCGGCGGCCTTGCGTGCCCATTCGATCGAGGGTGCGTGGTAGTCGAAACCGACGAAGCTCGTCTTGGGGTAGGCCTGCGCCATGAGCACGGTCGAGGCGCCGTGGCCGCAGCCCACGTCGGCCACGCGTGCGCCGGACTCGAGCTTGCTGTCGACGCCGTCGAGCGCGGGAATCCAGCTCGACACCAGGTTGGCCGCATAGCCAGGGCGGAAGAAGCGCTCGGTGCCCTGGAACAGCATCGCGTCGTGCTCATGCCATCCGTAACCCAGCCCGGTGCGGAATACACCCGCCAGCCGCGGCACCGACCTGAGCGCGCCAAGCACGACCTGGAAGGCGCCCGGAATGAACGCCGGGCTGCCCTCGGTGGCCAGCGCGAAGACCTGTTCCTCGGTCATGTGGAAGTGGTCGGCGGCGGCGTCGTATTCCACGTAGCCCGAGGCGGCCTGCGCGCTGAGCCACTCGCGCACGTAGCGCGCGTCGGTCTGGGTGGCGCGCGCCAGCTGCTCGGCGCTCATCGGGCCGACCGCCAGCGCCTTGTACAGGCCTAGCTGGTCGCCCAGCAGCACCGTGCCGGCATGCATTGCCGCGCCGATGTCGCCGACGAAGCGGCCCATGAATGCATTGAGCTTGTCCATGTCGATGGCCATCGCGTCCTCCAGAGGTTGAAAGACAACAAGGCTAGTCGTTCGGTCGACGCGGCGCCATAGTGATTTGATGCGCGCTCGGCACGCCGTCAGCCGTTCTAGGGGACCGCCGCGCGCCGCGCGCCGGGCGGCCGCGCCTTGTGCGGCAAGGCCGTGGCGCCTCGCGGCGAAGACCGCAGGGGCACAATCTTCGGCATGAAGATCACACGACAAATCCTTGCGGCCACTGCGCTCGCGCTCGCCGCGCCGCTCGCTCTGGCGCATGACTTTCAAGCCGGTGGCATTCACATCGGCCACCCTTGGGCGCGCCCGACCGTGGCAGGCCAGAAGGCCGGTGGCGGCTATCTCAGGCTCGACAACCGCGGTTCGGTCGCTGACCGGCTCGTCGCCGCCAGCGCCGAGGGTGTGGCGGGCCGGGTCGAGATGCATTCGATGACGATGGAAGGCGACGTGATGCGCATGCGCGAGGTCGAGCGTGGCATTGCGCTGCCGTCTGGCCAGGCCGTGGCGCTCGAGCCCGGCGGCTACCACCTGATGCTGATGGACCTGAAGGCGCCGCTGAAGCTGGGCAGCAGCTTCCCGCTCAAACTCAGGTTCGAAAAGGCGGGCGAGGTCATGGTCGACGTCAAGGTCGAAATGCCGGCAGCCGCCCCGGCGGCGAGCGCGACACCGCACCATCACTGAAGATCGTGCAGCGCGCGCTGCACGAGAGGCGGCGCAGGCGTGCCTTCCAGCGAATCCAGCGCTTGCGGTGCCGCCTGGGATGCAGTGCGTGCGGCGCCGCACGCGCGTCGCGTTCAGGCGCTGAAAAGTCCGCCCGCAGCAGCCGGCGGCGTGACACCCAGATGCCGGTAGGCCGCCAGCGTGGCGATGCGCCCGCGCGGCGTGCGCTGCAGGTAGCCCTGCTGGATGAGGTAGGGCTCGATCACGTCTTCGATGGTGCCCGGCTCCTCGCCGATCGCCGCGGCCACGTTGTCCAGGCCGACCGGTCCGCCGTCAAAGCGGTGGATCACGGCTTCGAGCAGCTTTCTGTCCATCACGTCAAAGCCCTGCGGGTCGACGTCGAGCATCACCAGCGCCTTGTCGGCCGTGGCCTGGTCGATGTGCCCCGAGCCCTTGACCTCGGCAAAGTCCCGCACTCGGCGCAGCAACCGGTTGGCGATGCGCGGGGTGCCGCGCGAGCGCTTGGCGATCTCGGCGCCGCCGGCCGCGTCGAGCGGCACCTTCAAGAGGCCGGCCGAGCGCGTGACGATGCGCGCCAGCTCCTCGACGGTGTAGAACTCCAGCCGCGCGACGATGCCGAAGCGGTCGCGCAGCGGGTTGGTCAGCATGCCCGCGCGCGTGGTGGCGCCGATCAAGGTGAAGGGCTGCAGCTCGAGCTTGATGGAACGCGCCGCCGGGCCTTCGCCGATCATGATGTCGATCTGGTAATCCTCCAGCGCCGGGTAGAGGATCTCCTCGACCACCGGCGAGAGGCGATGAATCTCGTCGATGAAGAGCACGTCGTTCTTCTCGAGGTTGGTCAGGATCGCCGCCAGTTCCTTGGGCTTCTCCAGCACCGGCCCCGAGGTCTGGCGCAGGTTCACGCCCAGCTCGATGGCGATGATGTGCGAGAGCGTGGTCTTGCCCAGGCCGGGCGGGCCGAACAGCAGCACATGATCCATTGCCTCGCCGCGCTTTTTGGCCGCGCCGATGAAGATTTCAAGTTGCTCGCGCGCCTTGACCTGGCCCACGTATTCGGCCAGCCCCTTGGGCCGCAGCGCGCGTTCCACCGCCTCCTCATGCGGCGAGCCCGCCGCCGCGCTCACCATGCGACGCGGCGCGGGTGCAGCGGGCGCGAAGTCGTCGGTCTGGATGCTCATGGGGGCATTGTGCGGGAGCGTTGCGCGCACTCAGGCACTGCGTTTGCTCCCTCGGGCGATGGAACGCCGCTGGGAACTCGACGCATTGCGCGGGGTGATGCTCGTGCTGATGACGCTCACGCACCTGCCCACGCTGTTCTCGAGCCCGTTCGGCCAGCCCTTCGGCTTTGTCTCTGCCGCCGAGGGTTTCGTGCTGCTGTCGGCCTACATGTGCGGCGTGGTCTACACACAGCGCGAGCAGCGCGACGGCGAGGAGCCGATGCGCAGCGCTTTGCTGCAGCGCGCGTTCAAGATTTACCTCTGCCAGGCGGCGCTGCTCGTGTTCCTGTTCAGTTTCATCGCGGGCATCGGCTTGCTGGCCGACCAGGACGCGGTCAAGAACCTGATGTCGTTCTATCTGGAGCGGCCGGTTGTCGCCGTGGTCGGCTCCTTGCTGCTGCTCTACAACCCGCCGCTGCTCGACATCCTGCCGATGTACATCGTCTTCATGCTGGCGAGCCCGGTGCTGCTGGTGTTGGGCTTGCGCCGGGGCTTGCGCCGGGGCTGGACGCCGGTTCTCGCGCTCAGCGTGGCGGGTTGGTTCGGTGCGCAGTTCGGGCTCGGGCGCGTGCTGCAGGCGCAGTTGATCGCGCTCACCGGCCTGCCGGTGCCGCCGCAGCAGGGCGGCGCGTTCGACATCCTGGCCTGGCAGTTCCTGTGGGTGCTGGGCCTGTGGATGGGTTCGAGCCAGGCGGCCAAGCGCCCGGCGGTGCCGCAAGGGCTGCCGCACTGGGCGGTGCTCGCGGCGGTGGCGATCGGCGTGGCCGGCACGGTGTGGCGACATGCCGTCGGCCAGGCGGCTTTCCCCACGCTGCCGGGCACGGCCATACCCAACATGCTGTTCGACAAATGGCGGCTCGGCCCGCTGCGCATGCTGGACCTGTTTGCGCTGCTCCTGCTCGTGCTGCACTTCGGCCCCTGGCTGAAGCAGCGGCTGCCACGCCTGCGATTCCTGGAAACGCTTGGGTCGGCCTCGCTGCCGGTGTTCTGCGCCCACCTCGTGGTGGCGCTGCTGGCGTTGGCGCTGTGGGGTGAGCCGGACAAAGAGCGCTCGATCGGCATCGACCTCGGCATCCTGTTCGGCGGCTTCGCGGTGCTGTATGCGGTGGCTCTCATCAGCCAGCAGCTCGACTGCCGTGCGGCCGCGGTGCAAAAGCGCTTCAAGGAGCGCCGAGCAGCGCGTCTTGCACGGCTCGCCGCTACTTCAGGTGAGCGGCGATCACCGACTTCCAGAGCGCATAGCCCTCCGCATTGAGATGCAGCCGGTCGGGTAAGAATAATTCGGCGCGCGGCTTGCCGTCGGCGCCCAGCATGCGTGTGTAGACGTCGATGTAGTCGAGGTTCCGTGTGGCGCGGCTGTAGGCCTCGACCATCGCGTTGGCCTCGCGCACCCGCGGCATCATCGCCTCGCGCAGCGGGCTGGGCTTGATCGACAGGTAGGCAATGCGCGTGGCGGGCAATTCGCGCTTCACGCCTTCCACGAAGGCGGTAAAGCTCGCCAGCACTTCCGCGGGAGAGCGACCTTCGGCAAGGTCGTTGTCGCCGGCATAGACCACCACCCAGCGCGGTTTGTACGGCAACACGAGTTGTTGCAAATGTTCCGCGCAATCGAGCATGCGCGAACCCCCGAAGCCGCGCTTGGTGATCGCCAGCGGCCCCTCGAATTGCTGCTCCAGGTTGTTCCAGAGGCGGATCGAAGAACTGCCGACGAACACCACGCCGCCCGGCGCGGGCGCGCGCGCCTCGTCGGCTGCCGCAAAGGCGTCGAAGCTCTCCTTCCAGCGCGCCGAATCCACCGCCGTGCCGGGCTGCGAATGGGCCGACATCGCAGCGAGCCCGAGCCCACACACGGCCAGCGCCGCTCGGATTGACTTTCGCATCGCCTGCGTGCTCCTTTCGAGCGCCGGATCGACACCCTGTGTATGGGTGTTCGCGAGGACGGCTTCAGTTCCCCGATCGCCGCGATTGTCGCAATCGAAGTGCAAGTGACTGCCGCTCGCGGGGGATGCGTTCCCCGGGCCGCGTCGGGCACGCGTCGACAGGGCGGTTGCCTTGGCGTGCGCGGCCGACAAGAATGCGCCCAAACCAACGAGGGGGATTCATGTTCAAAAGCCTGCGCGTGCCAGAGAAGATGTTCAGCGTCGGGATGTGGGCGATGTCCTTCGTCTTCGCTGCCTTTTTGATCGGCCTGGGCGGCAAGCTGGTTGCCGACATGCCGCGCATCGAGAGCCGGCTCGAACTGGAGCAGTTCGCCGACCGGCAGGCGCTCGCCGGGGCGCGCAGTGAGATCGCATCGCTTGACAAGCGCGAGCGCGCCTCGCGTGACGAGCAGGCTCGAGCGCAGCTCGCACTCACTGCCGCAGCCAACGCGTACAGGGCGTCGTACGCCGCGTATGGCAACTGGCTCAACACGCGTGCCGTGACCACCGACCCGACCCAGGACCCGGAAGTGCTGAGCCGCACGCGCGAGCTCGACGGCCTGAAGGCCACGGAACGCGCGGCGCAGGCGGGGGTTGAGCGGCTTGACCGCAGCCTGCTCGATGCCTCGCAGGCACTCGCGCACCAGCGCGAACGCGAAGCCGAGCTGCTGGACGCGGCGCGTGCCGGCTACGAGCGCGCGCTGTTCGGCCAGCAACTGCGTGTGTTCGGCGCACGTCTGGCGCTGACCTTGCCGCTGTTGCTGATCGCCGCCTGGCTGGTGGCGAGGAAGCGCAAGAGCGACTACTGGCCGCTCATGCGCGGCTTTGTCGTGTTCGCGGCCTTCACCTTCTTCTTCGAGCTGGTGCCCTACCTTCCGAGCTACGGCGGTTATGTGCGCTACGCGGTCGGCATCGTGCTCACGGCGGTCGCGGGGCACTACGTCATCCAGGCCATGCGCCGCTACCTGGCCAAGCGCGAGGTGGCGGCGGCCCAGAGCGAGGCCGAGCGGCGCAAGTCGCTCGGCTACGAGCACGCACTCAAACAGATGGCGGTCAATGTCTGCCCGGGATGCGAGCGGGCCATCGCGCAGGCGGCCGTTGGCGTTGCGCTCAATTTCTGCGTGCATTGCGGGCTCAAGCTGTTCGACCGCTGCGGCAGCTGCGCGACGCGTAAGAACGCGTTCTTCCACTACTGTCCGAGCTGCGGCGTCGGCGCCCAGGCCGCTTCGACCTGACTGTGCGCTTCGCTCGGCTCACGCCGGGCGCGCGCTACCGTGTCGCGTCCAGCAAGACCTCCAGGCACTGCTCGCGGATGCCGTAGAAGGCCTTGATCTCCTTGACCTGGGCGCGCGCCACTTCCGCAGGGCGCGGTGCCGCGCGTTTGACGGCCAGGATCATCTTGTTCTTGCTGGTGTGTTCGAGCGAGGTGAACTCGAACACCTGCGTGTCGTAACCCTCGGCTTCGAGCAGCAGCGCGCGCAGGCTGTCGGTGAGCATCTCGGCCTGCTGGCCCAGGTGGATGCCGTGCTGCAACATCGGCAGCAAGGGCGGCGGACTTTGCAGCTGCGGGCGAATCTCCTTGTGGCAGCACGGCGAGCACATGATGATTTGCGCGCCCGAACGGATGCCCATGTGCATGGCGTGATCGGTGGCGGTGTCGCAGGCGTGCAGCGCGATCATGATGTCGACCGCGCCCGGCGCATGGCCGCGCACGTCGCCCTGCTCGAAGGCCAGGCCCGCCAAGTCGAGCCGGCGCGCGGCGTCGTTGCACAGCCGCACCATGTCTTCGCGCAGCTCGACGCCCCTCACCTCGGCCTCGAGGCCGAGCGTGCGGCGCAGGTGATCGTGCACGGCGAAGGTGAGGTAGCCCTTGCCGGAGCCGAAGTCCAGCACCCGCACCGGCTGGCCTTGCAGGGACGTGGCGGCCTCGAAGGCATGCGAGAGCACCTCGATGAACTTGTTGATCTGCTTCCACTTGCGCGCCATCGAAGGAATGAGCCGGTGCTCGGCATCGGTCACACCCAGCTCGACGAGAAAGGGCGCGGCGATGTCGACGAAGCGCCGCTTTGCGCGGTCGTGCGCGCTGGCAGGCGATGCCGGCGGCGGCGTGGCCGGGGTGCCGATGCCCTCGGTGCCCAAGCGAACATCGACCTTGGCGCCGACCCGCGCCGTGTCGCCGCCCGCGGACGCCGCACCCGCGCGGCTGCGACGCAGTGTGGCCTTGCCCTTGCGGCTGATGGCGAGCTGCAGCTCGCCTTCGGGCGTGAGCAGGTGCAGGTTGTCGAAGCTGTCGTCGATGAGCGCCGCAATCGTGGCCAGGCCTTCTTCCACGGGCAGGTTCTTGGTCACGTCGCGCGTGCGGTGGTTGTAGGTGAGCGAGAGGCAGGCGCGGCCCTTGAGCGTGAGCGGGCGCACCAGCACGCGTTGCAGGTCGGGCCTGGGGCCGCGCGCGCCGGCCAGCACGAGCTTGGTGAGCGACTGGCTCGCGAGGGCGGCGCGCACTTCGCCGAAGAACTGATCGCGCGGGCTCGATGGGGGGGAGGTCATGGCCGCCAGCGTAGCGGATCGCGCCGTCTGCCTGGGCACGCAGCGCCGATAATCGCGCCCCATGAAGTTGCGCTTCACCAAGATGCAAGGCGCCGGCAACGACTTCGTCGTGCTCGACGCCACGCGCGCGCCGCTGGCCCTGAGCGCGGCGCAGGTCCGCCGGCTGGCCGACCGGCGCTTGGGCGTGGGCGCCGACCAGGTGCTCATCGTCGGGCCGTCCGCCGAGCCCGGCATCGATTTCAGCTACCGCATCTTCAACGCCGACGGCGGCGAGGTCGAACAGTGCGGCAATGGCGCGCGCTGCTTCGTGCGCTACGTGCGCGAGGCCGGCCTCACCACCAAGGACCGCATTCGCGTGCGCACGGCCGGTGGTGTGATCGAGCCGCGCTGGCTCGGCGAGGGCCGCGTCACGGTCGACATGGGAAGCCCGGTGTTCGAGCCGGCGCGCGTGCCCTTCGACGCCACGGGTCTGGTGCCGCGCGAGATTGCTGGCATGCCGTTCTGGCCGCTCGACGTGGCGGGCGTGCGCGTCGAGGTGGCGGTGCTGTCGATGGGCAATCCGCATGCGGTGCAACGCGTGGATGACCTTGCTCGCGCCGAGGTCGAGCGCGTGGGGCCGGCGCTCGAGTCGCACCCGCGCTTTGCCCAGCGCGTCAACGCCGGCTTCATGCAGCTCGTATCAAAGCGCCACATTGCCCTGCGCGTGCATGAGCGCGGCGTCGGCGAAACGCTGGCCTGCGGCACCGGCGCCTGCGCGGCGGTGGTGGTGGGCGTGCGCGCGGGCTGGCTCGACGGCGGCGTGCTCGTCCGGGTCGACGCACCCGGCGGCCGGCTCGACGTGCAGTGGAGCGGCGTGGCCGGTGACAGCGTTTTGATGACCGGCCCGGCCGAGCGCGTGTTCGACGGCGAGATTGATCTACCCGATTGAAATCAACAGAAAGAGCCACACGAGATGAGCATCCAGGGCATCACCGAAGACGACATCGCCAACTTCCTGCTGAACACGCCGGGCTTCTTCGAGCGCCATGCCGAGCTGCTGGCCGGCGTGCAGCTCACCAGCCCGCACGGCAACCGCGCGGTGTCGCTGCAGGAGCGGCAGATGGAGATGCTGCGCGACAAGATCCGCGGCCTTGAATTCAAGCTGGTGGAGATGATCCGCCACGGCCAGGACAACGTCGGCATCGCCGACAAGCTGCACCGCTGGACCCGCGCCATCATGCTCACCACCAACGCGGGCGAGCTGCCCGGCGTCCTGGTCGAGGAGTTGCGCCACCAGTTCCAGATACCGCAGGCGGGCCTTCGCGTCTGGGGCGCTGCCGAGGTGTTTGAACACCTGCCGTTTGCGCAGGGCGTGAGCGAGGACGTGAAGAGCTTCGCATCGAGCCTGACGCAGCCCTATTGCGGCGTGAACTCGGGCTTCGAGGCGGTGCGCTGGTTCCCCGAGGCGAGCCTGGTGGTGTCGCTGGCGCTCGTCCCGTTGCGCCGCGAGGCGTCGAGCCCGGCGTTCGGCATGCTGGTGCTGGGCTCGCCCGACCCGACCCGCTACACCGCCGACATGGGCACCGAGTTCCTGGTGCGCATCGGCGACATCGCCAGCGCCGGCCTCGCGCGGCTGCTGCCGGTCGTATGAGGCGGCGCAGGTGGTGACGCTGTGGTGACGCCAACCGGCGCCGCCGCGGCAGCCGGCGTCATCGAGCGCCACCTGGAGCACCTGCGCGTGGAGCGTCGGCTCGCGGCCGCCACGCTCAGGAGCTACGGCGACGCGCTCGAAGCCCTGCGCGACATGGCCGCACAAGGCGGCATCGCGCTGGACGCGGTGCAGCCGCATCACATCCGCCGGTGGGCGGCGCAGTTGCACGGCAGTGGCCTGGCGCCGCGCAGCATCGCCATCGTGCTGAGCGCCTGGCGCGGCCTGTACCGCTGGCTGGGTCGAGAGGGCCTGGTGGCGGTCAACCCGGCCGCAGGCGTGCGTGCGCCGCGCGCGCCGCGCCCCTTGCCCAAGGCGCTGTCGGTCGACCATGCCGTGGCGCTGGCCGAGCACCGCCGCGCCGACACCGACCCGCGCCTCGAGGCGCGCGACCACTGCATGGTCGAGCTGCTCTACGGCTGCGGCCTGCGCGTGGCCGAGCTGGTCGGGCTGGACATCACGCCGGGCGGCGATGCGCGCGGCTGGATCGACCGCCAGGGCGGCGAGGCGCAGGTGCTGGGCAAGGGCAGCAAGCGGCGCAGCGTGCCGGTGGGCGGCCCGGCGCTGAAGGCGCTCGACGCCTGGCGGGCGCTGCGCGAGCGCATGGCCAAGCCGGATGAAACGGCGCTGTTCGTGAGCCGCCACGGACGTCGTCTCACCGCCTCGCAGGTGCGCACGCGCCTGAAGGAGCGCGCGCTCGGCGCGGGCCTGCCGACCCACGTGTCGCCGCACATGCTGCGCCACAGCTACGCCTCGCACCTGCTGCAGTCCAGCGGCGACTTGCGCGCGGTGCAGGAGCTGCTCGGCCACGCCAACATCACCACCACGCAGGTCTACACCAAGCTCGACTTCCAGCACCTCGCCAAGGTCTACGACGCGGCGCATCCGCGCGCCAAGAAAAAGCTTGAAAAAGGGACGGCATGAGCAGCAATGAATCGCGCGCGGCGTGGCGCGAGCGAGCGCCCTGCGCGGGGGCCGTGCGCGGCGGGGTGCTGCGCGCCTCGGCCGGTCCGGCGCAGCCTTTGCGCGGTTGGCCTCGGTGCGCGCCTGCCACTCACACCGTCTGGCGCGCCCGTTCGCGCTGCTGGTCGAGCGCGCAGGCGCAGTGATGGCGCCCGAGGCCGGTCACGCCGTCTGGCGAGCCTGGTTCGCGCTCGCCTTCCTGTGCGCCGCCCTGCTCACCGTCGCACTGCCGCAGCGCGCCAGCGCCCAGGAGAGCGCCGCGCGCGCGCCGTCGGCCAGCGACGTGCGTGCCGAGGGCGACGCCTGGCGTGCCGCGCTGCCGCGCGATCCGGCCGCCGCGACGCAGGCCTACCTTGACCGCATCGAGCCCGAAGCGGGGGCACGCTCGGACGCCTACTTTGAAGGCGGCCAGTGGCTGCAGCTGTGGAACCTGCTGCTCGGCCTGGCGATCGCGTGGGTGCTGCTGCAGGCGCGCTGGGCACAGGCCCTGCGCAGGCGCTGCACCGCCTGGACGACCCGGCCGTTCCTTCAGGCGCTGAGCTATGGCGCGCTCTACGTGGCCGCCGGGTGGCTGCTCGGCCTGCCGCTGACGGTCTACCAAGGCTTCGTGCGCGAGCACCAGTACGGCATGGCGACGCAGACGCTCGCGGCCTGGTTCGGCGAACAACTCATCGGCCTGGCGTTGTCGGTCGTGCTCGGTGCCTTGCTGATCGCCGCGGTGTACGCGGTGATCCGGCGCGCGCCGCAGCGCTGGTGGATCGGCGGGGCGGCGGTCGTGATGGCGTTCACCGTGGTCGGCGTGGCGCTGGCGCCGGTCTACATCGAGCCGCTCTTCAACACCTACAAGCCGCTGGCGGACACGCCGCTGAAGCGCAAGATCGTGGCGATGGCGCAGGCCAACGGCGTGCCGGTCGCCAACGTCTACGAGTTCGACGCCTCGCGGCAGACCACGCGCGTGAGCGCCAACGTGTCGGGGCTGTTCGGCACCGCGGCGGTACGGCTCAACGACAACCTGCTGCGGCGCTCGTCCGAGCCCGAGATCCTGGCGGTGGTCGGCCACGAGATCGGCCACTACGCGATGAACCACATCCCCAAGAGCCTGCTGCAGATCGGGCTCGTGATCCTGGTGGGCTTTGGGTTCACGGCAGCAGCGGTGAAGGGCTTGCTCGCGCGCTTCGGTGCGCGCTGGGGCGTCGGTGCGGTGCAGGAGCCGGGCAGCCTGCCGCTGCTGGCCGCGGTGCTGTCGGTCTACCTGTACTTCGCGACGCCGCTGCTCAACACCATGACCCGCACGATGGAGCTGGAGGCCGACCTCTACGGCCTGAACCTCGCGCGCGAACCCGACGGCGAGGCCGAGGTGCTGCTCAAGTTGGTGCAATACCGAAAGGCCGACCCCGGCGCGCTCGAGGAGGCGCTGTTCTTCACCCACCCTGGCACGCGTCGGCGCATTGAAAACGCGATGCGCTGGAAGGCCCAGATGCTGCCGGCGCCCTGAAGCCCCGGCGCCGCCGAGTCCGCACTGCGGCGTGCTTGCAGAGCGTGGCTAAGGGGCGCTGCGAATCGGCGCTGAGACAATCGCCGCATGAAAGTGATCAAGCTGCGTGCGGGCAAGGAGCGTTCGCTGCACAAGCGCCACCCCTGGGTGTTCGAGGGCAGCATTGCCAAGGGCTCGGGCGATGCCGGCGAGACGGTGCGCATGGAGTCGCACGAGGGCGAATTCCTCGCCTGGGGCGCCTGCAGCCCGGCCTCGCAGATACGGGTGCGGGCTTGGAGCTTCGAGCAGGCCGAGCGCATCGACGCGGCGTTCTTCGCGCGGCGCATCGAGCGCGCCATTGCTTTTCGGCAGCGACTGGCGATCGACAGCGACGCCGTGCGGCTGATCCACGGCGAAGCCGACGGGCTCCCGGGTCTGATCGTCGACCGCTACGGCGACACGCTGTGCGCGCAGTTCCTCTTTGCCGGCGTCGAACGCTGGAAGCCGGTGATCGCCGACGCCCTGCTGGCCGCCAGCGGCTGCGTGCGGCTCTACGAACGCTCCGACGCGAGCGTGCGCGACCGGGAAGGCCTGGGCGCGGTGAGCGGCTGGCTGCGCCTGCCCGCGGGCGACGGCGGCGCCACCGCGGTTGCGATCCGCGAGCACGGCTGGCAGCTCACGCTTGACGTGGCCGAGGGCCACAAGACCGGCTATTACCTCGACCAGCGCGAGAACCGCCACCTGTTCGCGCAGTGGGTGCGCCGCTTCGGCTGCCGCCGCGTGTTCAACGGCTACAGCTACACCGGCGGCTTCACGGTCGCGGCGCTGGCGGGCGGCGCCGAGCAGGTGGTGAGCGTGGATTCATCGGCGCCCGCCCTGGTGCGGGCCACCGCGCATGTGGCGCTCAACGGCTTTGATGCGGCGCGCCACGAAGCGCTCGACGCCGACGTGAATGCGACGCTGCGCCGCTTCACCCAAGAAGGGCGGCGCTTCGACGCGATCGTGCTCGACCCGCCGAAGTTCGCGCCCAGCGCCGCGCATGCCGAGCGCGCGGCGCGTGCCTACAAGGACATCAATCGGCTGGCGCTGGTGCTGCTGGAGCCGGGCGGGCTGTTGCTCACCTTCTCTTGCTCGGGCGGCGTCAGTGCCGAGCTGTTCCACAAGATCGTTGCCGGCGCCGGCCTCGATGCAGGGGCGGACGGCTACCTGCTCCAGCGGCTCGAAGCCGCGCCCGACCATCCCACGACGATCACCTTCCCCGAAGGCGAGTACCTCAAGGGGCTGGCGATCGTGAAGGCTTGATAGCAAGAGGATGTGAGCACGCGGGTACGCGGGCATGTGGGCATGTGAGGGCGTGAGTACGCGAGGGCGCCTCGTCACGGCATGAAGAAGCGGCGCGCCGCATCTCGCCACGGCATCACGAGGCGGCGCGCGTCACGCTCCGCGCCCGCTCGCTCAGGCGTAAGGATCGGCGTAGCCGAGTGCGCGAAGCACGTCGGTTTCGCGCGCTTCCATGACGCGCGCCTCTTCCTCGTCCTCATGGTCGAGCCCCTGCGCGTGCAAGGCGCCGTGGACCAGCAGGTGCGCGTAGTGCGCCTCGAGGCTGCGGCCCTGCTCGACGGCTTCGCGCTCGACCACCGGCGCGCACAGCACCAGGTCCGCCACCACCAACGGCGAGCGCGCGTAGTCGAAGGTCAGCACATTGGTCGCGTAGTCCTTGCTGCGGTAGTCGCGGTTAAGCGCCTGCCCTTCGTCGGCGCCGACCAGGCGCACGGTGATTTCGGCGGGCGCGTCGAGCGCGGCGCGAATCCAGCGCACGACCTTGTGCCGCGGCAGTGTTGCGCGGTGGCGCGCGTCGGCGAACTGCAGCGACAAGGCGAGCGTGGGTTGCATGACCTCAGCCCGCGCCGGGCCGCTCCAAGCGGGCTGAGTGTCCCCCTGAGGGGTAGCACCGCAGGTGCGTGGGGGCGGCCATTTCAGGCGTCACGCGGCGTGGCCGCTTCGTAGGCTTCGACGATGCGCGCCACCAGCGGGTGGCGCACCACGTCGGCCGAGGTAAAGCGCGTGATTGCAATACCCGGCACGCTTTTGAGCACCCGCTCGGCTTCGACCAAGCCGCTTTCGGTGCCTTTGGGCAGGTCGATCTGGCTCACATCGCCGGTCACCACGGCCTTGGCGCCGAAGCCGATGCGCGTGAGGAACATCTTCATCTGCTCGGCGGTCGTGTTCTGTGCCTCGTCGAGGATCACGAAGGCATGGTTGAGCGTGCGACCACGCATGAAGGCCAGCGGCGCGATCTCGATCGTGCCCTTCTCGAACGCCTTGGTGACGCGCTCCTGGCCCATCAAGTCGTAGAGCGCGTCGTAAAGCGGGCGCAGATAGGGGTCGACCTTCTGCGCCAGGTCGCCGGGCAGGAAGCCCAGGCGCTCGCCGGCCTCGACGGCCGGGCGGGTGAGGACGATGCGTTGCACCGCGCTGCGCTCGAGTGCGTCGATCGCGCAGGCCACGGCGAGAAAGGTCTTGCCGGTGCCGGCCGGGCCGATGCCGAAGGTGATGTCGTGGCCGAGGATGTGGCGCAGGTAGGCGGTCTGGTTGGGGGTGCGGCCGGCCAGGTCGGAGCGGCGCGTGCGCAGCACGATCTCGTCGGCGTCGGCGTCGCCGGCAGGTTCGCCGTCATCGGCGCGCTGGCGTGCTGGCGCACGGCCGCGGGGCTGGTTGGCGCCGGCCTCGACCAGGGCGAGCGCGAACGCCTCCGGCGCGATCGGCCGTTTGGCGCGGTCATAGAGCGTTTGCAGCAGCGCCGTGGCACGCTCGGCCTGGGTCTTGGCGCCTTCGACGCGAAACGACTCGCCGCGTCGCGTGATGTTCACGTCGAACGCCTCTTCAATGGCGCGCAGATGCGCGTCGAGCGCGCCGCACAGGCGGGCCAGGCGGGTGTTGTCGAGCGGGATGAAGGCGTGGCGCAGGATCACGGGCAAGCTCCGGTAGGGCGTGATTGTCGCGCCCCGTTTCACGCCCCGTTCGTGCCTGTTCGTGCCGGGACGCGTCCTGGCCTTCCTGCACAATCGCCCGCGATGCCGCGCCTCTTTCCCGTGCTCTCTCGCCTGCTGTTGGGCCTGTGGTTCGCCCTGTCGCCCAGTGCGAGTCCGGCGCAGCAAGCCCTGCCAGTGAGCTTGCGCGACGCGCTCTCGCTCACGCTTGCGGCGCCCACGCCGGCACCACCGGACGGGGCCGTCTTCACGCCCGTGAAGCTGCCCGACGAATGGGTGGCGGCGCCCGGCGATGCGCGCGAACCGGCGCGCTGGTACCGGCTGGCATTCGACGCGCCGGCCGTTGCGCCTGGCACGCTCACTGGCGCCTACATTCCGCGCGTGTGCAGCAACCTCGAGGTCTACCTCAACGGTCAGCTCTTGCACCGCGGCGGCAACATGCGCGAGCCGCTCACACGCAACTGCTATGCCTCGCAGCTTCTCACCCTGCCCGGCGCGGTGCTGCTGCCCACGGGCAACCGGCTCGACATCCAGGTCGTCGGCCAGCCGCTGTCGCGCGTGTCGGCACGCCAGCGCGCGGGTGGCCTGTCCGAGGTGATCGTGGGAGCGCTTCCGGTGCTTGCCGCGATGCACGAGAGCCAGTTGCTCTGGAACGTCACGCTCGCGCAGGTGATGGCGGCGATGTTGGTCATGATCGGCGTGATCCTGCTTGCGCTGGCCTGGGTGCGGCGCCTGCACTATCTCGTCTACTTCGCCGTGGTCGCCATCGGCTGGGCCTTGCTCAGCGCGCGCACCTGGTGGCGCAGCGTGCCACTGGACAGCGCCACGCTCGAACTGCTGGTTTGCGTGGCGTTCGTGCCGCTCGCGGTGTGCGGCGTGTTGTTCCTGCTGCGCTATTGCCGCGTGCGCCGACGCTGGCTCGATGTGCTGCTGTGGAGCCAGTGCCTCGTCCTGCCGCTCGCGCTATGGCTGGCCGGCCCCGAGCGTTTGTTCGCGACGGCCACGGCCTGCTACACGGTGCTGGCATTCGAGGTGTTCGCTGCGATCGGCTACTTTCTTGCCCATGCGTGGCGCGTGCGCCGCGAGGAGTTCTGGCTGCTGGGCTCGACGTTCGCCTTCGTGGCGCTGATGGTGGGCTTGGAGATCGCCATCCAGGACCGGTTGCTGCAGCTGCCACAAATGCATCTCGTCCATTTCGTCATTCCCCTGCTGTTGTGCGCGCTCGCGTTCCGGCTGGTGCAGACCTTCGCGCTGACCCTGGCCAGCGCCGAAGGTGCGCGCCAGCAGCTCGAGCAGCGCGTGCAGCAGATCTCGGCCGACATCGAGCGCAATTTCGCCCACCTTGCCGAGGTGCGCGTCGAGCAGGTGGCGGAAAAAGAAAGAAAGCGCATCGCCGCCGACCTGCACGACGACCTGGGCGCCAAGCTGCTGACCATCGTGCATACGAGCGACAACGACCGCATCTCGACGCTGGCGCGCGAGGCGCTCGAGGAGATGCGGCTGTCGGTGCGGGGCATCGCCGGCAAACCGGTTCAGCTGGCCGACGCGCTGGCCGACTGGCGCGCCGAAACGGTGTCGCGCCTTGGCGAGGCGGGCATCGAGATCGATTGGTCGAGCGTGGAGCCGCCCGAGCAGCGCACCCTGGCGGCGCGCTCCTACGTGCAGACCACGCGCGTGCTGCGCGAGGCCACCAGCAACCTCATCAAGCACAGCGGTGCCTCGCGCGCCGTGATCAGTTGCACGATCGCCGACGATTTCCGCCTGGTCATTCGCGACAACGGGCGGGGCATCCCGCTCGAGCTCGATGGCAAGCTTGACCGTGGCCACGGCATGGCGAGCATGAAGCATCGCGCCAAGCAGATGCACGGCCAGTGCCTGGTCGAGTCCGGCCCGGGCTACGGAACCGTGATCCGTCTCACGCTGCCGCTGTAAGCGGGCCCGCGCCGGGGCTGGTGGCTCTGGACGCCGCTGCGCAGACTGCTACTATGAAATCATGACTGCCATGACCCACATTCTCTTGCTCGAAGACCTGCCGGAGATCCGTGTCTGGCTCAAGGCGCTGGCGCTGCAGGTGTTTCCGGGGGCCCACATCACCGAGGCGGCGCGCGTACACGATGCGCGCGCGCACATCAGCGCGCAGCGCTTTGACCTGGCGTTGGTCGACCTGGGCCTGCCCGACGGTTCTGGCGTCGACGTCGTCGCCGCACTGCGCGAGGCCCAGCCGGAGGCGCAGTCGGTGGTCGTGACCATCCATGACGACGACGACCACCTCTTCCCGGCACTGCAGGCCGGCGCCTTCGGCTACTTGCTCAAGGAGCAGTCGCGCGAGCAGCTGGCCGAACAGCTCAAACGCATCAGCCAGGGCGAGCCGCCGTTGTCGCCCTCGATCGCGCGTCGCGTGATCCAGTATTTCGCCGCCCAGGCCAAGAGCCAGGTGCGCGAGGCCCAGCCGCTCATGCCCGGCGTGACCTTGACCGACCGCGAGAACGAGGTGCTGCTGCGCGTGGCCAAGGGCTACACCTTGCCCGAGATCGGCGTGCAGCTCAATCTCTCGCGCCACACGATCGCCGACTACGTCAAGCAGATCTACCGCAAGCTCAACGTGAGTTCGCGGGCCGAAGTGGCGCTCGAGGCGCAGCGGCTCGGCCTGTTCCGGCGCCAGTGATCGGCCGGCTCACCGGCCTTCTGGCCGACAAGTCCCCGCCCCAGGTGCTGCTCGACGTGGCCGGCGTCGGCTACGAGGTCGACGTGCCGATGAGCAGCTTCTTCAACCTTCCGGCGCTCGGCGAGCGAGTCACCTTGCTCACCCACTTCGTCGTGCGCGAAGACGCGCAGGTGTTGTTCGGGTTTCTCACCGCGGCCGAGCGCGGTACGTTCCGGCAACTCATCAAGATCTCCGGCGTGGGCCCGCGCACGGCCTTGTCCATCCTGTCGGGCCTGAGCGTGGCCGACCTGGCCCAGGCCGTGACCGCGCAAGACGCCAGCCGGCTCGTCAAGGTGCCCGGCATCGGCAAGAAAACCGCCGAGCGGCTGCTGCTCGAACTCAAGGGCAAGCTCGGTGCGGACCTCGGTACCACAGGCGGCAGCACCGCGGTGAGCCTGGCGCAGGCCGACATCCTCCAGGCGCTCGTCGCGCTTGGCTACAGCGAACGCGAAGCGCAGGCGGCCGTCAAGGCGTTGGCGCCGGACCTCGGCGTGAGCGAGGGCATCAAGCAGGCGCTGAAGTCGCTCGCGCGCTAGCCGCGCCCAGCAGCTTGCTCAGCGGTGCGGGCACGCCCAGCGTGGGCAGTGCGTCGAGCTCGACCCAGCGCCCGGCGCCCATCACACGCGGCACGTCCTGCGCGATCGTGACGCTGCCGATCAGCGCCCGACGCGGGTGCAAGGTCCAGTCGAAGTGGGTCAGCGCATGCCGCACCACGGGCCGCACTTCGGCACGCGTGCCCATCGCGAGTGCGGCTGCGTCGAGCGCCGCTTCGCTGTCGAACATCGGCAGGCTCCACAAGCCCGCCCACACGCCAGCCGAGGGGCGCTGCTGTAGCCACACGCCATCCGCGCACTCGAGCCACAGCCACCAGTTCTCGCGCCGCGTGCGCCGGAGCTTGCGCGTCTTCACCGGGTAGGCCTCGGGCCGGCCCTGACGACGTGCGGCGCAGACCTCGTCCAGCGGGCACGCGAGACAGTTCGGCCGACGCACGAGGCACACCGTTGCGCCCAGGTCCATCAGTCCTTGCGTGTAGGCCGGCATGTCGAGCGCGTCCTGCGGCAGCAGCGCGCAGGCGCGTTGCCACAGGCTGCGTTCGTGCGCCGCCACGGCAAGGTCGTCGCTGAAACCGAGTGCGCGCGTGAGCACGCGCTTGACGTTGCCGTCGAGGATCGCTGCACGCTGGTCGAAGCAGAACGCCGCAATGGCCGCGGCCGTCGAGCGGCCGATGCCGGGCAGGGTGCTGAGCTGCTCGGCGTCCGACGGAAAACGCCCCGCGTGTTCGGTCATCAGGACCTGGGCGCAGCGGTGCAGGTTGCGTGCGCGGCTGTAGTAGCCCAGCCCGCTCCAGGCGGCGAGCACGTCGTCCAGCGGCGCCGCAGCGAGGGCGGCCACGCCTGGGAAGCGCTCGAGGAAGCGCGCGTAATAGGCGAGCACGGTTGTCACCTGCGTTTGCTGCAGCATGATTTCTGAGAGCCACACGCGGTAGGGGTCGCGGCTGGCCTGCCAGGGCAGACCGTGGCGGCCGGCGTGACGCTGCCAGGCCACCACGCGCGCCGCGAAATCGGGCACGGCGCCCGGCACCGGCGCCGCGGGCGCCACGCGACTCAAGCGCGCGCCTGCACCGGCTCGAGATCGAGCAGCAGGTCGATCGCGTCGATCAACCTGCCCGGTGTCGCGGTCACCGGCGGCGCAATGGCCGCCTGCGGATCGGCCTGAGTGCGGGCCGCCAGCGCCAACTCGGAGACGCGGTGTTGCAGCAGCTGCAGCTGCCCGTCCTGCGCCTCCAACTCGGTGAGCCGCAATTCAAGTTCGCCGGCTGCCGAGCGGATGCGCTCGAGCGCTTCGCGGCGGCGCTTGAAGCCCCGGCGACGATCGCGCAGCTGGGTATCGATCTGCGCCGACGCGGTCTTGTTCCAAAGTTCGAGCTCGACGCTGGCGCTCTCGAATACCACGCGCAAGCGCGACACGAGCATGCGGCGGAACTGTTCCAGAAAGCGTGCCTGCGACAACTTCAAGGACTGCGTGAGACCGAGGTACTGAACGTAGTTGCGTTCGATGAGATCGAGGTCGGCGGTGAAGCGACCAAGGTTGGGCGCGGGCGCGATCATGAGGCTGAAGCCGAAGTCGGTGTTGAGCATCTCGAACGACGCGCCGAGCATGGCGTGGATTTCGGTGCTGCGCGCCTGTGACTTGGTCATGCGCTCGCGCAGCCGGGCGCACAGCGTGAGAAAGGCCTTCTTGGCGCCGAGCTGCAGCAGCGAGCTGCGGATGCCGTCTTGCATTTCGTCGACGTGTTCGCGCAGCCGGTCGCTGGCGAGGTCGAGCATGGCGTCCTTGAGCATGCGGCCGTGTACTGCGCGCATCGCCTGCAGGCGTGCGATGCACTGCTCGAACTCATTGGATTCGGCGTCGACGCGGCCGAGCATGATCCGCACCTTGGCCGCATTCTTGCCACGCAGGCCGCGCAGCTCGAGCATTTGCTCGGCCAGCTGGCGGCGCCGGTCGGTGAGTCGCCGGCCGACCTGCAGCTCGACCTGTGCGATACCGTCGACGCCCACCTGCGCGAGCACATGGCGGCGCGCCGGGAGCAAGCGCTCGGTCAACGCCGCCTCGAGCTCGGGCAGGCGGCTTAGCGCCAGCCCGGCGGCGTCGCCGGCCACGCGCGCGGCCAGCGCCTGCTTGGCCGACAGCGGGTACACGCGCGCCAGCGGCAGCTGCAGCGTGCGCGCGACGTCGACGCGCTGCCGTTCGATCTGCGCGTCGGTCTGTGCGCGTGAGCTCAAGGGGTCGGCGAGCGTGTCGATCTTGTTGAGCACCACGTAACGGCTTACGCCTTGCGCCGCGAGATGGTCGCGCCAGATGGCGAGGTCGGACTTCGTCACGCCGGTGTCCGCGCCCAGCACGAACACGGTCGCGTGCGCTGAAGGCAGCAAACCGAGCGTCAACTCGGGCTCGGCGCCGATCGCGTTGAGCCCCGGCGTGTCGAGCACCACCAGGCCCCGTTCGAGCAGCGGATGCGGCAGATTGATGAGCGCGTGGCGCCAAGCCGGCACCTCGACGCGGCCCTGCTCGTCGAGCGGCGGGTTGTCGTCGGGCGCGTCGTCGCTCCAGAACCCCAGGTCGCGAGCGGCGGCGATGCTGACCTGGCGCGTTTGCATCACTTGCGTCAACGCCTCGGCCAGGCCTTCGGTGTCGTCCATGTCGAGCGGCGTGCGCGTCCAGGCGCGTGGCTGGTGGCGCAGTTCGGCCAGCGACTGGCTCTGCAGCCGTGTTTCGATCGGCAGCAGCGACAGGCCGATCGGCTCATCGGCCTCGTAGCCGATCTCCACCGGGCACATCGTCGTGCGCCCGGGCGTGGCCGGCAGGATGCGTCGACCCGTGTCGGCAAAGAAGATGGCGTTGATCAACTCCGACTTGCCGCGCGAGAACTCGGCGACGAAGGCGACGACCAGCTTTTCACCAGCGAGCCGGTGGCGCAGGGACTCCAGCAGGTCGGCGTTGGGCTGGTCGAGCAGTTCGTGCTCGCGCAGGAAGCGCGTCAGCTCGCGCACCCTCGATTCAAGCGCGCTACGCCAGTTGCCGAGGGCGTCGACGCTGTGGGCAAACGAGACAGACATACGTGACCGAATGGTTCTCGAATCGAGGGAAATTCATGGTAGCGCAAGGCCTTCGCGCCGCGCGACGTGTGCGTGTCAGGCGCCACGCTTTGGGCCGCTTCAGGCGTGTGCAATTGTGTCGGTGCGCGCTCTTGTGGACTCGTGCGGGATCAGCGACGTTGGCACGTCGCGCAGAAGTAAGTCGAGCGCTGGGCTTGTGCGACGCGACGCACGGGTTGGGCGCACGCCGGGCACGGCCGATGCTCGCGCCCATAAACGCCGGCTTCAAGCTGGAAGCGACCGTCGGCGCCGTGCG
Organism: Methylibium sp.; assembly: GCF_031393925.1. Classification (GTDB taxonomy): domain Bacteria; phylum Pseudomonadota; class Gammaproteobacteria; order Burkholderiales; family Burkholderiaceae_C; genus Methylibium. Next base: position 9,137 of record NZ_JANMWL010000293.1, on the reverse strand, counting down.
CGTCGCGGAAGTCGCGCAAGGTCGAGCCGCCGAGTTCGAGCGCTCGCGACAGCACTTGCTTGACGGCGTCGACGAGCCTCGCACAGCGCGCCAGGCTCAGCCGCTCGCTGCGCAACCGCGGGTCGATGCCCGCCAGGAACAGCGCCTCGCAGACATAGATATTGCCCACGCCGACGACGATGTCGCCGGCCAGCAGCGCTTGCTTGATCGCCACGCGCCTTCCGCGCAGGCGCTGGTGCAGGAATGCGGGTGTGAAGCCCGCATCGAAAGGCTCGATCCCCAGGCCGGCCAGGAGCTTGCCTGCGGTGCCTTCGGTGGGCGACGGTGCCCACACGACGGCGCCGAAGCGACGCGGATCGGTCAGCCGCAGCAAGCCGCGGTCGGTGAGCAGATCGAAGTGGTCCCAGGGTCCGGGCGACGCGATCTGCGCCGACACCGACAGGCTGAGCGAGCCCGACATGCCCAGGTGCACGAGCAGGCCGCCGGCAGGGGCTGCCTCGGCGGCGTTGGGGCCGCCCAGCGCAAACCACAGGTACTTCGCGCGCCGCGTCACGTCGAGCACGCGTCGACCGATGAGACTTTGTGAGTCGACCCCCAACGGCCAGCGCAGGGGCTTGCCAAGCCGCACCTCACCGATCCTTGCACCGCGCAGGCGTTCGACCAGACTCAGGCGGGTGACCTCCACTTCAGGCAACTCGGGCATGAGGGAGATTATGTTGGGGTGCATAGAATGGATTTCGATTCCGGAGTTGTCGAAATGCCCGATTACCGACTCGCCGCGTTGACCCTGCTGGCCGGCGGTTCGCTTGCCGTTTGCGCGCACGCCCAGACTGTCCCGGTGCCGCCTTCCTTGATGCCGCAGACACCGCCGGAGGTGCGCAGCGCCGAGCCGGTCGACAACTCGAGCATCGATGCGCAGTTGTTCTATCAATTGCTCGTCGGCGAGATCGAGCTCGGCCAGGGCGAGGCCGGCAGCAGCTACCAGGTGCTGCTCGACGCGGCGCGCAAGACGCGCGACGAGCGGCTGTTTCGGCGTGCCACCGACGTGGCCTTGCAAGCCCAGGCCGGCGAGCAGGCGTTGGCCGCGGTGCGCGCCTGGCGCGTGGCCGTGCCGTCATCGATCGATGCGCAACTCTACGAAGTGAAGCTGCTCGTGGCGCTGGGCCGCGGCGCCGAGACGGTGGAGCCGCTGCGCGCAACGCTCGGTTCGGTGCTGCCGTCGCAGCGCGCCGCGGCGATCGCCTCCCTGCCAGCCCATTTCGCACGCAGCACCGATCGCAAGGCGACCGCGCAGGCGCTCGAGCAGGTGCTGCTGCCTTACGCCGAAGGACGTGTCGTCGACGAGCCCTCGGCGTCCGCAGTTGCCGCATGGGTCGCGTTGGGTAGAAGCCGGCTTGCCGCCGGTGAACCGCAGCGTGCGCTTGACGCCGCGCGTCGAGCCCAAGCGAGTGGCGTCAACGGCGAGGCCGTGGCGTTGCTGGCCATCGAGTTGATGCCCGTGCAGGCGCAAGCCGAAGAGGTGGTCACCACCTACCTCGCCGCAGCGCCCGCTGGCAGCGCGACGACGCGCAGCGCCGTGCGACTGGTCTACGCCCGTGCGCTGGCGGTTGGCCAGCGCTATGCGGATGCGGCGCCGCAGCTCGAGGCCGTCACGCGCGACGCGCCGCAGTTCATCGACGCGTGGCTGACCCTGGGCGCGTTGCGGCTCGAGCTCAAGCGGCCTGCCGAGGCCGAGGTCGCACTGCGCGAATACTTGACGCGCATCGAATCAGCCGGCGAGCCCGCCGCGGCCGCCGAGTTGCAAGACGAAGACGCCGTGACGCCGACGCAGCGCAAGACGCAGGCCTATTTGCTGTTGGCCCAGGCAGCCGAGCAGCGGCGCGACTTCAAGACCGCGGAAGATTGGTTGTCCAAGGTCGAGAGTCCGCAAGCCCTGGCGGTGCAGTCGCGTCGCGCCTCGCTGCTCGCGCAGCAGGGCAAGCTCGACGAAGGGCGAGCGCTGATCCGCAAGCTCCCCGAGCGCACACCCGACGACGCGCGCGGCAAGTTGCTCGCCGAAGCGCAACTGCTGCGTGACCATAAGCAATGGGACGCTGCCCTGCGCGTGCTCGCCGATGCCAACCAGCGCTATCGTGACGACAGCGACCTGCTGTACGAGCAGGCGATGATGGCCGAGAAACTCGACCGGCTGGCCGACATGGAGCAGTTGCTGCGCCGCGTGATCGCGCTCAAGCCGCAACAGGCGCAGGCCTACAACGCGCTGGGCTATTCCCTGGCCGATCGCAACCAGCGCCTGTCCGAGGCGCGGCAGCTGATCGCCAAGGCGGTCGAACTCGCGCCGGGCGACCCCTTCCTGCTCGACAGCCTCGGCTGGGTCGAGTACCGCCTGGGCAGCAGCGAGCAGGCCTTGCGCTGGCTGCGCCAGGCCTACCGTGCGCGTCCCGACGCCGAGATCGCGGCCCATCTCGGCGAGGTGCTCTGGGTGGCAGGCGAGCGCGACGAGGCGCGGCGTGTCTGGGCCGAGGCGCGCGCCCGCGACGCCGGCAATGATGTGCTCAAGGAGACGCTCGCGCGCCTGAAGGTCGAGTTGTGACGGCCCGCGCGGTCGCCGCTGTGGTGATCGCGTCCGCGCTCCTTGCCGGCTGCGCGGGGCTCGTGTCCCGACCGGCCGTCGACGTGCTGGCAGGGCGCTTGTCGGTAAGCGTTCAAGGCGATTCCGCGCGGTCGTTCAACGCAGCCTTCGAGCTTGAAGGCTCGGCCGAGCGCGGGCGGCTGGTGCTTGCCACACCGCTGGGCACGCAGCTCGCGCGGGCCGAGTGGTCGCCGCAGCAGGTGACGCTGCGTTCGCGCGAGGGCGAGCGCAGCTATCCTGACCTCGAGAGCCTCGCCGGCGATGCGTTTGGCGAGCGCATTCCCCTGGCGGCCCTGGTCGACTGGTTGCGCGGGCGCCCCTGGCCCGGCGCCTCCAGCCGCGCACGGCCCGGGGGTTTCGAGCAACTCGGCTGGCAGGTCGACCTGTCCCGGCACGTCGACGGCTGGGTGGTGGCCGAGCGGCTGGCCGCGCCGGTGATCAGCGTGCGCGCCAAGCTCGACGCACCGGGCGAGACTGCGGCGCGATGATCGCGGCCCTCTACGATGTTCCGGCGCCAGCCAAGCTGAACCTGTTCCTGCACCTGATCGGTCGGCGAGAAGACGGCTACCACCTGTTGCAATCGGTGTTCGCGCTGATCGACTGGTGTGACACGCTCCATTTCGAGCGTCGCCAGGACGCTCGGCTGGCGCGCCATGACAGTGCCGCGGCGCTGCCGGCCGACGATCTGTGCCTGCGGGCGGCGCGCTTGCTTCAGGCCGAGAGCGGTAGCCGCCACGGTGTCGACATCACCATCGACAAGCAGGTGCCCTGGGGTGCCGGCCTGGGCGGCGGCAGCTCCGACGCCGCGACCACGTTGCTGGCCCTGAACCGACTGTGGGAGCTGCACTGGTCGCGCGAGCGGTTGCTCGCCCTGGCATTGCGGCTCGGGGCCGACGTGCCGTTTTTCGTCGCCGGCAGCAACGCCTGGGTCGAAGGCATCGGCGAGCGCCTCACGCCGATCGAGCTGGCGCCGCGTTGGTGGGCCGTGCTCAAGCCTGCGGCCGTGGTGCCGACCGCAGCGATCTTTGGCAGCCCGACCTTGGCCCGCAACACCGCCGCTGCTACACTCCCGGACTTCGCTGCAAACCCTCTCTGGTTTGGCCGCAACGATCTGCAGGCAGGCGCCATTGCTTACTGCGGCGAGGTGGCCGAAGCCCTGGCGCTGCTGCACGGCCGCTTCGGTGCCAGTCGCATGTCGGGCTCAGGCAGCGCGGTGTTTGCCGATGCGGGCAGCGGTGACTCGCCGAGCATCGCGATGCTGCAAGCCCAGGAGCTTGCGCCGTCGTGGGTGGGGCGCATGTGCCGCGGTCTGCCTGGGCATCCGCTGGCGCAGTGGGCGACCTGAGGTGTGGAATCGGCGGCAGGCGTTTTCGAGGTCGCGGCGCGAGCCGCGTCCCGTGTAGGGGAGTCGCCAAGTTGGTCAAGGCATCGGATTTTGATTCCGACATGCGAGGGTTCGAGTCCTTCCTCCCCTGCCAAGGTGTGTGAACGCACGGCGCCCGCAGCGGGCGCCGTGTCGTTTGAATGATGGTCCCAACAGCTCCCATTGCGGAGGCGTGATGCTCGCCAACACCGTGCTCTTCACCGGCAATGCAAATCCGGCGCTCGCGCAGGAGATCGCCAGCTCGCTCGGCATCGAACTCGGCCAGGCGATGGTCGGGCGGTTCACCGATGGCGAAGTCACCGTCGAGATTCAGCAGAACGTGCGCGCGCGCGACATCTTCGTGCTGCAGCCGACCTGCTTGCCGACCAACGAACACCTGATGGAGCTTTTCATCATGGTCGATGCGCTCAAGCGCGCGTCGGCCGGGCGCATCACCGCGGTGATTCCGTATTACGGCTATGCGCGGCAAGACCGCCGGCCGCGCTCGACCCGCGTGCCGATCTCCGCCAAGGTCGTGGCCAACATGCTCGAAGCGGTGGGCGTCAACCGCTTGTTGACGATGGACCTGCATGCCGACCAGATCCAGGGCTTCTTCGACATTCCAGTGGACAACATCTACGCTTCGCCGGTGCTGCTGTCGGACCTCAAGGGCAAGCGCTACGACGATCTCATCGTGGTTTCGCCCGACGTCGGCGGCGTGGTGCGCGCGCGCGCGCTGGCCAAGCAGCTCAATTGCGACCTCGCCATCATCGACAAGCGGCGCCCCGCGGCCAATGTGTCCGAAGTGATGCACGTCATCGGCGAGATCGACGGTCGCAACTGCGTGATCATGGACGACATGATCGACACCGCCGGCACGCTGGTGAAGGCGGCCGAGGTGCTGAAGGAGCGCGGTGCCAAGAGCGTGTTCGCCTACTGCACGCACCCGGTGTTCTCCGGGCCGGCGATCGAGCGCATCAAGAACTCGCAGATCGACGAGGTGGTGATCACCAACACCATTCCTTTGCATGCGCACGCCAAGGCCACGCCGAAGATTCGCCAGCTGTCGGTGGCCTTCCTGTTTGCCGAAACCATCCGCCGCATTTCGGACGGCGAATCGGTCACTTCTCTTTTCTCGGAACAGAACAACAACTTCTGATCCGGCATCAACCGGTGCGCTCGCATGGGGCGTGCGCGCCGTCATCAAAGGTGCCTGGTCGCGGGCACCTTCCTTAACGGAGAAAACACATGAAATTCGTCGCATTCCCGCGCGAACTGCAGGGGACCGGAGCGAGCCGCCGCCTGCGTATTTCCGGCAAGGTGCCGGGCATCGTCTACGGCGGCGGTGAGCCGGTGAAGATCGAGCTCGACCACAACGCGCTGTACCACGCGATCAAGAAAGAAGCATTCCATTCGTCGATCCTCGACATGGATTTGCAAGGCCAGACGCAGCAGGTCCTGCTGCGCGACCTGCAGATGCACGCGTTTCGTCAGATCGTGCTGCACGTGGACTTCCAGCGCGTGGACGCCACCACGCGCGTCCAGAAGAAAGTGCCGCTGCACTTCATCAACGAAGAAAACGCGCCGGGCGTGAAGGTCGATTCAGGCGTGATGTCCCACGTCATGAACGAGCTGGAGATTCAATGCCTGGCCTCGCAGTTGCCCGAGTTCTTCGAGGTCGATCTGGGCGAGCTGGCCAAGGGCCAGTCGTTGCACGTCAACGACTTGAAGCTCGGCGCCGGCATCAAGGTGGTGCTGCGTGGCAAGAAGAATCCGGTGATCGCCACCGTGGTGTCGCAAGCGGCGGAAGAAGCGCCTGCGGAAGCGGTGGTCGTCGCGGCGCCGGCCGCTGCCACCAAGGCCAAGAAGACCGAGAAGCAGAACAAGAAATAAGTCGACCCCGAGGTCGGTCGAGCCAGCCCCGCCTCGGCGGGGCTTTTTTTCGTGCGCCGTCGCGATAATCCGCCCCATCATGATTCGACTGCTGGTCGGCCTGGGAAACCCGGGCTCCGAATACGAGGCCACCCGGCACAACGCGGGCTTCTGGTGGCTCGACGCCGTGGCGGTGCGCCTGAAGGCCACGTTGCAGCCCGAGCGCGGCTACCACGGGCGCGTGGCGCGCGCGAACGTGCAGGGCAACGCGGTGTGGTTGCTCGCGCCGCAGACTTACATGAATCTCTCGGGCAAGGCGGTCGCTGCGCTGGCGCGTTTCTACAAGATCGAACCCGGCGAAATCATCGTGGCGCACGACGAGCTGGACCTGCCGCCGGGCGAGATGAAACTCAAGTTCAGCGGTGGCCATGCCGGGCACAACGGGCTGCGCGACATTCATGCGCAGCTCGGCTCGCCCGACTACTGGCGCCTGCGCCTGGGCATTGGTCACCCGGGCGTCAAGACGGAGGTTGCCGATTACGTGTTGGGCCGGCCGATGGCCGAGCATCGCGAGGCGATCGAAGCCTGCATCGCCCGTTCGCTCGACGCGCTCGATGCATTGCTCGCGGGCGACATGGCCAAGGCCACACTGCGCTTGCACACGAGCAAGCCGCCGCGGCCCAAGCCGCCGCGGCCATTGGTGGCACTCACGACGACCACCGAAGCGGCCTCGTCCGCGGTGGTGCGAAAGGACACGGTATGACTCTGCGCGATGTGGTGATTTCGGTCTGCCTGGCGTGCGGTGCCGGCCTGTGTGGCGCGCAGACCGTCTACCGATGCGGCACCGAGGGCGCGGTCTATTCGCAGCAGCCGTGCCCGCAGGGCCGCGTGATCGATGCGGGCGACGCGCGCAGCCCCGAGCAGCAGGCCCAGACTCAAGCGGCCGTGCGGCGCGACGCCCGGGTAGCAGCGGCGCTGCAACGCGAACGCCAGCAACGCGAGCGTGCGGTGGCGGCGCCGGCCACGAGCCTGAGTGCAACGCCGCCGAGCGCGGCGGCATCGGCCAGCAAAGCGCCCAAGCGCACTGGAGCGCGGGCGAAGGATGCGTCAACCGACTTCCGGGCGGTCGAGCCGGCCGAACCCGGGCGCCGCAAGCAGCGCAAACCCGCCGCCGTCGCGGCGGCGCACTGAAGCGCTGTCAGTCGCCGGCTGCGCCGCGCGGTGGCACGGCATCGGCAGCATCGCCGACCAAGGCGCGAAACTTGGCCCACAACTGCGGCTTGCTCTCCGCGCGTGCCGGGTCGACCGGAATGCAGGCAACCGGGCAAACCTGTACGCACTGCGGTTCGTCGAAGTGCCCCACGCATTCGGTGCAGCGGGCCGGATCGATCACGTAGATTTCCGGGCCGAGCGAGATGGCTTGGTTAGGGCACTCGGGCTCGCAGACATCGCAGTTGATGCATTCGTCGGTGATCATGAGTGCCATGGGCCCTCCTGCTCGGCGACGAACACCGCCTTCGCCTGCATGCGAAGACGGCACAGCGCGGCGCAACGCATGCGTTGCGGACTCCCGCGCTGTGTGTCGGTGATCATGAGTGCCATGAAGACTCCCGGAGCGTAGATCGGTGTCGGCTTATTGCGGGGATTCATCTCGGGTCGCCTGGCTCACGCGCGCCTTCAAGCGCTGGAGTACGGACGGTGCCACGAACTTGGAGACATCGCCGCCCAAGGTGGCAATTTCGCGCACGAAGGTGCCGCTCACGAACTGGTACTGGTCGCTCGGCGTGAGGAACACGGTTTCCACCTCGGGCATGAGCTGGCGGTTCATGCCGGCCATCTGGAACTCGTACTCGAAGTCGCTCACGGCGCGCAGGCCACGCACCACGACCTTGCCGCCGTGGCCGACCACGAAGTCGCGCAGCAGGCCGCTGAACGCGATCACTTGTACGTTGGCGTAGGGCGCAGCCAATTCCTGGGCAATTTCGAGCCGCTCGGCAATGGTGAACATGGTGCGCTTGTGGTGGCCCGCAGCGACGGCCACGATGAGCCGCTCGAACAGCGTGCTGGCGCGGCGCACGAGATCCTCGTGCCCGAGGGTCATCGGATCGAAAGTCCCCGGATAGACGGCGGTGAGGAGGGTGTTTGCGGTCACGGCACGGTCCTCGCTGAGCGGTTCGGCGGGCAGTTTATGCCGCGCTGGCCGCAGTGTCCGAGCGCCTGAACAAATGCGCATGCACGTGGCCGGCGCGCGTGTGCCGGTGCAGGCTCAGTCCCTGCGCGTCGATCGTGGCGGTGTCGAGCGCCGCACGCGCTTCCAGATAGAGCAGACCGCCCTGCGCGAGCAGCGGCACTGCGGCAGCAAGCGCGGGTTCGGCCAAGCCGGCGTCGAAAGGCGGGTCGAGCAGGACCAGGTCAAACGCGCCTGTGCGATGGTGCGACATCCAGCGCAACGCATCGGCCGCCTCGACCCGCACCTGCCGCGCGTCGAGCCGCAGTTGCACGGCTCTGAGGTTGGCCACCAGCCGGGCATCTTGCTCCAGCAAGAGCACCTCCGCCGCGCCGCGCGAGGCGGCCTCGAAGCCGAGTGCGCCGCTGCCCGCAAAGGCGTCGAGGCAGCGCCAGCCGGCGAGGTCATTGCCGAGCCAGTTGAACAGCGTTTCCCGCACCCGGTCGGGCGTCGGTCGCAGGCCGGCGGCTTCGAGCACCGGCAGCTTGCTGCGCTTCCATTGCCCGCCGATCAAGCGCACGCTGCCTTGCGCTCGGGGGTCGGGACCGGGTCGGATGGGGGCTGCCATCGCGCGATTCTAGGGACGGCCGCTTGACGGGTGCCGTCGCGTGTGCGGCCGTCGGCGGGGTGCCTCGGGGCTGTCCCTAGAATCCGCGCCTCATGTTCAGTTTCTTCAAGAAGAAGGCGCCGTCTCCCGCCACGCCCACCGCACCCGATCTGCGTGACTTCGCATCCGCGCTGCCCCCGGTCCTTCCCGCCGCGCCCGCGCCGCAGTTCACGCCATCCCCGTCGATCGCGCTGCCCCCGCCGCAGCCTGTGCCTCCCGCTGCAACGGCGCCGCCCCGGCCCGCGCCGGTCAGTGCCACGCCCGCGTTCAGCGCACCGCCGCCCGAGGAGGTCGCCCCGGCGCGCCGCCCCTGGCTCGACCGCTTGAAGTTGGGGCTGCGCCGCACCGGCGCCGGCATCACCCAGGTGTTTACCGGCACGCGCATCGACGATGCGCTTTACGAGGAGCTGGAGGCCGCGCTGCTGATGGCCGATGC
>NZ_JANMWL010000281.1:0-2009 GCF_031393925.1 Methylibium sp. | reverse complement strand
CATCGAATCTTTTGCCACCGGCCCGATGTGGGCCGGCTTCATTGCGTTCGTACTGGCCATGCTGGCGCTCGACCTGTTCGTCCTCGGTGGCCGCAAGTCGCATCGCGTCTCGGTCAAGGAAGCCTCGAGTTGGGTTGTTGCCTGGGTCGCGCTGGCGCTTACCTTCGGCGCGCTGTTGTGGTGGTATCTCGACGGCACCGCGGGTCGCGAGATTGCTAACCGCAAGGCGCTCGAGTTCCTGACCGGCTACCTGATCGAACAGTCGCTGTCGATCGACAACATGTTCGTGTTCGTAATGATCTTCAGCTACTTCGCGGTGCCTGCCGAGTTGCAGCGCCGCGTGCTGCTGTACGGGGTGCTGGGCGCGATCGTGATGCGCGCCGCGATGATCCTGGCGGGCGTCTGGCTGGAGTCTGAATTCGCGTGGATCCTTTATGTGTTCGGTGCGTTCCTGATGGTCACCGGGGTCAAGATGCTGGTGTTCGCCGAGCAACAGCCCGACCTCGAGAAAAATCCCTTGCTGCGCTGGCTGCGCGGCCACATGCGCATCACGCCGGGCTTTCACGGCGATGCCTTCTTCGTGCGCATCAACGGCTTGCGCTACGCCACGCCGATGTTCCTGGTGTTGATGCTGATCGAGGCCAGCGATCTGGTGTTTGCGGTCGACAGCATCCCGGCCATCTTTGCGGTCACCACCGATCCGTTCATCGTGTTCACCTCCAACATCTTCGCCATCATGGGGCTGCGTGCGATGTACTTCCTGCTGGCCGACATGGCGGAGCGCTTCCACCTGCTCAAGTACGGCCTGGCGCTGGTGTTGATCTTCGTCGGCGGGAAAATGCTTGTCGCGCCTTGGTTCCACATGCCGGTCCAGTGGTCGCTGGTCATCGTCGGCTCGATCATCCTCGCCTCGGTCGTCTTCAGCCTGAGATTGTCGAGAGCCAAAGTCTCCAGGAGCGTTTCATGACCGACGTTTCGGCCCACGACCCCGTGGCGGCGCCTTCCAGCGAAACGCGCGACGACATTGGCAGGCTGATCGCCGTGACCTGGCACGCAAGCGGCGTGATCCCCGTCAACCGCAACAACCGCTGGCTGGTGGCGGTCGATGGGTCCGACTGTTCGCTGCGCGCCGTGGCGATGGCGGCACGCCTGGCCGCGCTCGGCCACGAGGGCGAAGTCGATATCGTTCATGTCCAGCCCTGGCTGGTCAAGGAAGCGGCGGAGACCGAACTCGCGCGCCGCGGCTGGGCGGCCACGGCGCGGGCACGCCAGCGGCTCGACGCGGCCTCGGTCCGCTGGCGCCTGCATGTCGTGATGGGCGAGGCTGCCTCGCAGATCGTCGCCTTGGCAGAAACGCCGGGCTTGGCTGGCATCAACGGCATCGTCATCGGTTCACGCGGCCAGAGCATGGCCAAATCGTTGATGCTAGGCTCGGTGGCCGACAAGGTCGCGCATCAGGCGAAGGTGCCGGTCATGATCGTGCGTTGATGCGGGTGCGCACCCGTCGCTGAAGATGCCGTACTTCGAACCCGTCATCCTGTTCTTCCTGCTCGGGGCAATTGCCGGCTTCGTGCGCTCGGACCTCAAGATCCCCGGCGTCCTTTATGAGTCATTGAGCATCTTTCTGCTGCTCGCCATCGGCCTGAAAGGCGGCGTCGAGCTTGCGCGCTATCGGCTGCTCGACGTGGCGTTGCCCGCCCTGGTGGTGGTGAGCGTGGGCGCCTTGATCCCACTGGCGGCGTTCCCGGTCTTGCGCCGCATCGGCAAGCTGCCGCGCGCCGATGCGGGTTCAATCGCTGCGCATTACGGATCGGTCAGCGTGGTCACTTTCGCCGTGGCCTCGGCCTATCTGGTCCGGCTCGGCGAGGTCGCCGAAGGCTACATGGTGGTGTTCCTGGTGCTGCTCGAGTTTCCGGCGCTGGTCATTGGCGTGGTGCTGGCGCGGCGCGGCGACCGCAACACGCCCTGGGGGCAGGTGCTGCACGAGGTCTTCGCCGGCAAGAGCATCG
>NZ_JANMWL010000257.1:0-1734 GCF_031393925.1 Methylibium sp. | reverse complement strand
CCGGTGTGCAGGCGCTCTGGCAGCACCTGGCGGCGGCGGCCACGCGCTGAGTCACGGGTGCCCAACGGACGGCGCAACCGTGGCCGTCGGCCCGATGCCCTACAGCCATTTGGGAGCGTTGACGGCACCGCCATGTGGCTGGGAACGCTAGGGCGGGCTGATGGCCGAACTGCTCGCCGAGCCAATGGCCGCGTCGGCGTGTCTGTGGCGTGGCGAGCGCTCACTGGCAAACCCTGGCGCCGGCTGCGGCATGATCGCGTTGTGATTTCAAACCCAAGGTTTTTCAAGGAGTCCGAATGAAAAGATCATTGCTCGTCCTGGTAGCCGCGCTGGCCGTTCTTGGTTCTGCACGGGCCGAGGACACGCTCGAGAAGCTCAAGGATTCGGGCGCCATCACGCTGGGTGTGCGCGAGTCCTCGGGGGTGCTGTCCTACACCTTGGGCGGCTCCAAGTACGTCGGCTACCACGTCGCCATCTGCGAGAAGGCGGTCGAGAACATCGAGAAGGCCATCGGCAAGAAGCTCCAGGTCAAATACCAGCCGGTCACCTCGCAGAACCGCATCTCGCTGGTGCAAAACGGCACCGTCGACCTGGAGTGCGGCTCCACCACCAACAACGCCACGCGCCAGAAAGACGTGGCCTTTGCCAACACCACCTTCGTCGAAGAGGTGCGCATGGCGGTCAAGGCCAGCTCGGGCATCAAGGGCATCGCCGACCTCAAGGGCAAGACGGTGGCGACCACCACCGGCACGACCTCGGTGCAGACCCTGCGCAAGAACAAGCGCGCCGACAACCTCGACTTCAAGGACGTGTTCGGCAAGGACCACGCCGACAGCTTCTTGCTGGTGGAAAGCGGCCGTGCCGATGCCTTCGTGATGGACGGCAGCCTGCTCGCCGGGCTGATTGCGCGCAGCAAGAACCCGGCCGATTACAAGATCGTCGGCGAGGTCCTGTCGGTCGAGCCGATCGCCATCATGATGAGAAAGGACGACCCGGGCCTGATGAAGATCGTCAACGCCACCATTGCCGGCATGACCAAGTCGGGCGAGATCAACACGCTCTACGACAAGTGGTTCAAGCAGCCCACGCCGCCCACCGGCGCAGTGGTCAACCTGCCGATGAGCAAGTACCTCGAGCAGGCGCTCAAGAGCCCCAACAACCAGCCCGCCGAGGACTACGCCAAGAAAGTCTCGTGAGGTCGCGGCGACACGGTCCCCGAGCTAAGCCCTAGGCGCCGTGGCGCCAGGCTTGCTAATCTGGGAGCGCGACGATGGCTGCGGCCGCGTCGCGCTTTTTTCATTGCAGCCCGCGTCAACAGCAACGGGAGCCGCTCTTGGGCCGAACATGGGATTGGCAGGTGTTCCTACAAGACACCGGGGGCGGGCAGACCTACCTGCAGTGGCTGATGTCGGCCTGGGGCTGGACCCTGTCGGTGTCGGCGCTCGCCCTGGTGGTGGCGCTCGGGGTGGGCTCGTTGATGGGCATCCTGCGCACCGTGCCTAGCCGCGGCCTTCAGTTCCTGGGCAATGCCTGGACCGAGCTGTTTCGCAATATTCCGCTCCTGGTGCAGATCTTTCTCTGGTACCACGTCATCCCGGCGCTGATGCCGCCGCTGCAAAAGGTGCCGAGCTTCATTCTGGTGGTGCTGGCGCTGGGCTTCTTTACCTCCGCACGCATCTCCGAGCAGGTCAAGGCCGGCATCCAGAGCCTGCCGCGCGGCCAGGGCTACGCCGG
>NZ_JANMWL010000261.1:0-6908 GCF_031393925.1 Methylibium sp. | reverse complement strand
TCGACACGGTGAAGGTCGGCGACAAGGTGAGGTTCACCGCGGAGAAGGCAGGCGGTTCACTCGTCGTCACCACGATCGAGATGGCCAGGTAGCTCGCTCGGCGCTGGCCTGCCGACAGCCGGACATTGCCGGCCTGGCTTGCAGCGGCTCAGTTTGGCGGGTAGCCGGCCTCGCTGAGCGCTGCCGCCAGTGCGGCGCGGTCTTTCGCGCTTTCGACGCGGACCTGCTTGTTCTTCAGGTCCACCTCGAGCTTGGCGCTCGGGTCTGCGGCCTTGACTGCCTCGGTCAACCGAGCGACGCAGTGGCCGCAGCTCATGGAAGGGATGTTGAATTCGATCATGGGCGCGCTCCGCAAGACGTGATGAATGGATTGCACTGTGAAGCTTGCCACCGTGGCAAGGTCAAACGACGTGCGGTCGTTCCCGCCTTGCCGATGTGGAATTGCATAAGCCCGGCTTGACCCTTCCATGATGGGAAGCTTCAGACTCGCGCTGTCGCCACACTGCACTTGCGTCCGAAGGCCGACCTCGTCATGAACGCCACTGCCACCCTCGCTCCTTCATCTGCCGCCCTGCGGCATTGGTCGTTCCCGATCGAAGGAATGACCTGCGCCTCCTGCGTGTCGCGGGTCGAAAAGGCGCTGCAGGCCTTGCCGGGCGTGGACAAGGCCAGCGTCAACCTCGCCACCGAAGTCGCCAGCGTGCGCGCCGATGCCTCGGTCGGCATCGCGGCGCTGCGCGGCGCGGTCGAGCGTGCCGGCTATGCGCTCGCGGAGCGCCGCCTCACGCTACGAATCGACGGTATGACCTGCGCCTCTTGCGTGGCGCGCGTCGAAAAGGCGCTCGCCAAAGTGCCGGGCGTGGTGTCGGCGCAGGTGAATCTCGCCACCGAGACGGCCGAGATCAAGTGGGCCGGCGAGGTCGATACCGAGGCGCTGCGCGCGGCGGTGCAGGCGGCCGGCTACGAGGCGCGCCTGTCGAGCGCGGACGCGGATGAGCGCGCGGCACCCCAGCGAGGCGGCGCGCCGTGGTGGCCGGTCGCCGTGGCCGCGGCCTTGTCGTTGCCGCTGGCGCTGCCGATGTTCGGCCTGCTGGTGGGCAGCCACTGGATGCTCGACGGCTGGCTGCAGTTCGCGCTCGCCACCCCCGTGCAGTTCTGGCTCGGCGGGCGCTTCTACCGTGCCGGCTGGAAGGCGCTGAAGGCCGGCTCCGGCAACATGGACCTGCTGGTGGCGCTGGGCACCTCGGCGGCGTATGGCCTGAGCGTGTGGCAGTTGCTGCGCTCGGCCGGCGGCGTGATGGTCATGCCGGGCATGGCGGGCATGGCCAGCGATGGCGCCATGCTGCATCTCTACTTCGAAGCCTCGGCGATCGTCATCACCTTGGTGCTGCTCGGCAAGTGGCTGGAGGCGCGTGCCAAGCCCCAGTCCACCGAGGCGATCCGCGCGCTCAATGCGCTGCGCCCTGCGACGGCGCGGGTGCGGCGCGCGGGGCAGGAGAGCGAGGTGCCGGTGGCGCAGGTGCAGGTCGGCGACGAGGTCGTGGTGCGCCCCGGCGAAAGGATGCCGGTCGACGGCGTGGTGGTCGAAGGCGCCAGCCACCTCGACGAGTCGCTCATCACCGGTGAGAGCCTGCCGATTGCCAAGCACGCGGGCGAGGCGGTGACCGGCGGCTCGGTCAATGGCGAGGGCGTGCTGCGGGTGCGCACCACGGCGGTCGGGCCTGATTCCACGCTCGCGCGCATCGTGCGCATGGTGGAGTCGGCGCAGGCCGGCAAGGCGCCGATCCAGCGGCTGGTGGACCGGGTGAGTGCGGTGTTCGTGCCGGTGGTGATCGTCATTGCCTTCGTCACCTTGCTCGGCTGGGGCCTGGGCACCGGCCACTGGGAGGCGGCCATCCTCAACGCCGTGGCGGTGCTGGTGATCGCCTGCCCGTGTGCGCTCGGCCTGGCGACGCCGACCGCCATCATGGCCGGCACGGGCGTGGCGGCGCGCCACGGCATCCTCATCAAGGACGCCGAGGCGCTGGAAGTGGCGCATGCGCTCGAGGTGGTGGCCTTCGACAAGACCGGCACGCTCACCGAAGGCAAGCCGCGTCTCGTGGCGCACGAAGCCGTGGGCGCGGGCGCCGCGGCGGGCGCGGCCGGCGCTGCCCGAGCCGCTGCCGACGACGCGCGTGAACTGCTGGCGCTCAGCGCCGCGCTGCAGTCACAGAGCGAACACCCGCTCGGCCGCGCGGTGATGGAGGCGGCAGCGAGCGAAGGTCTGGCGGTGCCGGCGGCCCGCGAAGTCACCGCCGTTGCCGGGCGCGGCATCGCCGGCACGGTGAACGGGCGCGCGCTGCGCCTGGGCAGCGGCCGCTACATGGACGAACTGAAGGTCGGCCGCGCGTCGCTGGCGGCGCGCGCCGAGGCGCTGCAGGCCCAAGGGCGCAGCGTCTCGTGGCTGGCCGACATCAGCGACGTGAGCGCCGCGCCGCGCCTCATCGGCCTGCTGGCGTTTGGCGATGCGGTGAAGCCCGGCGCCGCGGCAGCGCTGCGCGCGCTGCACGCGCAGGGCGTGCGCACCGCGCTCGTCACCGGCGACAACCGCGGCAGCGCTGCGGCGGTGGGCCAGGCGCTCGGCATCGACGACGTGCATGCCGAGGTGCTGCCCGAGGACAAGGCGGCCATCGTCGCGGCGCTCAAGGCCAACGGCGCGCGCGTCGCGATGGTGGGCGACGGCATCAACGACGCACCGGCGCTGGCGGCGGCCGATGTCGGCATCGCCATGTCCACCGGCACCGACGTGGCGATGCACGCCGCCGGCATCACCTTGATGCGCGGCGACCTGGCGCTGGTGGCCGATGCGATCGACATCTCGCGCCGCACCTACGCCAAGATCCGCCAGAACCTGTTCTGGGCGTTTGCCTACAACGTGGTCGGCATTGCGCTGGCCGCATTGGGCCTGCTCAACCCGGTGATCGCCGCTGCGGCGATGGCGCTGAGCAGCCTCAGCGTGGTGAGCAATGCGCTGTTGCTGCGGCGCTGGAAGGGGGCGGTGCGATGAGCGCCCTCAACATCGGCCCGGCGGCCCAGCGCTCCGGCGTCTCGGCCAAGATGGTGCGCCACTACGAGTCGCTCGGCCTGTTGCCGAAGATCGCGCGCACCGACGCCGGCTACCGCCAGTACGGCGAGAAGGAAGTGCACACCTTGCGCTTCATCCGCCGCGCACGCGGGCTGGGCTTTTCGATGGCCGAGATTGCACAGCTGCTCAAGCTCTGGCAGAACCGCCGCCGTGCCAGCGCGGACGTGAAGCGCATCGCACTCGCGCATGCCGCCGACCTGCAGCGGCGCATCGACGAAATGACCGCGATGCAGCGCACCTTGGAGCGCCTGGCGTCGTGCTGCCACGGCGACGCACGGCCCGACTGCCCGATCCTCGATGAACTGGGCTCTGCGGGCAGGTGATGCGAAGCGCTCTGCACGCCACGTCGCATCGGTGTGCAAGGTCTTGGCTGTGCCACGCGACGAAGCGGCATGCGCCGGTCATCATCCGGCGTCGCACCTCGCGCGGCCACCCTGGAGGACACCCGATGGACGCTGCTGCTGCCCCGACTGGCCCGACCGCCCAGCGCTTTTACCGCCACCGTCTGCCGGTGCGCCTGATGCACTGGATCAACGTGCTGTGCCTCACCATCCTCTTGATGAGCGGGCTGCAGATCTTCAACGCCCACCCGGCGCTCTACTGGGGGCACGACTCGAGCTTCGCCACGCCCTGGGTGTCGATGGGCGCCGAGGAGCGCGACGGGCGCATGGTCGGCGTGACGCGCATCGCCGGCCATGCGTTCGTGACCGACGGCGTGCTCGGCGTCTCGGCCTCGGGCCGCGGCGGTGAGCCGATGGCGCGCGGCTTCCCCTCGTGGGCCACCATCCCGGGCCCGCAGTGGCTGTCGATGGGCCGGCACTGGCACTTCTTTTTCGCCTGGCTGTTCGTGCTCAACGGCGCGGCCTACCTGCTCTACAGCTTCTTCAGCGGCCATTTGCGGCGCGACCTCTTGCCCACGCGCGAGGAGTTGCGCCGCATCGGCGCTTCGGTGCGCGACCACCTGCTGTTTCGTCACCCGAGCGGCGAGGCCGCCAAGCGCTACAACGTGCTGCAGAACCTGGCTTACCTGGCGGTGATCTTCGTGCTGCTGCCGCTCGCGGTGGTGGCCGGGATGGCGATGTCGCCCATGCTCGACAGCGTCTTGACCGGCTGGGTCGACCTGCTGGGCGGGCGGCAATCGGCGCGCACCCTGCACTTTCTCGCCGCCACCGGGCTGCTGCTGTTCGTGTTGGTGCATGTCTTCGAGGTCGTCATCAGCGGCGTGTGGAACCAGCTCCGCTCGATGATCACCGGCTACTACCAAGTGCCCCAGGACTCGGCGAGCCGAACCCGCCCCCGAGGGGTCGAGGAAACTCGAGAGCGGCCCGTCGTTTCCGGCGATTCCCGGAGGCAGCCATGAGCCCGCAGCACCGCGCGCCACACGCAATGGCCCCGCGTGGCCGGCGGCGCTTGCTGCGCCGCGCGTTGGCGGCGGCCGGCAGCCTGCTGCTCGGCGCCTGCGACCGGCTCTCCAACAGCGAATCCTTTGTCGGCGTGCTCAAGAGCGCCGAAGGGCTGAGCCGCTCGGTGCAGAAGGCCGTCGCGGGTCGTCGCTCGATGGCGCAGGAATTCACGCCGGCCGACGTGCAGAAGAGCTTTCGCAGCAACGGCACGCGCCTGCCGGCCGGCGCCGACTACCGCGCGCTGCTCCAAGGCGGCTTTGCCGACTGGAAGCTCGAGGTCGGCGGCTTGGTCGAAGCGCCGGCCTCGTACACCTTGGCCGAACTGCGCGCCCTGCCTTCGCGCACGCAGATCACGCGGCATGACTGCGTGGAAGGCTGGAGCTGCATCGGCCAATGGAAGGGCGTGCAGCTCGGCCGCGTGCTCGAGCAGGTGAAGCCGAAAGCCGGCGCGCGCTTCGTGGTGTTCCATTGCGCCGACGCCATGGACGAGGGCGACCCCGACTCGCTCTACTACGAGAGCATCGACCTCGACGACGCCTACCACCCGCAGACCTTGCTGGCCTATGAACTCAACGGTGCCCCGGTGCCGGTGGGCAACGGCGCGCCACTGCGTGCCCGCATCGAGCGCCAGCTCGGCTACAAGCACGCCAAGTACCTGATGCGCATCGAGCTGGTGGCGAGCCTGGAAGGCATCCGCGGCGGGCGGGGCGGCTATTGGGAAGACACGGGGTACGAGTGGTATGCGGGGATCTGAGTCCAAACGAAACATCAAGGCGTGCCGAACTCGGCAGCCCACGTCACGTCGATCACCGGCGACGAAAGACCGCCGCGCAGCGACTTGACGTAACCCGCGCCGACCTTGACTCGGCCGTAGCGGCCGAGATCCCGCCCGATCCAGGCCATCGGCTCCGCGATTGCGCCGCCGCCGCTGAAGACACCGCCCCCACCGGCCGCACCGACCATGGCCTCGGCCCCGACGCTCCAGCGCGGGTACCGCGCAAAGCGCGTGGTCGTGCCGAGGCCAACCAGGCCGACCGAATAAGCGCCTGCGCCGCCGGTGATCGCGCTGTGGGCCTGGCCGCTCAGATACAGGTGCTCGGTCAATGAGCGACGAAACTTGAGGCCCAAGGTACTCAGGCCAGGCGCGCCGCCATCCTTCCTGCGGGCGTGCAGATAGTTCTGCACGCTGAGCGACCATTCCGTGTCATGCATGATCCTGGGCGATGCAGCGGAGCCGGCCTCGGCCCGTGCTTCGCCGAGCTTCATACCGACCGAAAGCTGCGCATAGGGCGTGTTGAAATCGCCGCTGAACGCACGGGCTCGGCCGGTCTCGAGGTCGAGTGACAACTGACGGCTCAACTGCAGCCTGCTCAATAACGCCGCCTTCGCGATCGGGCCACCGCCGGTGAGCACGGCGCCACCGCCACCCAGACCGACCGCAGCACGGACACCGACCCGAATCGCCTCGCTGCCGGCCGGCCAGAGCGCCAGCACACCGCCCAACACCTCGGCGTAGCCATCGGCCCCTCCCGTTGCCGCTCCGGCCGCTTCCAGGGTCGCAGACACCCCATGGTCAAGTTGTCGCTCCAAGCGCATGCCCGCATAGCCGAGCGACTTGCCACTGGCCGAACCGGAGGCATATCGGCCTGCAGTCACCGCCACGCGGTCAGCGCCCAGGCCGCCCGGGCCAGTGAACTCCATGCTCCGTCCGGCAAGGCCGGGGGCGGTGAACGCAAACTTGTCCTGCATCGTTACCAGCAGGCCGAGCTGCGCACTGTGGATCGTGCCGCTCGGAAAACGGACTTGCGAAGCCGAGATGCCGGTCGCCCAGCCGCCGAAGTCGAACATCAGGTCGACATGCGGGCGCAGCATCAAGCCACCGCCTACCGGGGCGCCGGCGCCGCCACCGCCGCCGACGTACACGCCCGCGACGACTTCCCATCGATCGTCGAGGCGCCAGCGTCGCGCGCCCTCGGCGCCCCATGTGAACAGTCCGCCACGCCGACCCGTCGCTGCCCCATAGAGCGCCGGCCCCAGCCACCAGCCAGGCGCCAGCTCCACGACGTAGCTTGCGCCGAGCAGGCCCATGTGTTCGTCACCGGGCAGCCGCAAGCGCTCGAAGCCGACCGTCACGCGAGCAGGCAGGGCTTGCGCGCGGGTCGCGTCGTCCTGCGCAATGTCCAAAGCCTTGTCGGCGGCCATTGCGCTCCAGCCCGAACTCGTCAGCAGACCCGCGATCAGGATCGGCACCCACGCCTTTCGGAATTTCAACACCACGGTCTTCCTCATGCGTGCCGAGGCCGGCGAAGCCGCGCATCTTACGAAAGGGCAAGCGCATGGCGCCTTCCCGCCGCCGACGGGGCCGCACGCCCTGCCGGCCT
>NZ_JANMWL010000253.1:0-3928 GCF_031393925.1 Methylibium sp. | reverse complement strand
ACGACCGACCCGGCCGACCCGGCGGCGCCGGAGCTGCTGCCCAAGCCCTTTGACCGGGCGGCGCTGGCGCAGGCGATCGCGCGCGCGCTGGCGGCGAGGAGCGTGCCGCGCTGATTTCATACGGATTTGCTTTCATCCGATTAGGAAAGGCGGCCTGCAACCGGCCCGGCGGCAATTTTCGGCGGACGGGTTGCGGGCAGGCGCAAGGGCAAGAGGTCGGTTGGGGCGGCAAAGGCGCGTCCGGGCAGGCGGCAGCGCTTCGTCGAGGCGGTCTCCGCTGCGCTGCGACTGCCTTGCGGTGCTCGGGCTCGTGGCCCGTCGCGCAACTCACTGCGCTCACTGCGTTCGCTGCGTTCAAACAAGCGCGACGAGTCAGAGGACCAAGCGCTGCGCGCGGCCACGAGCCCTGTGCTCCTCAGCGCCTCGAAGGCGCGCTGCCGCCTGCCCGGACGCGCCTTTGCAAACACGGCGGTGGGTTGCGTTGCGAACCGCCGGGCACCGCCTGCCGCGTCGCACGAACCGCCCGAACCGCCCCAACGCCCAAACGCCCCATCACCACCCGCGATCGGGAACGGGTCACCTGCACACCGCTGGTCTTGATCAATTGAACGCGATTGCGGCTGCGCAATCTTCAAGACCTGGCGCATCTGCCGCGTCAGCGGCGCGGCGCTGGACAAGCTGGCGGGGTGAGTGCCAGGCGCTTCAGCGTGGCGCCTGGAACCCGCCCGAGCGGTAGGTCAGCACCAAGGTGTCGCGGTGGCCCTTGTGCCCGGCGTGCAGCGGGTCTTCGGGTTGGATTGGCGTGCTCTCGTGGACCACGCGTGGATCGTCGAGCAGCAGCACGCTCCACGGCGCCTCCAGGGTGAAGCGCACGCCTTCCGGGCCGACCGCGTCGAACACGCGCGTCTCGCCGCCGATCACGCCCTTGCGGCCGATGAAGACCACGGCGACGAAGTCGACGCCGTCGCGGTGCGCGCCTTCGGGGGTGGGTCGGCCGACGCCGCCTTCGGTGTCGATGCGAAAGCCGTGCGCTTCGATATACCAGCGTCCAGCGGCGGGCGCGCGCACGCCAGCAAAGAGGTTGCCAAGTTCGGTGAGCAAGGCACCGAAGGCCGGCTGCGTCGTCATGGCCGGATCGAGCGGCTCGAACCAGCGCTCCATGCCGCCGTGCAGCGCGTTGTACGTGGTCGGCTGCCAGTGCGCGCGGCGCGGCGTGGCCTCCAGGCGGGGCGCACTCAGGGTCTGGATGAAGCAGCCATGGCGGCGCTGGCGGTAGTGGCCGCCGTCCTTGAGATAAAGGTCGGGCCGCAGGTCGTTCCAGAACGGCGTGATGGCCTCGAGCCGCGCCAGCGGCTGGCCGGTCAGCGCCTCCAGCGCGGCCGGATTGAGCACGCAAAAACCTTGTGCGTGCAGGCGTTCGCGGGCGGCATCGCGGTCAAGCGGCAGTTGAAGATCGACGTGCATGGTGGGCTCGGACTCGGCGGGCGCGGCAGCCTAGCATGCGCATGGAGCGCGCTGCCATCATCTGCCGCACCAGCGCCTTCACGCCGCGCGCGCTGCGGGGGACAATGCGCCGCATCTCCCTCTATGCGGCCCTCGGTGGGCGCGCTGCTGACCAACGGAGACATGCATGCAAGGACCGGATCCCCTGCGCGATGGGCTGGCTGCGCTGGCCACTTATCTGGCCGAGCGCCGCGAGGAGATCCTGCGCGCATGGCGAACGGCGGTGCGGCGCGATCCCGAGCTGACGACCGGCGATTCCTTGCCGATTTCGCAATTGCACGATCACATACCGAACCTGCTCGAGTCGTTTGCGCAGGCGCTGTTGGCCGAGCCCGGCCGAGAGCGGGCCGCGTCCAAAGCCAACCAGGTGGAGGACGCGGCGGCGCACGGCCTGCAACGCTGGCAGCAAGGCTATGACCTGCGCGAGGTGACGCGCGAGCTGGGCCGTTTGAACCTGTGTCTGGTCGATGAACTCGAGCGCTTCGAGCGGGCTCGCCCGGATTTGTCGCGCGACGTCGGCTTCACGGCGCGCCGCCGCCTGGCGGAGCTGTTCAATGACGGTGTCAGCGAGAGCACGGGCGAGTACTTCGCGCTGCAGCAGATCGAAGCCGCCGGCCACGTCCGCGACCTCGAGCAGGCGCTGGTGCAGGTGCGCGAACTCGAGCTGCAGCGCGCCGAGTTGTGGCGGCAGGTGGCGCACGATCTGCGAGGCAATCTCGGCGTGGTGACGAACGTGACCAGCGGACTCTCGCGCGATGACCTGGCGAGCCCAGTACGCGAAAAATTCCTGCGCCTGCTCACGAGGAATGTCTCGTCGCTGCACGCCTTGCTCGACGACGTGATCGACTTCGCGCGGCTGCAGGCCGGGCAAGAGCATCGCCAGGTCGCGTCGTTCGACGCGGCATCGCTGCTGCGCGAACTGTGCGAAGGCCACCAGCAGTTCGCCGCCGATCGCGGCCTGGTGCTGAACGCCGACGGGCCGCACACCTGGGTGGTCGACGGCGACGCCGTCAAGGTCCGGCGCGTGGCGCAGAACCTCCTGCTCAATGCGCTCAAGTACACGCAGCACGGCAGCGTGTCGGTCAGTTGGGGCACGAGCGCCAGCGACGACGCGCGTCGCTGGGTGCTGACGGTCAAGGACACCGGCCCTGGCTTCCATGCCGGGCCGGGCGCGCCCTTGGCCGGCGCGATGGAGCAGGCCACGAGCGAAGCGAAGCTGCTCGAGCCGGGCGCTGCTGCAGAGCCCGCCGGCAGCGCAGTGGACATCGCGGACAAGGCCTCGCCGCGTGACCAGCGCCCCGTCCACCAGCAGCCCGGCGAAGGTGTCGGCCTGTCCATCGTCAAGCGACTCTGCGAACTGCTGGACGCGTCCGTCGAACTCGAAACCGGGCCGACCACGGGGACGACCTTCCGCGTGCTGTTTCCGCGCCGGTACGCGAGCTGACGGCGCGGTGATGAACGCCGTTTTCCCCCTGCTCGCCACGCTGGCCGCCTACCTGCTGGGCTCGCTGTCGTTCGCCGTGATCGTGAGTCGTGGCTTCGGCCTGGCCGACCCGCGCAGCTACGGCTCGGGCAACCCCGGCGCCACCAACGTGCTGCGTTCGGGCCACAAGCTGGCGGCGGTTCTTACCCTCGTGCTGGACGCGGTCAAGGGGGCCGTGGCGGTGGGTCTGGTGCAGCGCTTCGGTGCGCCCTATGGCCTGGGCGAAGGCACCGAGGCGCTGGTCGGCCTGGCGGCCTTTGTCGGCCACCTGTGGCCGGTGTTCTTTGGCTTCAAGGGCGGCAAGGGCGTGGCCACGGCAGCCGGTGTGCTGCTGGCACTGAACCCCTGGCTCGGCCTGGCCACCTTGCTTAGTTTTGCCATCATCCTGGCGTTCTTTCGCTACGTGTCGCTCGCCTCCATCGTGGCGGCGGCATTCGCGCCGTTCTACCAACTACTGATCTGGGGCGCCGGTCCGGCGGCGATCGCGGTTGCAGTGATGAGCCTGCTGCTGGTGTGGCGCCACAGTGCCAACATCAGGAAGCTGTTGGCCGGCACCGAGAGCAAGTTCGGCCGCAAGAAGCCGCTGGCCGAGGCGACCAAGACAAGCAAGCCCTCCAAGCCGCACAAGGCACGCACCCACCCATGAACATCCAACGCTTTGATTGCGGTCCGCGCATGTCTGAAATGACGGTCCACAACGGCACCGTCTACTTGGCCGGCCAGGTGGCGGGCGACGCCACGCAAGACATCCGCGGCCAGACGCGCCAGGTGCTCGCCGCCATCGACGCGCTGCTCGCGCGCGCCGGGAGCAGCAAGAGCAAGCTGCTGCGCGTGGAGATTTTCCTCGCCGACCTGGCCGACTTCGCGGCCTTGAACGAGCTGTGGGAAGCGTGGCTGCCTTCGGGCGCCGCACCCGCGCGCGCCACCGTGCAGGCGGCGCTC
>NZ_JANMWL010000246.1:0-3166 GCF_031393925.1 Methylibium sp. | reverse complement strand
GGCGCAGCCGTTCGACCAGCAGCACCTGCCGGTAGTCGGCGCGCTCGGGCGTGCTGCCCTCAGGCGCCAGCTCTGGGCCGTAACGGTGCCGGTAGCCCACATCGGCCAACCAGCCCAACGCCTCCTGTTCGAGCTGGTCTTCGGTCATGCGCTGTGTCGTCGCTCAGCCGCGCCGGCGGGGAGCGACAGGCGGGGTGTCGGCCCGGGCAGCGGCCTGGACGCGCACCCGCACGGCGCCGGTCGGCAGCAAACCCACATCAGCTGTGCTCCCTGCGGTGCAGGCAGTTGCGCGCGAACCGCTGACTGCACGCTGGTGCGCTCGACTCATGCGACCGGGCGGCGTTGGCGTGCTTCATTCGTAGTGGGTCCACATCCGCAGCACGCGCACCGTGCGCTCGGCCTTGAACACTTCGTACACCAAGCGATGCTGGATGTTGATGCGCCGGGAGTAGGCGCCCTCGAGGTCACCGACCAGCTTCTCGAACGGCGGCGGGTTCTGGAACGGGTCGTGGCGCAGCACGTCGAGCAGGCCCTGCGCCTTGGGTTTGAGGCCGGCGGCGGCTAGTCTGCGAGCGTCCTTGACGGCCTGCTTCGCGAATATCACCGCCCAGCTCACCAGCCCGGCGCCTTGGCGCTCTTGGACAGCGGTTCGGCCATGCCCTTCTTGATCGACTCGCGCATGCCCGGCACCGACAACAGGTACAGCGTCTCCTGGATGGCCTGCCAGTCTTCGGCCGACAGCAGCACGGCGCTGCTGCGCTTGCCGGCAATGAGGATGGGCTGGTGTGACTCGGCCGTCTGGTCGATCAGCCGGTAGAGGCTGGCGCGGGCTTCGCTGGCGGTGAGGGTGGTCATGGGAGGGCTCCTGGATGCCGGCAGCGTACGTTAACTCGTACGTCACGTCAATCCGCGAGCGCCTTGGCAGCGGGCAGGCGCAGTTGGCCGGAGATCAGGCGGGGGAGCAGGGTGTCGCGGAGGGTGGCGAGGGTTTGGGCTTGGTGAGAGTTGGCCGCCAAGCGCATGCGTAACGGAAGCGTTGACGCGTCGAAAGCTTCCAGAACCTCACGAGGCGGGACAACAAAGGCTAAACCGGCGAGCTTGCCTCGATTGAGTTCGGTTTGGCCGGTGGTGCCTTCCCCGAGTTCCTCAATCTCAGCCTGCCTCCGCATCATGGCAAGTCCAAGGTAGTTCCATGACAAACGGTCCCCTGCACGTACAACAGTGACGTGTGAGTCAACGATGGTCGGCTCGTCGAGCGTGAGCACCTGGGCGACACGACCAAGTGTGCCGACCCCGGTTGAGTTCACCAGCACATCGCCAACGCGCAGTTCACGGCCGTTGATTCCCCGCTGACCATCGTCGTGTCGACGAGCCTTTCTCAAGTCGACCTTGAAATCACGAACGCACTTTTGGTTGATGACCAGGACGCCGCCAACGTCGACGTACTTGGGCGAGATGCCACGGTTCAGATAACTGGCCTCAGCGCCGAGCTTCGCGGTTTCCCAGGTCTTTGGCACCAACCCCAACGCCGATTCTTCAAAGCTGTCCGGAAACAAGGCCGCCGTGGCTTCGTCCATGCTGGCCGGTGCGAGGCCTTGCTGCTTGGCGCGAACGGGATCGAAATCGACGAACCACGACTTGAACAGCGCCTGCGCGATGGCTTCGAGCGTGGCGCTGGTTTCGCGTAGCAAATCGATCCGCGCGTCGATCGCGGCGAGAGTGGATGCCGAATTTCTCTGCAGCTCGATGGGTGGGATCGAGACCGAAATCTTGCGAAGCTCGCTCTGCTTGATACCCAAGACAGTGGTGCCAGTTGCACGCGATCTGAGTTGTTCCTGCATCTCCTCGGTCTGGAGAACATAGAGCAGGAAAGTGCTGTCCAGCAGCCCGGCCTTTCCTCGAAGCGTGACTACTCGCTGCGCGAGCGCTACACGCTCGTTTCCGAGTTGCGCAACTTCCCCCATGGGGGCCTCGGTCGTCAGCACTACGTCACCGGCCTGCGGAATGCCACGCCGCATCCACGATTCGTATGCTTCGCTCGCGATGAATTCCGAAGGCCTTTCAATGCGACCACCCTTGATGATCTTCGCGGTCACCAATGGAATGCCCGACTCGGTCTTCTCGGGTGTCTTTCCCCGATAGTCGATCAGCGCGTCAAGGCACTCTTCCAGCCGCAGCACAGGCCACTCAGAACTCATACCCCTGCCCGCACCATCTCCACCACCGCCTCCACCACCTGTGCATGCCGTTCCGCCTTGAGTTCGCCCACGGCGCGCTGAAACAGCGATTCATGGGCCGTGAACAGCTTGCTCGCACGGGCATGGCTGATGCGCTGCAAGCCGCCTTCGGCGAAGTCATCTTCGGCCAGCGTCACGGCGCGCGGGTCGGCGTAGGGGTTGCTGGTGATTTGGCACAGCAGCCAGTCGCCTCGGCCGGCCGACGCCAACAGCAGCGCGGGGCGCAGCTTGCTGGCTGACAGATCGGAAAACGGAAACGGCAGCAGGATCACTTGCCGGGTTGCAAATGGGCCCATGCAGCCGCCTCCTCGTCGCGCAGCCAGTCGTTGGCCAACGCAGGCTCACTCAAGGCCGCGCCGCACAGCGCGGTGTCGGACGGCACGGCTTCGTCGGTGAAGGTCACCAGCACATGCCGGGGGGCTATTGCTCGCGTTGCCGGCCCGTCAACAAACTGCAACTGACCATTGGGCTGGAGCACTGCTTCGTAGGTTTGCAACATGGTTGGGTCCGCCGATTGAGAAAGTTTCCGCCGCCTGCATCGCAATGGGTAGTTTGAAGGATTCGAGCCCGTTCACGCAGCGGCTCGCAAGGTTCCTCAAAACTCATAGCCGATGCCGCCCATTTTCTTGCGGATCAGCTGATCCAGTTCCGCGCCCTTCGCCATTTGCTCGCCCAGCTTCTCAGTGAGCAACTGCATCTTGGTGGCGAAGTCGTCGTCGTTGTCCTCCACCGCCTCGGCGCCCACGTAGCGCCCCGGCGTCAGCACATGGCCGTGCTCGGCGATCTCGGCCAGCTTCACGCTGCGGCAGTAGCCGGGGATGTCCTGGTAGGTGCTCTCGCTGCGCTCCCTCTCCCCCCGGCCCTCTCCCGGGGGGAGAGGGAGCAGTTCGCCGCGCCACGCGGCGACGGTGGCGGCGATGCGGGCGATC
>NZ_JANMWL010000195.1:0-3428 GCF_031393925.1 Methylibium sp. | reverse complement strand
AAGCGCATCACTTCCCCACGAAACTCATCGCGGCTCTTCGCTTCCAACACCGATTGATAGCTGCCCTGCAGCATGTGTCTTATTCCCGAAAAACGTCGGTGGCGAGACCGATCGGATGCGCCCCTGACAAGGTTTACAGCTGGCAAGCGCCAGTGGGCTACCCACACTGTCCGACATCGAAGCAGTTACGGGGCTCATTGCCCCGCACCATCATGACTCCTGCATGGACCGTAGGCGCTTGGCCGCCTGTATTGTGGCAGCCCGACCAAAATTCAGAGTTGCACTTTGTCCACCTTGGCACGCACGTGTCGACTCGTTTGAATGGCGCTTGGCCGAACATGGGACAGACCGTGTGGGGGGGGCGCGCCGGGGTCAGCGCCGCCGGCCTCTCCTGGGACTGGATCGAGGTCGTGCCGGGCATCGTGGCGATCGCCGACCCGATGATGATGATCACCAATCTGCGCCTGCTCGGGGCACAAGGCGAGGTGCTCACGGCCCATGAAGTCGCGCCCTACCTGAACGACATCGTTCACCGCCTGCCGTGGCAGGCCGAAGTCAACCGCGCCATCGAACAGTCCCTGCCCACAGCCGACGCCGGTGACGAAAAACAGCCCTTGCTGTCACGTCGCAGTGGAGCGAGCCATTCGACCTGGCATGAAGCTTCCGGGTTTGGCTCGCTGTCATGACCCTGGCAGGTCATCCGGCGCGCCACATCTCGATGTGCGGCAGCTCGTCTTCGAGATACGGCTCGCCCACGCGCGTGAATCCGACCTCGGCGTAGAAAGGCTCGAGCCGCGCCTGCGCCGAGATGCGGATACCGGCCCCCGGGTAAGCAGCGGTCGCGCAATCGATGGCGCGGCGCAGCAGCTCGCGACCGAGTCCGGTACCGCGGGCGGCGCTCGTGGTGAGCACGCGACCGAGCGAGGGTTCGGCGTACTTCAGGCCTGCGTCGACGATGCGCGCGTAGGCGAGCAACTCACCCGCGGGCGTCCAGCCGCACAGGTGCGATGCCTCCTCGTCGGCCGCATCTGCATCCTGGTACACGCACGCCTGTTCGACGACGAAGACTTGCTGGCGCGCGACGTGAATACGCTGTAGCTCGCGCGGCGTCAACGCGTCCAGGCGCGTGCAGCGCCAGACAACGGGGCTCTTGCCGGACGACCTGCGGCTCATCGGCGCAATGTTGGCGTGTTACCGCGTGCCGTCTGCGCCGCTCGCAGCACTAGCGCACCGCCGCCGCGCGCAAGCGTCGCGCAATGAAAGCGAGGCAGGCGCCGGCCAGCAACAGGCTCACCGCCAGCGGCAGCAGCACATCGCCAACGCCGGGGGCCTCGCCGCGCAGCACGCGGTTCATCAGCGTGTACTGGGCGAGCGCCGGTACCCAAAGGAACCAGGGCTTTTCACCGCTCTGGTTGAACAGGCTCACCAGCGGCAACAGCGACACGGCGAGGATGACCACGGTGGTGCTGGCCTGGGCTTCCTTGAAGCTCTTGCAGCGGATCGCCACCGCCATCATCAGCGCCGAAAGGCCCGCCGCCAAGGGCACGAGCACGGCAAGAAAGCTCGCCGCCTCGGCCGGGCCGAAGATGAAGAGCGAGCGCAGCGTCTCGCTGCGGATGAGCAGCCTCGCCGGCAGGAAGCTGAGCACGCTGAGCAGGGCGATCAACATCGCCACCGCAGCCACTGCGCCCCACTTGCCAAGCACCAGCGCCAGCGGCGCAGCGGGATTGGCTAGCAAGGGCTCGAGGGAGCCCCGTTCGCGCTCCCCGGCGGTGGTGTCGAGTGCCGCATGCAACGCGCCGTAAAGCACCGCCATCAGCACGAAGAAAGGCAGCATGCTGGTGAACTGCGCCGCCCGGCTGCGCGTACTGGCGAGATCGCGCTCCTGCGGCTCCACCGCCTGCAGCAGGCTGCCCGGCACGCCGCGCAGCGCCAGCGTGAGCCCGCCGCGCTCGCGGTTAAAGCCGTCGAGCAGGCGCATCAGCCGGCCGCTGCCGGCTTCGGCCTGGCGGTTGCTGCTGTCGCTCACCACCACGACCTCGGGCACATCGCCGCGTTCGAGCCGCTGCTCGAAATCGGCCTCCAGCACCAGCACCGGATCGCCGAGGCTCGACTTGCGCAACTGCGCCGCGTAGTCGTCTGGCGCCGGCTCGATGCGAAACGTCTGCCGCTCGATGAAGTTGCGCAGCGTCGGCGCGTGCTCGATGCCCACCGTCACCACCACGCGCTTGTCGGCACGCTCCTCCATCGACGCCACCAGGCCCGACAGCAGCGCCAACACCAGCGGTCCCATCAGCACCGAGCTGAGCAACACGGTCGCGAGCGTGCGTCGGTCGCGCAGCGCGTCGACGATCTCCTTGTGGAACACCGCACCAGCGCCTTCGACCCAGCGCTTCATGCGGCCGCTCCCAGCTCTTTGGCGAACGCGAGTTTGACGAACGCTTCCTCGAAATCGGTCTCGCCGGTGCGCGCGCACAGGGACTGGACGCTGCCGACGGCGACGGTGCGGCCGTGCGCCATCACCACGACTTCGTCGCACAGCCGTTCGACCTCTTGCATGATGTGGCTCGACAACACGATGCATTTACCACCACCGGCCGCGCTGCACAACTGGCGCAGGCTTTCGCGCAGCGCCCGCGTGGCGAGCACGTCCAGGCCGTTGGTCGGCTCGTCGAGGATGATGTTCGCCGGGTCATGCACCAGCGCGCGCGCCAGCGCCGTCTTCACGCGTTCGCCCTGGCTGAAGCCGTCGGTGCGCCGTTCGAGCAGCGCACGCATGTCCAGCGTGACCGCGAGGGTTTCGGCGCGGGCATGCGCGGCGTCGCGGTCCATGCCGTGCAGCCGCGCGTAGTAGACGATGTTCTCGCGCGCACTCAGGCGCGGGTACAGGCCGCGCGCATCCGACAGCACACCCATGCGCGCCAGCGCCTCGCGCGGGCGCTGTGCCACGTCGATGCCGTCCACCGTCATGCGGCCGGCGTCGGGCGAGATCAGGCCGGCCAGCATGCGCAAGGTCGTCGTCTTGCCGGCGCCGTTCGAGCCGAGCAGGCCGGTGATGTGGCCGTCCCGGGCCTGGAGGCTGACGCTCCTGACGGCGTGGACAAACTTTGCATGTGAGCGCCCGCTTAATTTGAATGTGTTTGCTGGTAACGCAAAGCGCTTCGCCAGATTCTCGATCTGAATCACTGGTCGGCCTTCGCTGGCGGGTTCATCAAGCCGGGTGGCTGGAAGGCCGGCGGCCGTGGAATCGCCGCCAGGCAGGCCGCATCGACCGCACTGGCGTCACGATCCTCGGCGGCGTCGATGAAGCGGTAGATCACATCGCGCGCGCAGCCGATGGCCATCACGCCGTGGCCGGCGTTCGGCACCACGACGTGCCGGGCGCTCGCCCCCAAGGCCTTCGCGATGCGCTCGCCATGGCGCGGTGG
>NZ_JANMWL010000091.1:0-4173 GCF_031393925.1 Methylibium sp. | reverse complement strand
CTCGAGCGCCTCGCCCACATCCGCCAGACCCTGCAGATCAGCCCGAACAGCTTCGGCCAACGGCCCTTCGCCCTCGAACGACAGGGGCCGCTCGGTGGGCTGTATGCCGAGAACACGCGCTGGACGTACGGCGATGTCGTCTTCGTTGGTCTCAACGTCCCGGGCAGCAACAATAACTACGTCCATGCGGGCGAGTGCGTGAGCACGAAGAGTGCACGCACACAGGTCGAATGCGATGCCGACAACGCCGAGTACCGCGCGCGCGACGCGGCGAATATCGCGTTCCTTGCCGGCCTATGACGGCTACACCGCGTTCCTCGACGCGATCGCCACCGAGACGCAGGTCTTTGACGGACAGGTGGTCCTCGTGCATGGCGACACGCACTTCTTCAAGATCGACAAGCCGCTCTTCAACCAGGCCAGGCTGCTGCGCAACTTCACTCGCGTCGAGACCTTCGGTAGCCCCAATCTGCACTGGGTCAAGGTCTCCGTGGATCCGCGCTCCCGCAACGTGTTCAGCTTCGAGCCGATGATCGTGCCCGGCAACTGAACCAAGAATCGGCGGTGATGCGCCGAGTCGGATCAGCAGACTTGCATACGGGCACGCCGATGTTTGGTGTGCCCGGGCGGCAGCGGCAGCATCCGGTGCTTGTGATCGGGCGTGTGGATCGCCGTCTTCTCGCCCACGCAGAACACGGTGCGCGGGCGGGTCCGGATACGGCCCGATCCACCGGCATCCTTGGCGTGCGGCCAGGATGCAAAGACACCCATCTGGCCAGCGCCCACGCGTCCAGCGCCTAGGCCCACTTCGAGACGATTGCGTCGTTGCAAGCCGGCTTGGATCGACGATCGACTCGACGCTCTGCGACACTGTCAAAGCAGCGCACAACACGCGCGCCGCGCCAAGGCGGCATTGCCATGACGCTCGCGCATCAAGGCGTCGAGTGCAATGCCTTGTTCGCTCGTCAGCATTGCTCGTTCCATGCCTCGATCAGTGGGCGATCCATGCGATTTCAATGAGTCAGCGCACTGGAGATGGCAGCCGTGCCCAAGCGTCTAAAAGTCGAAGCAGCTCCTGCGCGCAAGCGGCGCAGCGACGTCGCCGACCTCGCCGCGGAGAACTTACTGGACTCGCGCCGCCTTTTCTACTTCTTTCATGTCGCCCGATTGGGCAGCTTCACCGCGGCGGAGGCCAGCCTCGACGTTGCGCAGTCCACGATGAGCCGGCAGATCCAGCAATTGGAGGCCGACGTGGGCGTGCAGTTGCTGCAACGCACGGGTCGCGGCGTGGCCTTGACTCACCCCGGACAGATTCTTTACCGCCAGGCAGAGAGCATTCTTCATGAGATGTCGAGCACGCGGGAACAGATCAGCGTGGCCAGCAAGAGTGCAAGGGGTCAGATCACGATTGCAGCATCACGGCCGTTCTCCAGTCGCTACATCCCGGAGGTGATCCACCGCTTCGTCGAGAAGTATCCCGACGTTCATCTGACCGCGCTCGAAGCATCCAGTGGTCAGGTCTACCAGCACCTTGCCGACGGCGCGGTCGATTTTGCGGTCGTGCTCCACACGCCCAATTCCCACAAGATCACGACGCACAAACTGATGGTCGAGCCCTTGCTGCTCGTGGCCAGGCGTGACCATCCCGTGCTGGCTGCCAAGGTCATCGAGCGCACCGCGCTCGCCACGATCGACTTGATGCTGCCCGCGGCATCCCATGGCACGCGAGCGATCCTCGAGCGCTATCTCGACGAGGGCGGCCTGACTCTGGATCCGACCCTGCGCCTGGACAGCGTGTCGCTGATGAAAGCCATCGTCAGTCAAGGGCGCTACTGTGCGCTGTTGCCAGCGATGGCCTGCGAAGCAGAGCTCGCATCGGGAGACTTCGGCGCCCGGCCGTTAAAGCCGCTGCTCGAACGCACGCTCTACCTCGCCAGCCTGCGCGACCGGCCTCAGACGGCCATCCTCAAGGCGATGGAGCGAGAGATCATGGCGGTCGTGCGCGGCAAGCCGGGCAATTTGGTGGACGACCGATAGGCGCGGGCGTCACGCCGGCCAAGACGTCCGGCCGCTCAATGACGCATCGGTCGACATCGTCCGCAACCCAGCGGACGGATCATGCACGGCGACGCCGACTGCGACTATTCGGTGCGCCGGGGACAGGGTCGGCGTGAGCGCGGCGCCGGTCACGGCGCCGGTGATGATGGCCTTGCTCGCTGTCTCCAGGCGATCAAGCGCCGTTGATCGATGCCGGCGCGCTGCCATCACCGAACACCGCGGCCAAGCGCGCCGAGAACGCGTGCGCCGTCAAGTCGATCTGTAGCGGCGTGACCGATATGGCCTTGTCTCGCATGGCGGCCAGATCAGTGCCGTCGACGCTCTCGCCCGGGTCATAGGAGACCTTGATCCAGTAGTACGGCACGTTGCGCCCGTCAGCGCCCGCAACGGGTCGAAAAGTTCCCAGTCGGCGCCGGCCCAAGGCGGTCAGCCGCACGCCCGTGACCTGCTCGGGATCGACGTCCGGAAAATTCACGTTCACCACGATGCCCGGCTCCCAGTCGCACGACAGCAGCTCTTTGAGCACGCGTCCCCCGTGTTGCCGGGCGACATCGAAGCGCGGCGTGCCCCCGATCTTGCGCACCTGGCTCACCGCGATGGCGCGAATGCCCAGAATGGCCGCCTCCATGGCCGCGCCGGTCGTGCCCGAGTAGGTCATGTCTTCACCCAAATTCTCGCCATGGTTGATGCCCGACAGCACCACCGTCGGTGGGCAATTGGCCATCAGTTCCCAGACCGCCAACAGCACGCAGTCGGCCGGCGTGCCTTTGACCGCATAACGCTTGTCGCCGATCCGGCGGGCACGCAGCGGCACCGAGAGCGAGATCGAGTGCGAGGCACCGGACTTCTCCTCGTCCGGTGCGACCACCCAGACATCATCGGTAAATTGCCGCGCCAGGGATTCAAGCAGTGCGAGCCCCTCGGCATGGATGCCGTCGTCATTGACGATCAGGACGCGGTGCGCGCCTGGCCGGTCTTGCTGGGCGGTCGGTGTCATCGGCGCGGCCTCCGAGCAGTGGGTCCCGTGATCAGAGCGCGCATCAGCGGCCCTGTCGATACAGCTCGACCTGCATTTCCCCGAGTCGCACCTTCACCACCGGGGATTTGGCGATGCGCATCAGGCGCTGCACTTGATCGAGCTCCGGCGACGAGAGCAAGGGGTAATCTTGCTTCACCGGGCCGGCAGCACGCATCAGGTTGAGGTCGGCCTCGGGCACCAGCGCACGCAGGATCAGTTCATCATCATCGTCGGTGCCGTGGCGCTTGCGCAGTTCCTGGATCGTTGGCTGCTCCGGCGGACGGGTGATGACCTGCTTGGCCCGCGCGGAAGTCATGATCTTGTCGAGCACGTTCGGGTCGATCGGCGCCACCATTTCGCCGTAGAAACCGGCGGCATAGCCGATCACCTCGTCGGTGACGATGCTGTAGCGCTTGCCGGAGACGATGTTCAGCACGGCTTGGATGCCCACGATCTGGCTGAACGGCGTGGCCATGCCGGGGTAGCCCAGTTCGCGCCGCACCTCGGCGGTTTCGCGCAGCACTTCGTCCAGGCGATCGGTCATGCCGTGCTGGGCCAGATTGGCCTTCAGCGTTCCGACCATGCCGCCCGGAATCTGGTGCTGGATCGCCAGCACGTCGTACTCGTTGTTCTGGTTGACCGGATAGCCCGCCGCCTTGCCCACTCGTTCGAAGTGCCGAGCCACCGGTTCGAGCAGCGCGACGTCGACGTCGTGGGTGTGGCCCAACATCGTCAGGTTGTGCGCGAACATCTGGACGGACGGAACGGCCGGCCCGTTGGCCAGCGGTCGATTCGAGGTGTGAAATACCGTGACTCCGAGCGCGACCGCATCGAGGTAGGCCTTGCCCGACTGCCCGAGGATGTTGTTGGCGTGCAGTTCGATCGGCTTGCCACGAGCCACCGCGATGAGGGCGGGGATCAGCGTGCTCAGTCGTTCCTTCTCGAGCACGCCGGCCGTGTCGTACAAGAGGATGGAATCGATGTGGTCCGACGCGGCAAGTTTTTGGGCTTTGTCGGCGTAGTACGCGTCGGTATGGACCGGCGACAGGGTGAACATCAGCGCGCCGCTACAGCTCGAGCCAAATTCCTTGGCGATG
>NZ_JANMWL010000158.1:0-16855 GCF_031393925.1 Methylibium sp. | reverse complement strand
AGCGCGCCCGCCGCCACGGCGGCGATCACCACCGACTTGACCGGCTCGTCGCGTACGTAGCGCATGCTGCGCTCGCCCGCATAGGCGGCGCGATCACGCAGCTGCAGCGAGCCCTCACGCAGCGTGTCGTAGCCGCGGTGCGCCAGGCTTTCGGCTTCCGATGCCAAGCGCCGCGCACCGGGCAGCACGCGGTCGCGGGCGCTCTCGAGCGCACGGCCGGCGTCGTCGGCGACGCGATGCAGCCCGTTGCGGGCGGTTTCTCCGTAGGTGGAATAGGGACTGTTCATTGCACTTCCTTGGGTGGTGGGGGGAGGGAGCGGACACGGTTGCGTTCATCGCTTGCGTTTGATCAGGCCGAACAGAAAGCTTACGACGGCCAACGCGACGAACACAAAGAACAGCAGCTTGGCAATACCGGCGGCGCTCGCGGCGATTCCGCCAAAGCCGAACACCGCTGCGATCAGCGCGATGACAAAGAAAACAACGGCGTAATGCAGCATCCCGAGCTCCTGTTCCAAGTCGTGTGAAGAACTCTAGGCGTGCGGTGGCGATGGGCCCATGGGAGCAGTTCGCCGGGGGCTGTCGTCCGGCGCTGCGTGGAGATGTAGGACGGGGCCGACAGGGGCGCTGCATGGTTTGGCGAGGCCGCAGCCCTCAACCCGGCTCTCTCCCAGAGGCGGAGGGAATAACGTTTCAGGGTGCGGCCGCGCAATGAAAAAAGCCGGATGTGCGACGGCTACCTGGCTGTCATCGTGGTGCGCTGACCGGCAAGGAAGATGCGCTCAGTTCCGCTGCCCGGAGATGTAGTGCTCGAGTTGTTCGATGACGAACTTCTGCTCCGAGATGATGTGCTTGACCAGGTCGCCGATCGAGATCAGGCCGATCAGCTTGCCGTCCATCATCACCGGCAGGTGGCGCACCCGGTTCTCGGTCATCAGCGCCATGCATTCTTCGCAGGTCTGGTCGGGGCGCACGTACATCACCGCGGTGGTCATGATGTCGCGCAACGGGGTGTCCTTCGACGAGCGGGCCAGCAGCGCGATCTTGCGAGCGTAGTCGCGCTCGGTAACGATGCCGACGATCTGGTCGTTGTCCGTCACCAGCAGCGCGCCGATGTTCTTCAGCGCCATCAGTTGCACCGCCTCGAAGACCGAGGCATCGGGCCGGATGGAGTGGACGGCCGAATCGGCCTTCGACCTGAGGATGTTCGCGATGGTATTCATGACCGTCTCTTCCGCAACGTGGCCCTAGAAACTTGCCGAGCTGACCGCCCGGCTGCATCACGATGATCTCTTGTCACAACGGCTTGATCAAGCCGTTGCGCGAACGCAGAGAACATGACGTTGAAGCTGAGACACCGGGAGGCGTGTGGAAGTCGTTCTACTCCTCGTAGAAGCGGGATCGACCGTCGTCGCGTCGCGGCCGGGCCGCTTTGGTGCCATGGTCGCGGGGGCTGCGGTCCCCGTGCCATTGGATCAGCGGCAGGCGCCCGCATCGAGCAGCGGCTGAAGCGCCGGGGCCAACGACTTCAGCAGTTGCGCCGATAACGCGCTGGTGAACCGGTAATGCGCCGCGTCGGGCTCGTGCACGTAGGCCATGACGGTACCGAAGTAGCGATCGCCGATCAGAAAGGCGAACGTTGCCGAGCGGTTGACGACGCGCGACGAGATCAGCCGCCCGCCGCGGCCATGCACGTCGAATCGGTGGTCGCCGGTGCCGGTCTTTCCGCCAACCTCGACCGCTGTGCCGTCGCTGCGCACAAACGCGCCCTTGAGGCGCCGCGCGCTGCCGTCCGTGACGACGCCGATCAGCGCGCCGTGCACGATCTCGGCCACTGCGACGTCGAGCACGCGCTCGGCCCCGGGCGGCTGGTAGTCGAGCCGCGTCTCGTAGGGGGTACCGCGCGCGAACACCAGCGACTCGATGCGCGCCACCGGCAGGCGCAGGCCACGGTTGACGATGATGCCCATCAGCTCGGCCAGCGCCGCCGGGCGGTCGCCCGAGGCGCCGATCGACGTCGCATACGACGGTGTCAGCGACTCGAACGGATAACCGAGCCGGCGCCAGCGACGCTGGATGTCGGCGAAGGCCTCGATCTCGAGCAGGCTGCGGATGCGCACGTCCTGCGCGCTTTTATGGCGGGTATTGAACAGCCAGCCATAAACCGCCTGCCGCTGCTCGCCGCTGGCGGCGAACACCTCGCTCAGCTTGGCCTGCGGATCGCGGCGCAGAAAACCGGCCAGCCACAGCTCCAGCGGATGCCTCCCGGCCAGGTAGCCCCGATCGGCCAGCGACAGCCGGCCGCCGCCGTACCTGTCGTGCAGCGCCTGCAAGGCCGACTGCGAGAGCTTCGCGCCGGGCATGTGTCGCTTGATGAACGCCGCCATCCCCTCGGCGCCGGTGGCAGGTTCGAGTTCGCCGAAGAGGCTCGCCAGCCGCACCGGCGTCGCGTGCCGGCCCTGCAGCAGCAGGGCCTCGGCCTCGTCGCGCGAGCGGCCCTGGTATTGCCGGTAGAAACGCTCGAGAAACTCGCGCCCCTCTTTATCGGCAAAGCGCGCCAGCATTTCCTGCCGCGCCGGATCGCCGGCCGCGGCGCGCAGCGTGGCTGCCGAGCCGGGATTGCCGACCATCAGGTGCTGCACCACGTCGCGCATCAGCCGGATGAAGACCAGGTTGACCGAGCGCGTCAGCGCCTCGCGCACGCTCAGCACGCGGGCGTTGTCCTCCGGCTCGAAGTTCTCGAACCGGTGCAGCCCGCCGCCGGTGAAGAAGGCCTCGGCGGGGCTGGCCGAATAGCGGCGCTCCATCGCCGCTGCGAGCATCGCCGGCAAGCCGCGGTCTTCGGCGCGCGACAGGTATTGCCGCGCCCAAAGGCCGAGCGCGTCCCGCGCGTCGACCGGCAGCGCGGCGAGCTGCGCGCCTTCGATGCCGCTCCAGCGCGCGTGCAGTTCGCCGACCAGTTCGAGGTAGGTCAGCAGCGTGCGCAGCTTTGCGGTCGAGCCGAGGTCCAGGCGGGCGCCTTCGTTGATGTCGAACGGCTGGTCGAGGTTGTCGGTCTGCACGCGCAGCCGGTTGGCGTGCTCGCCGCGCTCGAACAGCGTGAAGCTGAACACCAGCGGGCCCGGGTCGTCGCCTTCGTTCAACAGCCGAAATCCGAACAGCCCGGCCGCCTTCGCACCGGAGCGGTCGCCCAGGCTGCGCAGCAGCGTCGTCGCCGCGCGCTGCACCTCGCCGTCGAGGCTGCTGGTTGCTTCGAGGTCGAGCCGGTCGAGGTCGTACGCACGCGGTACCTCGAGCAGGCCCGACAGCCGCGTGCGCAACGCGGTAGTCGCCTTGCGTTCGCTGAAGGTAACGCTGCGCGGCGCCGTCGGCTGCCGCTGGAGCTGCAGCGCCAGCGGCAGCGCCGCATCGCGCAACGCGGCGGGGATCACGCCGGCCTCGGCCATCACGCGCAGGTAGCTCTCGGTCAGTCCGGCCAGGCTCTTCGACGCGTTCTCGCCGCCGCCGAGAAAAAACGACGGCCGGCGCAGCGCGATGAGCAGCGACAGCACCTGCTTGAAGGCGAGCGCCCGACGCGGCAGCAGTTCAACCGGCTGCGGCGCGCCGTCGCCGTTGTCGGCCAGCAGTTGGTTGACCTCGCCGAAGTCGCGCCCGTACCAGGCCCACAGCCCATCGCCCAGGCCGTTGACCTCGCCGAAGCCGGCGCGCGCCGCCAGCGGCGCGCTGTCGAGGTAATCGGCGACGATCTGGCGCCGCCGCGGCAGCGTCTCTTCGCCGTCGAGGTAGGCGCGCAGCGAGGCCGAGGCCACCTGGCGCAGCTTTTCCCGGATCGAGTCGGTGCGGCCTTCGGGCGAATGGCGGTACTTCTCGATCTGCGTCGCCAGTGTGCTGCCGCCAGAGGTCGGGTGGCTCTGATCGACCCGACGCAGCGCTTGGTCGACGACGGCGCGCGCCAGCCGACTCCAGTCGATCGCCGGGTTGAGTCGCGGGCGCTGCGCATCGAGCAGCTCGCGGTTCTCCATGAACAGTAGAGCGTCGACGACCATCGGCGGGATTGCTTCGAAACGCCCATACACCCGCGTTGGAAAGCGCGCGGCAAAGAGCGGCTCGCCGCGGCAGTCGAACAGTTCGAGCCCGGCCTGGGTCTTCTCGCGATAGGGGGTGAAGAGGCCGCGCTCGCTGAGCTCGACCAGCTGCGGCGACATGCGCGCCTGCGCGCTGACGCGGTAGTCCTGCGCCGTGAGCCGCTCGACGAAGCGCGGCAGCGGGTGGTAGCCGAGCCGCTGGTCGTAGGGGCCGGCGCCGGGAAAGTGAATCTGAATCGGATCGCTCGCCCCCGCTTGCACCTCGAAGCGCAGTTCGTTCGCGAGCCGGGCAAGCCGGGTCGCCTGGTGGCGCGAGGTCTGAATCTCGTCGGCGGCGGTCCGGACCGCCGCGACGCCCGCGACGAGCAGCGCCGCGGCGAGCAGCGCAACACCGACCCTCCTCCACGAGAACACTGATGCCAGCGCGACCAACGGTGATCCACGAAGGATGAGATGTCCTCACGATAGCGCAAGCCAAGGGGACGGGGTAGCGACCGGCATCAAGCGCACTGTCGATGTCGGATCAGCGGGCTGAGACGCCTCACTCTCGGCAGCGACGCGGAGCTTGTGTTGCGCGAGAGTCCGGTGCCCGTGCTTCTGGTGCGTGGGCAGGAGACCGGCGAAGCGGCCTGAGTGAGGCGGCAGACTGCGTATTTCGCGTCGCTCAAGCCGTCTGCGAGCCGGTCGCGTCATCCGGCGACGCAGCCGTTCCAATGACCTTGCCTGCCACCGCCCCAACCGCGGCCGCCGCACGCACCGGCAACCATGCCGAGACGCGGCTTCCCTGGCCCGGCTGCGATTGCACCTGCATGCGACCGCCTTCGGCCTGGACGCGGTAGCGCATGCCCACCAGGCCGTGGGCATTGCTGCGCACCGCCTGGGGGTCAAAACCGGCGCCGTCGTCGTGCACGCTCACGTCGATGCCACCATCCACCGCGCGCAGCAGCACGTCGACCCGCTTGGCCTGGGCGTGCCTGGCGATGTTGGTGAGCGCCTCCTGCACGAAGCGGTAGACCGTGAGGTCGGCACTTTCGCCGAGCGGGACGGCCTGCAGTTCGGTGTGCATCGCCAGGCCCGAGCGCTGGCCGAACTCGCGCGTGAGGATCTCCAGCGAGGCGACCAGCCCGAGGTGGCCGAGTGCGGACGGGCGCAGGTCTTCGATGATGCGGCGCTTGAGCGCGATGCCGTTGTTGAGCACTTCGCTGAGGTGGTCGAGCCGCTCGATGACCTCGGGCGCGCGATCCGGCAGGCGTGACTTCAGGCGCGCCACGTCGAGCTTGGCCGAGGTGAGCAGGGCACCGAGTTCGTCATGCAACTCGCGCGCCAAATGGCTGCGCTCGGTTTCCTGCATGGTCTGCAGATGCTGCATCAGCTCGGTGAGCTGCGCGGTGCGCCGCTGCACCTGGCCGTCGAGCGCGTCGCGCTCGGCCTGCAGCGCCAAGCGCTTGCGCTCGCGTTCAGCCACCAGTTCGCGGGCTTGGCGCAGGTAGAGGTAGAACGCCAGCACGCTGAGCACGGTCATCGAGCCCACGCCCAGGCGGCTGATCAGCAGCGTCCGGGTGACCTGGGCCTGGTGGGCCTGCAGTCGCTCGCTTTCGACTCGACCGAGCCGCTCGGCGGCAGCGCGGATGGTCTCTTGCGCCTCGCGTCCGATGTCGGTTTCGAGCAGCGCCTGCCAGGCTTCGTCGCGCCCCTCGCGGCGCATCTTCAGGGAGAGGTCGAGTTCGGAGATTTTCTTCTCCATCGCACGCGCCAGCGTCTCGAAATCCTCGAGCTGCCCGGGCTGCGTGCGGTAGTACGACGTCAAGCGCCCGAGCACGCTGCCGATCTGCCCGGTGGCCGCGGCATAGGGTTCGAGGTAGTTCGCCTTGCCGGTGAGCAGGTAGCCGCGTTGGCCGCTCTCGGCGTCGACCATGAGGCGCAGCAGCCGAGATATGTCCAGGCGCACCTGGAAGGCGTGCGTGGTGTCCTGCAGCGCCGCCATCGAGCGGTTGTAGGCCAGCTCGCTGACCAAGAGCAGCGCGAGCGCCGTCAACAGCGCCAGCGGAAAACTCAGCGCTGCCGTGCGCCGACGCAAGGCCTGCGTCATGGCTGCTGCGCCCTAGAATCGATTGCAGTCTCCTGTCACAGCGAGCCCAAGTCCATGTCCATTCGAGTTGCCATCGTCGATGACCACGCCATCGTGCGCGCCGGCTTGCGCCAGTATCTCGCCGAAGAGATGGACCTGCAGGTGGTCGGCGAGGCGGCCAACGGCCGCGAGGCGCTCGACCTCGTGCGTGCCGGTGGCATCGACGTGCTGATCCTCGACGTTTCCATGCCCGACCAGAACGGCGTGGACGTGCTGCTCGGCGTCAAGGCGCGCGCGCCGGAACTGCCGGTGCTCATCTTGAGCAGCTACCCCGAGACGCACTACGCCACGGCCATGCTCAAGCAAGGCGCGAGCGGCTACCTCAACAAGGACTGCGAGCCCAGCGAAATACTGGCGGCGGTGCGCATGCTCGCGCTCGGGCGGCGCTACATCTCGGCTGGCGTGGCCGAGCTGCTGGCCGAGCAGCACAGCAGTGGCAAGGGCGACGGACCGCTTCACGAGCAACTCTCCGAGCGCGAACTGCAAGTGTTCCTCCGACTGGCGCAGGGCGAAACGATCGGTGCCATCGCCGAAAGCTTGTCCTTGAGCGTCAAGACGGTCAGCACCTATCGCACGCGGGTGATGGAGAAGATGCGGCTGGAATCGAACAGCGACCTCACCTACTACGCGCTCAAGAACGGGCTGATCCAGTAGCGCTGCATGCACGTGGCGCTCAGGCGTCCAAGGTCGAGCCACCATTCAGTCGCGCGCAGTAGGCGATCAGCGCGTCGATCTCGTTGGACTTGTCGAACACCGCGTCGGCACCCAGTTCCAGGCACTTGACGCGCATGTCGGGCGTGGCGTAGTTGCTCAGCACTGCCAGCTTGCGGTGCGGTGGCCTGTGCTGGCAGGCCTTGATGACCCCCAGGCCCGAACCCTGGTTCAAGAAGATGTCGACGATCAGCAGATCCCACTCGTCGGGGTGGGCGTCCAGCCATGCCGAAGCGGCTGCCTCGCCGTCGGCCCAGCCCACCACCGAGATGGGCAAGAGCTCTTCCAGCGTGTCGACCAGGTTGGCGCGGATGACGGGGCTGTCTTCGACGAGGAAGGCGCGGTGGGCAGGCATGGTGTCTGGGGAAATTCGTCTCCGAATGTTAGGCAATGCGGCAGCGCACGCAAATCAGCGCAGTCCCCAGTCGCCTGTAGGCCGCCGCCTACACCACCCAGGTCGAACGCCAGGCTGCGATGGCGTCGGCCAGCCAGTCATCGCGCGTCGCGGCCGGCAGTTCAGGCAGGCCAAGGGCGGTGCCGGCCTCGCGGAGTGCGTGCAGCGGGGCGTCGGTCGCCAGCGGCGGCGCGCCGTGCTGCTTGCTGAGTTTGGCGCCGTCGGCGGTGCGCAGCAGCGGCGTGTGCAGATAGCGTGGGTGAGGCAAGGCCAGCGCCGCTTGCAGTAGCAGCTGGCGCGGCGTGTTGTCGGCCAGATCCTCGCCGCGCACGATGTCGGTGACGCCTTGTTCGGCGTCGTCCACCACCACCGCGAGCTGGTAGGCCCACAGGCCGTCGGCGCGCCGCAGCACGAAGTCGCCGACCGCCAGGTCGACCTGCTGGCCTTGCGCGCCCAGGCGCCGATCGACCCAGGCGACGCGTGAGCCGGTGCCGGCGTCCACGCGCAGCCGCCAGGCGCGCGGCGTGCGGCCGCGCAGGCCGCCGTTCTCGGGGCGGCAGGTGCCGGGGTAGACCCGTTCGCCGTGGTGCGTGGCGGGCCGGCCGAGCGCGGTGTTGGCGGCCACGATGTCCTGGCGGCTGCAGGCGCAGGGGTAGGCACGACCGGCGGCCACGAGCCGGGCGAGCGCGGCCTCGTAGCGCGCCGAGCGTGCGCTCTGCCACAGCGGCGGCGCATTCGGCGCGAGACCGAGCGCGTCGAGCTGGCGCAGGATTTGATGGTCGGCGCCGGCCACGCAGCGCGGCGCGTCGACGTCTTCGATGCGCACCAGCCAGCGTCCGCCGTGGGCGCGCGCGTCGAGCCAACTCGCCAGCGCCGCCACCAGCGAGCCGGCATGCAGCGCGCCGGTGGGCGAAGGCGCGAAGCGTCCGACATAGCGGCCTGCACGGGTGTCGTCGGGCGCGTCGGCAAGCGATGGGGCCGTACGAGGCGCGGCGATATTCACCGGCGCGATGGTAGCCAGCGCCGCGATCCCGACGGCGCTTGCCGCCCGGGAGTCCGCGATGCAGTCCGTTCGCGCCAAAGCGCCTGGCATTGCTCCCTGTCCCGTTGAAGAGGGTTGGGGTGAGGGCAGGCCGGTCCGACCAAGCCGTGCGCGACCTGCAGGCAGCGGCATGCGACCGGGTGTGCGCCGGCGCCTGAGACCCGCCGACTAGCGCTCCAACTCGTCGTACTGCTCGAGCAGCGCGCGCCGCGTGGTCTTGCTGCGCAGTTGCGTGAGCCACCACTGCAACGCCAGCCCCGGCGGCGCGTTGCGCGGCGCGTGCCAGGCATAGCGCAGCAGGTTGCGGCGCGCCGGCAGGGTGGTGCGCAAGAGGCGCAGCCGGCCGGCCTCGGCATGCGGGCGCAGCAGCGGCCTGGGCAGCGAGCCGCAGCCCAGGCCGCGCAGCATCGCTTCGAGCTTGGCCGCCACCGACGACACCGTCAGCACGTCTTGCCCGGGCTGCACGCCCACCGTGACGGGTGCCAGGCTGCGTGCGCTGTCGGCAATGGCGACCACGCGGTGCGCCGCGATCGTCGCGGCCGACAGCGGCTCCACAGCGCTGGCCAGTGGATGGTGCGGTGCCACCGCGAACACCATCTCGATCTCGCCGAGCGGCTCGCAGGCGATGTCGTTGCCCTGCGTCGGGTCGATCGCGGTGCCGATGGCCAGGTCGGCCGCGCCGGTCGCGAGTGCTTCCCAGGTGCCCGACAGCACTTCGCTGCGCAGGCACAGGCGCGTGGGCGGCGCACTCTCGGGCGCGTCGCGGGTCGCGACGCGCAGTGCGTAGAAGGCCTCGATCAGCTCGAACACCGCGCGCGGCGCCACGATGGTGTCGACGGCCACGGTCAGCTCGGTCTCCCAGCCGGTGGCGATGCGCTTGACGCGGTTGGCCACGGCGTCCATTTGCAGCAAGAGGCGCCGGCCCTCGTGCAGCAGTTCCTTGCCGGCGGCGGTGAGCCGGGCCTGGCGCGAGCTGCGGTCGAACAGCAGCACGTCGAGTGCGTCTTCGAGTTGACGCACGCTGTAGGTCAGTGCCGAGGGCACCTTGCCGAGTTCGCGCGCCGCGGCCGCGAAGCTGCCGGTGCGCGCGATCAGGTCGACCATCGTCAGCGCCTCGGGTGTGAGGGCATTCCTGCGCTTGCTCATGGACTCGGGGACTCGGGCTCTGCGTTCAAGGCCTTTGAATGATGCCATCACAGCCCGGCGCCTGATGGCTCGCACACCCGCATCTACATTGGCTGCATTGCATTGAA
Source organism: Methylibium sp. (assembly GCF_031393925.1). Lineage (GTDB taxonomy): Bacteria > Pseudomonadota > Gammaproteobacteria > Burkholderiales > Burkholderiaceae_C > Methylibium. The sequence continues at coordinate 7,242 of NZ_JANMWL010000158.1, read as the reverse complement.
TGCAGCGACGCGCAGTGCGCCGCGCCCGACAGGAACCCCACCATGATCACCCTGCGCCGATCCGCCGAACGGGGGCACGCCGACCACGGCTGGCTCGACAGCTTTCACAGCTTCTCGTTCGCGGACTACCACGACCCTGAGCACATGGGCTTTGGCAATCTGCGCGTCATCAACGAAGACCGCGTTGCGCCCGGCAGTGGCTTTGGCACGCACGGCCACCGCGACATGGAAATCATCAGCTACGTGCTCGACGGTGCGCTCGGCCATGAGGACAGCATCGGCAACGGCGCGGTCATCCAGCCCGGCGATGTGCAGCGCATGAGCGCGGGCAGCGGCATCCGCCACAGCGAGTTCAACCACGCGGCCGACAAGACGACGCACTTCCTGCAGATCTGGATCGAGCCCACGGTGCTCGGCATCGCGCCGGGCTACGAGCAAAAGAGCGTCAGCGCCGAGCGCAAGCGCGGCGTGCTCGCGCGGGTGGCCGCACCCGCGAGCCATGCCGAGGCCAACGAAGGCGTCGTCACGCTCAACGCCGACGCTTCGATGTACGTGGGCCTCATCAATGGTGCCGAGCGCGCCGAGCTGGCCCTGGACCCGCGTCGACTGGCCTATGTGCATGTGGCGCGCGGTGCCCTCAGCGTGAACGACCAGCCGCTGCAGGCCGGCGACGCCGCCAAGCTCGACGGCGAAAGCCGCCTCGTGCTGGCGCACGGGCAGGATGCCGAGGTGATCGTGTTCGACCTGGCGCGCTGAACAAGGCGCGCCGCTTGCTGCCGATTTAAAGCGCTTCATCAACCCTGAAAGCTAAGCCCTCATGCCCAACATCGCGATCGTCTTCCACAGCGGCTACGGCCACACCCAACGCATGGCCGAGGCCGTGGCCAAGGGCGCGCAGGGCGAGCTGCTCACCATCGACGCCGAGGGCAATCTGCCCGAGGGCGGCTGGGAGAAGCTGGCCGCGGCCGACACCATCATCATGGGCTCGCCCACCTACATGGGCAGCGTGAGCTGGCAGTTCAAGAAGTTTGCCGACGCCACCAGCAAACCCTGGTTCGGCCAGGCCTGGAAAGACAAGCTGTTCGCCGGCTTCACCAACAGCGGGTCGATGAACGGCGACAAACACTCGACCCTGCACTACTTCATGACGCTGGCGATGCAGCACGGCGGCCTCTGGGTCGGCAGCGGCGGCATGCCGAGCAACAGCAAGGCGGCGCAGCGCAACGACATCAACTACCTGGGCAGTTATGCCGGCGCCATCGCGCAGAGCCCCTCGGACGCCAGCGTTGACGAGATGCTGCCGGGCGACCTGGAGACGGCCCGACAATTCGGCGCACGCGTCGCGGCGGTCGCGGCGCGCGTCGCACAACGATAGGGAGCGGACATGGCGGCCTTGCGCGTGCTGGTGATCCCGGGCAGCGCACGCGCCGGGTCCTACAACCTGAAGCTCGCCAACGCGGCCGCAGCAGTGCTGCGCGAGCAGGGCGCCGAGGCCACCGTCACCGACCTTCGCGCGCTCGCCCTGCCGATCTACGACGGCGACCTCGAGGCCGGCACGGGTGTGCCCGAGGGTGCGAAGACGCTGGTGCGCGAGCTGGCGGCACACGATGCGGTGCTGGTGGTCTCGCCCGAGTACAACGCCTTCCCGCCGCCGTTGCTGATGAACGCGATCGACTGGGCCTCGCGCCTGCCCGAGCACAAGGCGGCGATGGGCGGCAAGCCGACCGCACTGCTCAGCGCGTCGCCCGGTGCCTTGGGCGGCCTGCGCAGCCTGCTGAGCCTGCGCCAGTTCCTTGCGCTCAACCCCGGCATGCTGGTGCTGCCGCAACAACTGACCGTGGCGCGTGCGGCCGAGGCGTTTGGCGCGGACGGCGCGTTGGCCGACCCCAAGCAGCAGGCCGCGTTGCAGGCCGTGCTGGTGGCGCTGCTGCAGACGGCCAAGGCGCTGCGCGCGTCGTCGCCGTCTTCGTGACGCTTCATACGGATTCGCTTTCAATCGAATATGACCTGTAGTGCGCAGATGGCGCGTTCCTGAGCGCGGCTGGTGTCGGGTCATCCGGGGCATCCGGGAGGTTTGGGAGCTTCGGGAGGTTCGCGCGACGCGGCAGGCGGTGTCCGGCGAGGGCTCACACCTCGATGAAGCGCTGCCGCCTGCCCGGACGCGCCTTTGCCCCCCACCGACCTCTGACCAGTACATTGCACGCCCGATATCCAACTAGCATCGCCGCATGCAGACCTTCGTGACCATGCTCGCCCTGCTGCCCTGGACGGACTGGGCAGCGCTCGTGTGGTTCTTCGCCGCCTGGGCGGGTTATGCGCGATTCGCCAAGCGGCGCTCGCTGGTGCAGCCCTCGGTGCTGGCGGCCAGCAACCGCATCCGCCGCCAGTGGATGCTGGCTACCACGCGGCGCGAGGTGCGCGTGATCGACGGCGTGGTGGTGCAGAACCTGTCGGTGAGCCCGAGCTTCTTTGCCTCCACCACCATCCTCATCATCGGCGGCTTGTTGGCCGTGCTGGGTGCCGGCGACAAGGCGACCGACCTGGCGCGCGAGTTGCCATTCGCGGCGCGCACCACGGGGCTGGTGTTCGACTTGAAGCTGCTGCTGCTCACGGCGGTGTTCGTCTACAGCTTCTTTCGCTTTACCTGGAGCCTGCGTCAATACACCTTCGGCGCGCTGCTGGTGGCGGCGGCCCCCGAGGCGAGCGAGTTCGCGGCCGAGGGCGGGCCTTCGCGCGAAGCCTTTGCGGACCGTGCGGGCCGGGTGGTGGGACTGGCCGCCGAGGCCTTCAACGATGGCTTGCGCGGCTACTACATGGCGTTCGCGGCGATCGGCTGGTTTGTCTCGCCGCCGGTCTTCATGCTTGCGACGGCGGGGGTGGTTTACATCCTGTACCGGCGCGAGTTCCGCTCGGAAGTGCTGGAGGCGTTGAGGGGGTTTTAAGGGGGTCGGGGTGAGGGCCAGCCCGCTGCTGCCGCTTACTTCAGGCCGCCTGACAAGAACTGCCGCAGCCTTTCGCTGTTCGGCCGTACCAGCACCTCGCGCGGCGGGCCTTCTTCCTCGACCACGCCCTGGTGCAGGAATATGCAGTGGTTGGACACCTCGCGCGCAAACGCCATCTCGTGCGTCACCACGATCATGGTGCGGCCCTCGGCGGCCAGGTCGCGCATGACCCTCAGCACCTCGCCGACCAGCTCGGGGTCGAGCGCCGAAGTGGGCTCGTCGAACAGCATCACCTCGGGCTCCATCGCGAGGGCGCGCGCGATCGCCACGCGCTGCTGCTCGCCGCCCGAGAGATGCGCCGGGAACATCGCCGCGCGGTGCGCCACGCCCACACGCTCCAGCAGGGCCATGGCCCGCTCGCGCGCTTGCGCGCGGGACAAGCGCAGCACCTGCATCGGTGCCTCGCACACGTTGTCGAGCGCGCTCATGTGCTGCCACAGGTTGAAGGACTGGAACACCATCGCCAGGCGCGCGCGCCAGCGCTGCAGCTGGCGCGCATCGGTGGCGCGCAGGCTGCCGTCGCGGTCGGGCGTGAGGGCCAGGGTTTCGCCGGAGAGCCGCAAGGTCGCGCGGTCGGGTTGCTCCAGCAGGTTAAGGCAGCGCAGCAAGGTGCTCTTGCCCGAGCCGCTGGCGCCCACCAAGGTGATCACGTCGCCGGCATGGGCGCGCAGCGACACGCCCTTGAGCACCTCGTGCGTGCCGAAGCGTTTGTGCAGGTCCAGCGCTTCGAGCTTGATCGGGGTCGTCATGGGGCGTCGCTCGATCGTGCTCGGCTCAGTCGCTCAGCAGCTTGCCGCTGCGCCGGGCCTCGCGGCCCGCCACCTTGGCCAGGCTCATGCCGGCGCTCGCGAAGCGGTGCGTCAGGCGGGCGTAGAACAGGCCCTCGGTGGGACTCGTGAGCACGGTCACGTCGCCGGAGACGGGATCGACCAGCTCGGCCAGCGGCTCGCCCTCGCTCACCCACGCGCCCGGATGGCGCAACCACACGACCACGCCGCTCGACGGCGCGACGAGCGGCAGCGAGCCGGCCAGTGGCATGGCTTCGCGCACGAGCGGCGGCAGGCTCGTCGCGTCGCCGCGCACGATGCCGCGATGCGCCAGGTAGGCCAGCAGCGCACGTGCGTCGGCGTCGGCCTGCGGGTGGGCGATGTCGGCGTTGCCGCGCAGCTCGACGGTCGCCGCCACGCAGGCCGCCGGCACCGGTCGCTCGGGGCCGGCGCGCTCGGCCAGGCGCCACCAGATTTGCGAGCAGGACTCGTCGAACGGGTCGTCGCCGGATTCGTCGCACAGCAGGCTGACTTCGGCGCCCAGGCAGCGCGCCAGCGGTTCGACCTCGCTCCACAGGGCCGGCGCGGTGTAGAGATGCATCACCGCCTCGGTGTCGCAGTGCAGGTCGAGCACGGTGTCGGCGTCAGAGGCGAGCGCGAGCAAGGTGCGGCGCAGCGATGCCAGCTCGGTGGCGACCGGCAACTCGGCTATTGCCGCGCGCAAGGCTGCGCGAATGAGCGCGACGTTGCCGGCGGCGTCGGCGCCCAGCGTGTGCTGCACGCGCTGCCAGACGGCGTCGGTGAGGGCGGGGTAGTGGCGGTTGAAGTTGGCGCCGCTGGCCAGGTCGAAGCGGCCCGCCGCGCCGTGCAGCAGCCACTGCGCCAGGCCGAGCGGGTTGGCCACCGGCACCACGACCACTTCGCCGAGCAGCGCACCCTCGGCTTCCAGCACCGCGAGCCGCTGGCGCAAGTGGTGTGCGACCAGCATGCCGGGCAGTTCGTCGGCGTGCAGCGAGGCCTGGATGTAGGCCTTGCCAACCCCCGCGCTCGGGCCATAGTGAAAGCTCGTGAGGCTGCGCGCGGTGCCGAGTGTGGCCTCGAGCAGGGGGTGGTCGCGTCGTTGCATGGGCATCGGCTTTCAGGTGCGCGGGCGCAGGTGCGCGAGCCAGCGCCGCTCGACGCCGTGCAACGCGCCGACCAGCGCCAGGGTCACGACGAGGTAGATCGCGCCGGCCGTGAGGAAGGCCTCGAAAGGCAGGTAGAAGCGCGCGTTGACTTCGCGTGCGGCGCCGGTGAGGTCGAGCAAGGTGACCACGCTCGCCAGCGACGTGGCATGCAGCATCAGCACCGCCTCGTTGCCATAGGCCGGCAGCGCGCGGCGCAGGGCCGAAGGCAGCAGGATGCGCCGCCACAGTTGCACTCTGGTGAGGCCCAGCGCGCGCGCCGCCTCGAGCTCGCCGTGCGGCGTGGCGCGCAGCGCGCCGGCAATGATCTCGGTGGTGTAGGCCGAGGTGTTGATGGCAAATGCCAGGCAGGCGCAGAACCAAGCCGACTGCAGCCACGGCCAGGCAAAGCTTTCGCGCACCGCCTCGAACTGCGCCAGGCCGTAATAGATGAGAAACAGCTGCACCAGCAGCGGCGTGCCGCGAATCACGTAGGTGAAGAGCCACACCGGCCCGTGGACCCAGCGCGAGGGCAGCACGCGCAGCACGGCCAGCGGCAAGGCGGCGGCCAGGCCGAGCACGAGCGAGATCGCCAGCAGCTGCAGCGTGACCACGAGCCCGCCGGCGTAGAGCGACGCGCTCTCGAAGATGGGCTCGAAGTTCACAGCGAGCCCGCGCGCACGCCGACCGATGCCTTGCGCTGCAAGGCCTTGAAGCCCAGCTCGCTGGCGCTGGTGATGGCCAGGTAGATGAGCGCGGCGGCCGCATAGAACACGAAGGGCTCGCGCGTCGCGCCGGCCGCCTGGGTGGCACGCAGCATCATGTCGTTCAGACCGATCACCGAGACGATGGCGGTGGACTTGACCAGCACCAGCCAGTTGTTCGAAAGCGCCGGCAGCGCATGGCGCAGCATCTGCGGCAGCTCGATGCGGCGCAGCGTTTGCGCGCGGGAAAGACCGCAGGCCAGCGCCGCCTCGCGCTGGCCTGCCGGCAGCGCGAGGAAGGCGCCGCGGAAGGTCTCGCTCAGGTAGGCGCCGAAGATGAAGCCGATGGTGAGCGTGCCGGCGATGAAGGGATCGACGTCGATGTAATCGGCATGGCCGAGCCGCTGCGCGAGCGCGTTGACGGCGAGCTGGCCGCCGAAGAACACCAGCAGCATCAGCACCAGGTCGGGCACGCCGCGGATGAGGGTGGTGTAGGCCAGTGAGAGCGCCTGCAAGGCACGCGAGCGCGACAGGCGCGCCGCGGCGAAGACCAGGCCGAGCAGGCAGGCCAGCGCCAGCGAGGCCAAGGCCAGCGCGAGGGTCAGCAAGCTGCCGTTGAGCAGGGCGGGGGCGTAGCCGTGGAGCATGGGTGAGGCTCAGCGTTCACGCGCGACCCTCACCCCAGCCCTCGCCCGCAAGCGGGCGAGGGCGTAAGAGTGAGGCGCAGCATGGTGCGTATTCGCTCCCTCCCCCAGCGGGGGAAGGAGCAAGCCGTGCGGGCGCGGCGGTCCGCTCGGGGAGGAGCGCCAGTTCCTGTGCGGGCCGGCACCTGCGCTCACGGCCCGCCATACACGTCGAAGTCGAAGTACTTGTCCTGCAGCTTCTTGTACGTGCCGTCGGCGCGGATCGCCTTGATGGCGGCGTTGAAGCTGGCCAGCAGATCGGTGTCGGCCTTGCGCATGGCGATGCCCGAGCCGTCGCCGAAGTAGGCGACGTCGTTGTAGCTCGGGCCGATGAAAGTAAACCCCTTGCCCTGGGGCGTCTTGAGGAAACCGACGTCGGCGGCCACGGTGTCTTGCAGGGTCACGTCGATGCGGCCGGCGGCGAGGTCGAGGTAGACCTCGTCTTGCTTGGTGTAGCGCACGATCTGCGCGGCCTTGAAGGTTTCGGTCACGAAGCGGTCGTGGATGGTGGAGCGCTGCACGCCGATCTTCTTGCCCTCCAGGCCCTTGGCCGAGATGGTGATCGCGCTGCCGTTCTTGACGATGAAGCGGGCCGGCGTGTTGTAGTACTTGTCGCTGAAGGCGACCTGCTTCTTGCGCTCTGCGGTGATCGCCATCGAGGCGATGATGGCGTCGAACTTGCGCGCCTGCAGCGCCGGGATCATGCCGTCGAAGTCTTGCTGCACCAGCGTGCATTGGACCTGCATGCTGGCGCACAGCGCCTGCGCAATGTCGATGTCAAAGCCCTTGAGCTGGCCCGAGGGCGTGACTTCGCTGAAGGGCGGGTAGGCGCCTTCGACGCCGATGCGCAGCTTCTTGGCGTCGGCGGCGAATGCAGCGGGCGGCAGCAGCGCAGCCAGCAGTGCGCCCAGCAGCAGGGCGGG
>NZ_JANMWL010000137.1:0-21309 GCF_031393925.1 Methylibium sp. | reverse complement strand
TGAGCGAGCGTTTCGGCAAGCTGCCCTTCGCCGAGCTGCTGGCGCCGGCCATCGACATCGCCGAGCGCGGCTATGCCGTGCCGGTGGTGGTGCAGCAGAAGTGGGCCGCGGCGGCGAAGGTCGAGGCACTGGTGGCGCAGCCGGGCTTTGCCGAGACCTTCTTGCCGCGCGGTCGTGCGCCCGAGGTCGGCGAGTTGTTTCGCATGCCGGGCGCGGCCAGGGCGCTGCGCGCCATCGCGGCGAGTGCGGGGCGCAGCTACTACGAAGGCGAGATCGCCGAGGCGCTCGCGCGTGCCGCGCGCGAGCAAGGCGGCGCCCTCACCGTGGCCGACCTCGCGGGCTTTCGGCCCGAATGGGTCGAGCCCATCGCGCAGGCTTATCGCGGCCACCATCTGCACGAGATACCGCCCAACGGACAGGGCATCGCGGCGCTGATCGCGCTCGGCATCCTGGGCCGGTTCGACCTGGCGTCGCTGCCGCTTGATGGCGTGGCCTCGCAGCATTTGCAGATCGAAGCGATGAAGCTGGCCTTTGCCGACGTCTACCACCACGTCGCCGAAGCGAGCAGCATGCGCTGCAACGCAGGGGAACTGCTGAGCGACGCCTATCTCGCAAGCCGCGCCCGGCTCATCGACCCCAAGCGCGCGCAGGACTTCGGCGCCGGCAACCCGGCCAAGGGCGGCACCATCTACCTCTGCACCGCCGACGAGTCGGGAATGATGGTGAGCTTCATCCAGAGCAACTACATGGGTTTCGGCTCCGGCGTGGTGCTGCCCGAATGGGGCCTGAGTCTGCAAAACCGCGGCCACGCGTTTCATCTCGACGCCGCACATTGCAACGTGGTGGCACCGGGCAAGCGGCCCTTCCACACCATCATCCCCGCCTTTCTCACCCGGCCTTCACTCCTTGTGCCCGCGGGGGAGGGAGCAATGCCAAACACCCAGCCGGTGATGGCCTTCGGCGTGATGGGCGCCAACATGCAACCGCAGGGCCACCTGCAGACCGTCGTGCGCATGCTCGACCACCACCAGCAACCGCAAGCCGCCTGCGACGCGCCGCGCTGGCGCTACAACGCCGGTCTCGAGATCAACGTCGAGGCCGGCATGGACCCGGCCACGGTGCAAGGCCTCGCCGCCCTCGGCCACCGCGTGGAAGTCATCGACGACCACTACCAGGACTTCGGCGCCGGCCAGTTCATCTGGCGCCTGGGCGAGCCGGCGAGCGAAGGCTATGTCGCCGCCAGCGACCCGCGACGCGACGGGCAGGCGGTGGGGTTCTAGTGCGGGCGCGTCGCGGTCAGCCCGACCACGACCCGACATGACGGCGCGCAGCGGCGGCGGTGCGGGCGCCGGCCTGCCTTGGGCCGGCCTGGCGCTCGCCATGGTCGGGGCCATCGCCTTTTCCGGCAAGGCGATCGTCGCCAAGTTGCTGTACCTGCAGGGCCTCGACGCGGTCACCGTGCTGTTCCTGCGCATGCTGTTTGCGCTGCCGTTCTTCCTGGCGATGGCGTGGTGGGCGAGTCGCGGCAAACCGCGTCTGACGACCGAGGACAAGCGCATGGTGGCGCTGCTCGGCGTGAGCGGCTATTACCTGGCGAGCTTTCTTGACTTCCTGGGCCTGCAGTACATCAGCGCGAGCCTGGAGCGGCTGATCCTCTACCTCAACCCGACCCTGGTGCTCGCGCTCGTCGTGCTGCGCTTCGGCCAGCGCGTGAGTGCGCGGCAGTTCGTTGCCATCGGCGTGAGCTACGCGGGCGTGGCGCTGGTGTTCGGCCATGAGGTGGGCGCGCAGGGGCCGCATGCGGTGCTCGGCGCGGTGCTCGTGTTCGCCAGCGCGGTGAGCTATGCGGTCTATCTCGCCTACAGCGGCGAGGTGGTGCGGCGCCTGGGCGCGCTGCGCCTGGTCGGCCTGGCCAGCACGGTGGCCTGCGCGCTGTGCATCGGCCAGTTCTTCGTGCTGCGCTCGCTGGACGTGGCGCTGGCCGTGCCGGGCGCGGCCGTGGCGCTGTCACTGCTCAACGCCACCGTCTGCACGGTGGCACCGGTGTTGATGGTGATGATGGCGATCGAGCGCATTGGCCCCTCGCTGGCCGCGCAGGTCGGCATGGTCGGGCCGATGAGCACGGTGCTGATGAGCGTGGCGATCCTCGGCGAGCCGTTCACGGCCTGGGTGGCGGCGGGCACGGTGCTGGTGTTGGCGGGGATCGGCTTGCTGGCAAAGTGGCGCTGAAGCGCCGGCCTTCACGAAACGGGGAGACAAGCATGGACTTGGGCATCAGCGGTAAATGGGCGCTCGTGTGCGCGGCGAGCAAGGGGCTCGGCAAGGGCTGCGCCGAGGCGCTGGTGGGCGAGGGGGTCAGCGTGGTGATCACCGCGCGCGGCGCCCAGGCGCTGGAGGCCACGGCAGAGGCGCTGCGGCGCGCCAACCCGGCGGTCGAGGTGCGCGCCGTCGTGGGCGACATCACCACGCCCGAGGGGCGCAGCGCGGCGCTCGCCGCCTGCCCGCGGGTCGACATCCTGGTCACCAACGCCGCGGGCCCGCCGACCGGCGATTTCCGCGACTGGGAGCGCGCCACGTGGATCGCGGCGCTGGACGCCAACATGCTCACGCCCATCGAGCTGATCAAGGCCACCGTCGACGCGATGATGGCGCGCGGCTTCGGTCGCATCGTCAACATCACCTCCGCGGCCGTCAAGGCGCCGATCGACTCGCTGGGTCTGTCCAGTGGCGCGCGCTCCGGGTTGACCGGTTTCGTGGCCGGCTTGGCGCGCCAGACGGTGGCCCGCAACGTGACGATCAACAACCTGCTGCCGGGCCCGTTCGTCACCGACCGCCTGGCCGCGACGATGCAGGGCGCCGCTGCGGCGAGTGGCCTCTCGGTCGAGGAGCTGATGGCGCGGCGCGCCCTGCAGAACCCGGCGCGGCGTTTCGGCCAGCCGGCCGAGTTCGGTGCGGCGTGCGCTTTCCTGTGCAGCGCGCAGGCCGGCTACATCAACGGGCAAAACCTGCTGATGGACGGCGGGGCCTATCCGGGGACGTTCTAGCGCAGCCGCCGCGCCGCCCAGCGTTGCAGCGCTTCGCTCGTGAGCGGTGCGCTGATCAAGAGGCCCTGCAGTTCGTCGCAACCCAGTTCGCGCAGGAAGTGCTCCTGCGCCTGGGTTTCCACGCCCTCGGCGACGACCACCAGCTCCAGACTGTGGCCGAGCTGCACGATGGCGCGCGCGATGGCGCAGGCGTCAGGGCTGCCGGGCAGGTCTTGCACGAAGGAGCGGTCGATCTTGACCTTGTCGATCGGCAGCTCTTTCAAGTGCCCGAGCGAGGAGTAGCCGGTGCCGAAGTCGTCGATCGAGATGCGGATGCCCAGCGCGCGGAGGCGCCCGAGCACCGCCTTCACTTCGTCCAGGTCTTCCATCAGCATGCGCTCGGTCAGTTCGAGCTCGAGCCAGCCGCCGCTGGCCTGCTCTTGCTCGAGCAGTTGCGCGAGCCCGTCGACAAAGCCGCGCTGCTGGAATTGCATGCTCGACAGGTTGACGGACACCGGCAGCGCCAGCCCGCTGGCATGCCAACCGCGCGCGGCCCGCAGCGCCTCGCGCAGCACCCAGTGGCCGATCGGCAGCATCAGCCGGCGCTGCTCGGCCACCGGGATGAAGTCGTCGGGCAGCAGCAGGCCGCGCTCGGGGTGGTGCCAGCGGATGAGCGCCTCCACGCCCACCAGCCGGCCATCGCGGGCGCGCAGTTGCGGTTGATAGTGCAGCTCGAACGCGCCGGTCGCGAGCGCCTGCGAGAGTTGCCCTTCGATGACGAGCGCGGCGTAGGCGGCGCTGGCCAGGTCGGGGTCGAAGAAGCGGATGGTGGCGCGCCCGCGTGCCTTGGCCTGGTACATCGCCGCATCGGCGTGCTGGATCAGCTCGGCGGGCGTGCGCCCGTGCTCGGGAAAGAGCGCCACGCCGATCGAAGGTGACACCGAGATCGGCCGTCCGCCGACGTCCAGCGGCGCCTCGATCGCCGCGAGCAGCTTGCCGGCCACCTGTTCGACCACCGCGCGGTCGGTCACCCCGGTCAGCAGCACCATGAACTCGTCGCCGCCGAAGCGCGCCACGCAGTCGTCGGTGCGCAGGCAGTCGGTGATGCGCGCCGTGACGGTCTGCAGCAGCAGGTCGCCGACCAGGTGGCCGAGCGAGTCGTTGACGCGCTTGAAGTGATCGAGGTCGATGAACAGCAGCGCGCTCTGCGCGTCGTCGGCGCGGTGCGAGCCGGTGAGTTGTTCGAGCTGCTGCACGAAGGCCGCGCGGTTGGGCAGGCCGGTGAGCGCGTCGTGGTGCGCCAGGTGATGGATGCGCGACTGCGCCGCCAGGCGCTCGCGGATGTCGCGCACGATCACCAGCCGCAGGGGCTCGCCGTTGCGCCGGATCGAGCGCGTGATCACCTCCACCGGCACGCGCCGCCCGTCCTTGCCGAGCGCCACGCTTTCGTAGCGGGTCTCAGTGCCGCTGACGAGCACCTGCTGCGCCCGGGCCACGTGGTCGGGGGCGACAAACTCGAGGGCGCGCCGACCGATCATCTCGTCGCGCGTGTAGCCGGTGAGGTCGCAGATCGGGCCGTTCACGTCGAGCACCACGCCGTCACGGTGGAACAGGATGCCCTCCAGGCTGGCGTCCATGAAGCTCGCCAGCCGCTGCTCGGACTCGCGCAGGGCGCGCTCGACCAGGCGGTGCTTGGTGATGTCGGTGACGCGCACGAAGGCGCCGTAGAGCTCGCCGCCATCGCCCAGGTTGGGCAGCACGTCGACCTCGAGCCACTGCTTCTGGCCGGTGGCGTCGCGCAGCTCGCGCTCGTAGGACACCTGGCGGCGTGTCTGCACCACCGCCTCGATGTAGGGCCGGATCTGCTGCCAGCCGCGCTCGCCGACGACTTCGGCGGCGGTGCGCCCGAGGATGCTCGCGGTGGTCCAGCCTAGCGCCTGCGCATAGTGACGGTTGGCAAAGGTGCAGCGGAATTCCTCGCGCTCGTAGTAGGCGATGAGCGCCGGCACGTTGTCGGCCAGCAGCCGCAGCTGCGTGGTCTGCGCGCGCAGCGCCTGCTCGCCGAGCTTGCTGGCGCAAAGGTCGTGCAGCACGCACAGGCAGACCTGGTGCTCGGCGTTCCAGCAGCCCTGGCACTCGATCCAGCCGGCTGCGCCACCGTCGCGCTGGAACTGCAGCTCCACGCGAAAGCGCGGCGCCGCGGGCAGGGTGGGCGCACAGGCCGGCTCCAGGGCCGCCATGAGAGCGCTGCGCGACGCGGGCGCCAGTTGCTCGAGCCAGGCACCGCCTTCCCCGTTGGCGCTGGCGGCATCGCTCTGCCAGCCGGTGCAGGCCGCGAGCGCATCGTTGAGCGCCAGCAGCCGGGCCTCGGCCGACAGGGCCATCATCATGCCGGGCAGCCGATGCCAGTCGTGCGCCAGGGGAAGGCCGAAGTTTCGCGAGGTCTGCATGCGACGCCTGGAAGGGGTTTGAATCATAGCGATCGGACTCTTGCGGCCCATCCCTAGGACGGTGCCGCGCCTGCGCCCCGAGTGGTGGCGAAGATCGCGCTGGATTGCAACGACGGTCGGTGCCGCCGTGACTAGCGCCGCGATGAGACCACGATGCCGGCCACGATGAGTGCGAACGCCCCCGCGTGATACGGGCGTGGCGGCTCGCCGAGCAGCGCTGCCGAGAGCAGCGCCGCGAATACCGGCGTGAGGTTGTTGAAGAACGACGCGGCGGTCGGCCCGGCCAGCGCGACGCCCAGGCTCCAGCAGCGGTAGGCAATGAGCGACGGCCCGATTGCCACGAAGGCGAGCATTGCCAGCACCCAGCCGCTCCAGCGGATCGGGCTGGCGCCCGCCGCCTGCTCGAGCGCGGCGGCGCCACCGGCGAACGCCAGGCCCGCGAGCACCTGCACGAGCAGCATCTCGGCCCAGTTCCATCCGCGGGGCGCGGCGGTCGGCGTCTCGCGCAGCAGCGGCCGGCCCTCGCCGCGCAGGTGCGCGGGCGGGTGCGCCAGCATCCAGCTGTAGAACGACCAGCCGATGATGGCGACAACGATGTAGAGGTCGCCCGCCACGAACTGCAGGCGCGACAGCGAGGCCAGCTCGCCGCGTGCGATCACCAAGGTCACGCCGGCCAGCGACAGCACGGCACCGGCCATCTGGTTGCGGCGCGGACGAACGCCATAGCACAGCGCGCCGACGGCGAGCATCCACACCGGCATGCTCGCCGCGATGATGGTCACGTTGATCGGCGTGGAGCTGACGAGCGCCAGGTACTGCAGGGCGTTGTACAGGCCCACGCCGAGCGTGCCCAGCAGCAGCAGATGACGCCACCGCGCGAGCAATTCGCGCGGCGTACGCAGCACGCGCCAGCCCAGCGGCAGCAGCAGCAGGAACGCGAGCAACCAGCGCATCGCATTGAGCGTGAGCGGCGGCACGCTACCCACCGCCATGCGCCCGAGCACGGCGTTGCCGGCCCACAGCAGCGGCGGCAGGCTCATCAGCAGGGCGGTCTTGGGGGTCAGGTGCATGAAGAGGGAGCCGGGGCGGGCCAGGGCGCCGGGGGCTTCGAGGACGACGCGCCGCGATTCACGGCGCCGGCATCAAGGCGCCGCAGTTCCAGCATTGTTCGAACGGGCCCTCGACCCTTTCGCCGCAGGCGGTGCAGACCCACAGGCGCTGCGGGCTGCGCTCGAGCGCGTCGAGCAGGGCGCGGGCGGGCTCGAGCTGCGCGTCGTCGAGTACCCAGACCTCGGGTTGCGACTGGTCGGGCGGAATCTCACCGGCAATGCTGCTGGCAAAGGCGCGCTGCACGTTCGCATCGATGCCGCTCTGGCACAGCACGTCGGCCCACAGCGTGGCGATGGCGAGGTTGGGGGCAGTGCGAAGGCGGCGCATCGGCAGGCAGGCAAAGTGGCTGGCACGATACCGGACAATTCCGGCTTCACGAGGAGCGCCGCATGAGCACCAGCCAGACCGTCAAAGCGATCCAGATTTCCCAGCCCGGCGGCGCCGATGCGCTGCACGTCGTCGACGTGGTCGTGGGCGAGCCGGGGCCGGGCGAGGTGCGCATCCGCCACCACGCCTGCGGCGTCAACTACATCGACATCTACCAGCGCAGCGGCCTGTACGCGCTGCCGATGCCGCTGACGCTCGGCATGGAAGGCGCGGGCGTGATCGAGGCGGTGGGCGCCGACGTGCTGCACCTCAAAGCCGGTGACCGCGCCGCCTATGCGAGCCCGCCGCCCGGCAGCTACAGCCAGGCGCGGGTGATGCCGGCCAAGTGCGTGGTGAAGCTGCCCGACGCGATCGATTTCGAAAGCGGCGCGGCGATGATGCTCAAGGGCCTGACCGCGCAGTACCTGCTCAAGCGGACCTTGCCGCAGGGCGGGTTGCTGCCGGGCGACTTCATCGTCTTTCATGCCGCGGCCGGCGGCGTGGGCCTGATTGCCTGCCAGTGGGCCAAGGCGCTCGGTTACCGGCTTATCGGCACGGCCGGCAGCGACGCGAAATGCACGCTCGCGATCAAATACGGCGCCGAGCACATGATCAATTACAGCCGCGAGGATTTCGTCGCCCGCGTCAAGGAAATCACCGCGGGCCGCGGTGTGAAGGTGGTCTATGACTCGGTGGGCAAGGACACCTTCGACAAGTCGCTCGACTGCCTGCGGCCCTTCGGCCTGCTCGTCACCTACGGCAACGCCTCCGGGCCGGTGGCGCCGCTGAACCTGGGCACGCTCGGTGCCAAGGGCTCGCTCTACGTGACGCGCCCGACCCTCTTCACCCACATCGCCACGCGGGAGAGCACGCAGGTGATGGCCGACGACCTGTTCGAGGCGGTCACCAGCGGCAAGGTGAAGATCCCGGTCGAGCGCCGCTATGCGCTGGCCGACGCGGCGCAGGCGCACCGCGACCTGGAAGGACGGCAGACGACCGGCTGCAGCGTGCTGCTGCCCTGAGCCAAGGGGCTCCTGCGGCCTGCGAGCCGAGGGCTCCTTCCCCCTCTGGGGGAAGGCCGGGATGGGGGCCGCCCGACGCCCGCTCAGCCCCGCCGCACGCGCCGCAGCTCGTCCAAGATCAGCAACGCGGCGCCCACGCTGATGGCGGCGTCGGCCACGTTGAAGGCCGGGAAGTGGCGAGCGGCGAGGTGGAAGTCGAGGAAGTCGACCACGTAGCCGTGCAGCAGGCGGTCGATCACATTGCCGACCGCGCCGCCGAGGATGAGCGAGAGCGCCCACGCGAACAGGCGCTGGTGGCCATGGCGACGCAGCATCCAGACGATGAAGACGGCGGCCACGCTGCCAAGCGCCACGAAGAACCAGCGCTGCCAGCCCGAGGCGCCGGCCAGGAAGCTGAACGCCGCGCCGCTGTTGTGTACACGCACGACGCTGAAGAAGCCCGTCACCGGCCGCGCATCACCGAGCTGGAAGTAGCCCAGGATGAGCGTCTTGGTGAACTGGTCGAGCACGATCACGATGAGGGCGATGGCCAGCCAGGTGAGGAGGCTGGCGCTGATGGAATTGCTGCGAGAGGCCATTGGAGGAGTTCAGTGCTTGCCGAGCCGGCGCAGGATGGTGGCCGGGTCGCGCGCCGTATGGAAGATGAGAACGACGACAACTTGTCGGTCATCGAAGGTGTAGTACAGGTCGAACGGAAAGCGGCGAACGATCGCCCGCCGAAACGGGGCGGCGACTTCAGGGTGGCCGTCGGGTGACCGCTGGATGCGCGACATTCGCGGCTTCGATGGCTTGCTCGAAGGCAAGGCCCAAGCCGCTGCGCCGCTCTTCATACCACCGGTAGGCGCTGCGCAAGTCGTCGAAGGCCTCGGGCGCGAGAACCAGCTCGCGCAACATCAGCTTTCGCGCAGGCGCCGCTGCGCCTCATCCCAGCGCACGCCCGACGACGGATTGGCGTCGTAGCGAGCCTTGCGTTCCCGAAGTTCGATCAGTACCCGTTCGGGGACCGGCTCGTTCGCGCGCTCGCCGACGATGCTGTCCCAAAGGTCTTCGACCAACTGCAGGCGCTCCGCGAGCGGCAGATCGAACAGGTGGGAAAACTCGGGGGACGGATGGGTCATGGTCG
The DNA here is from genome assembly GCF_031393925.1 of Methylibium sp. Classification (GTDB taxonomy): domain Bacteria; phylum Pseudomonadota; class Gammaproteobacteria; order Burkholderiales; family Burkholderiaceae_C; genus Methylibium. The sequence continues at coordinate 12,215 of NZ_JANMWL010000137.1, read as the reverse complement.
CTACCTTCGCGGGCTATCAAGCCACTTTACGCGTCTCGCCGGGGCCGTCGAGGTTGCTCACGCAGCGCCCGCAGATCGTCGGGCGGGCGGGGTCGATGCCGACGTCGTCGCGGTAGTGCCAGCAGCGCGCGCACTTGGGAGCCGTGGCAGCGGCCACGGCAATCTTCCCGTAGCCTTTCAAGTCCTTCGACAGGCTTGCGGCAGAGACGATGAGCACAAACTTCAAATCATCACCCAAGGACGCCAGGGTTTCGTAGTCACCGCCGGTCCAGTCGAACGATTCATCGCGACCCGTCGGCTTTACCGCGATCGGGTGTGGCTGCCGCTCAGGAGCTGCGATATAGACGACCGCTTGAAGTGACGACCCCACCGAACCCGAAGCTCGGAGCGCCTCGATATCTTTCAACACGTATGAACGAATCTGGCGAATCCTGCCCCACTTCGCGAGCAGCGCCGAGTCCGGTGCCGCCAGCTCCGCATAGGTCTCGGTGAAGATCGACACCGACTGCCCCGGCGCGAAGATCGCCCACGCCTCCTCGGCGGTGAAGCTCAAGAACGGCGCCATCCAGCGCAGCATCGCGTGGGTGATCTGCCAGAGCGCCGTCTGCGCGCTGCGCCGCGCGAGTGACTTGGGCGCGGTGGTGTAGAGCCGGTCCTTGAGCACGTCGAGGTAGAAGGCGCCCAGGTCTTCGCTGCAGAAGACCTGCAGCTTGGCGACCACCGGGTGGAACTCGTAGACCTCGTAGTGAGCCAGGATATCGGCCTGCAGCTCGGCGGTGCGGGCCAGCGCCCAGCGGTCGATCTCCAACATATCGGCCAGCGGCACCGCATCGGCGGCCGCATTGAAGTCCGACGTGTTGGCCAGCAAAAAGCGCAGCGTGTTGCGGATGCGGCGGTACGAATCCACCCCGCGCGCGAGGATCTTGTCGTCGATGTTGAGGTCGCCAGAGTAGTCGGTGGCGGCCACCCACAGGCGAATGATCTCGGCGCCCAGCTTGTTGCTCACCTGCTGCGGCTCCACGCCGTTGCCCAGCGACTTGCTCATCTTGCGGCCCTGGCCGTCGGTGGCAAAGCCGTGGGTGAGCAGGCCGCGGTAGGGCGCGCGGCCCTCGATGGCGCAGGCTATGAGCAAAGAAGAATGGAACCAGCCGCGGTGCTGGTCATGGCCTTCGAGGTAGAGGTCGGCCTCGGGGCCGCTGGCGTGGCGCCCGCTCGGGCTGCCGTCTGCGGCGGTGCCCTCGTGAGAGCCGCGCAGCACGTGAAAGAAGGTGGAGCCGGAGTCGAACCAGACGTCGAGGATGTCGCTGCTCTTGGCATACGCCTGTGCCGAATGTTCGCCGCTCGCGCCCAGCCATTGGGCGGCATCGAGCCGTGCCCAGGCCTCGACGCCGCCTTCTGCCACCAGTGCCGCGGCGCGGTCCATCAGCGCCATCGTGTCGGGGTGCAGTTCGCCCTTCACCTTGTGCAGGAAGAAGGGCAGCGGCACCCCCCAGCTGCGCTGGCGGCTGATGCACCAGTCGGGCCGGTTGGCGATCATGTCGCGCAGGCGGGCGCGGCCGTTCTCTGGGTAGAAGGCGGTCGCTGGCTGGCCGCGGCTGGTGTCGCCGTCGATCGCGGCGAGCGCCGTTTGCCTGAGCGTCTGCACCGGCTTGTCGAGCGTGAACACGCCCTCGCCCTCGTCCATGCGCACGAACCACTGCGCCGCGGCACGGTAAATCACCGGCGTCTTGTGGCGCCAGCAATGCGGGTAGCTGTGGTCGAGTTTGGAAGTTGCCAGCAGCCGCCCGGCGTTCTTCAAGGCTTCGATGATGAGCGGGTTGGCCTTCCAGATGAACTGTCCACCGAACAGCGGCAGCACCGCCTCGTAGACGCCGTTGCCCTGCACGGGATTGAGGATGTCGTCGCTGCTCATGCCATGCGCGACGCAGGAGTTGAAGTCCTCCACGCCGTAGGCCGGCGCCGAGTGGACGATGCCGGTGCCGTCCTCGGCGGTGGCGTAGTCGGCCAGGTAGACCGGAGACAGCCGCGCGTAGCCGGCATCGACGTGGCTGAGCGGGTGGTGAAAGTTGATGCCATCGAGCGCACGGCCCTGGGTGCTTGCCAACACCGCTCCGGCCAGCCCATAGCGCGCCAGGCACGTCTCTACCAGTGCGCTGGCCAGCAACAGCACGCCACGCTCGGTGTCGACCAGCGAGTAGTCCAGCGTGGGGTTGAGGTTGAGCGCCTGATTGGATGGAAGGGTCCACGGCGTGGTGGTCCAGATCACTGCGAAGATCGGTTTGACGGGGGCGGGGCCGCCCACCAAGCCGAAGGCTTCCAGCACTCGCCCAGGCTGCGCGGCGAGAAACGCCACATCCACCGTCGGCGACGGCTTGTCCGCGTACTCGATCTCGAACTCCGCCAGCGAAGAGCCGCAGTCGAAACACCAGTACACCGGCTTCAGGCCGCGGTAGACAAACCCGCGCTCGACCAGCCGCTTCAAGGCCCTGATCTCGCCGGCCTCGTTGCCGTGGTCCATGGTCCGGTACGGGTGCTCCCAATCCCCCAGCACGCCCAGGCGCTTGAAGTCGGCCATCTGCTGCGCGATCTGCTCGGTGGCGTAGGCGCGGCTCCTGGCCTGCACCTCGTCGCGAGAGAGGCCGCGGCCGTGGCTCTTCTCGATCTGGTTTTCAATCGGCAGGCCGTGGCAATCCCAGCCGGGCACGTAGAGCGCGTCGAAGTTGTTCAGTTGGCGCGCCTTGACGATCATGTCCTTCAAGATCTTGTTGACGGCGTGGCCGATGTGGATCTTGTTGTTGGCGTAGGGCGGTCCGTCGTGCAGCACGAACAGCGGCCGTCCGATGCGGGCGTCGCGCAGGCGCTGGTAGAGGCCCTGCTGCTCCCACTGAGCCACCCAAGCCGGCTCGCGCCTGGGCAAATCGCCGCGCATCGGAAAGGGCGTGTCGGGCAGGTTGAGCGTGGCGCGGTAATCGACGGGGGTGCTGGCGGGGGAGGGCTGTGCTTCGGTGCTCATGACGTTCTCGGCGCGCCGCGCGAACGCTGCGCGCGGCGGGGGTACTCGGCCGGCGCTTCACCTTGCGGTGCGCGCCGGGGCTCGCGGGTCACGAGCCCCGAATTCGGTCGCGGGTGGTCTGGCGCAGCTCGGCGGCGTGCGAACCAATGGCAAGAGCGGCGCTGCCAATGGCGGCGGCGGCCAGCCAGGTGCGCGCTTCGCTCACGTCGCGCGCAATGGCGGCGGTGAGGGCAGCAAGCCCGTCGTAGCGGGCTTCGTCGCGCAGTTTGTGCAGCAGTTCCACCCGAACGAGTCTACCGTAGCCCCCCTCGGCGCCGAGGCTCGCGGGCCAGTCCAGGCAATGCACTTCGAGCAGCACGCGGCCTGCGTTTTCCACCGTCGGTCGTACGCCGAGGCTGGCTACGCCGTCGAGCGTTTCGGACCCAAGACCTTGCACGCGCACCACGAAGATGCCGCTGGCGGCGGCCAAGCGGTGCGGGAAGCGCAGGTTGAGCGTGCGAAAGCCGTCGTCGCCCGCCGCGCCCGCGCCCAGCGCGCGGCCGAGTTTTCTGCCATGCACGACATGGCCGCTGATGCTGTAGGGTCGCCCCAGCAGCCGCGCGGCGAGCGCCATGTCGCCACTGGCCAGCGCCTCGCGCACGGCCGAGCTGGAAACGCGCAGGCCATGCACCTCGTAGCTCATCATGCGGGCCACATCGAAACCGCTCGCCTCGCCGGCAAGGTCGAGCATGGCGTAGTCGCCGGCGCGCCGCGCGCCGAAGCGGAAGTCGTCGCCCACCAGCACATAGCGCGCGTCGAGGCTGCCAAGCAGCACGTCGTTGATGAAGGCCTGCGGACTCTGGCCGGCAAAGCGCGCGTCGAAGGGCATCACCACCACGCGGTCAATGCCGCAGCGCGAGAGCTCGCCGAGCTTGTCGCGCAGCGTCGCAATGCGTGCCGGCGCCCGCTCCGGCGTGCCGGCCTGTGCTGCGAAGAAGTCGCGTGGATGCGGCTCGAAGGTCAGCACGGTGGCGACCAGCCCGCGGTGCTCGGCCTCGCTTTTCAGCAACGCCAGCATCGCCTGGTGCCCGCGATGTACGCCGTCGAAATTGCCGACCGTCACGGCCGACGGGCCGGCCTGCGTCAGCTTGGCATGGTGCAGACCGCGAAAGACTTGCATCGCTGATTATCGCGAGGCGCCGGGGGGAATCGCGCACCGGCGCGAGCGGGGACGGATGAGAGCGCGGCCGTGGAAGTCGGGGCTTCGACAGCAAACGCCGCCGGCCAAACGCAAAAAAGCCCGCGCTGGGCGGGCTTTTCTTGACCGGTGCGACGAGCGCCGCGCTGGTGAGCTCGGTTCAGCGAGCCGAGATGTACATCGTGATTTCGAAGCCGTAACGCAGGTTGGTCGCTTGGGGTTTTTGCCATTGCATGGTGAGGTCTCCTTCGGGGTGGCGCGACATCCGGGCGGGTCGCGAAGTGGGCGGTGCGTCTTGCAGAACTCCGTCAACTCATGAGCAATGTTGCGCGCGCCGGCCGCCCTTGGGCAGCCGTCCGGTCTTGAACCTGGGCTCATGAATTTCATGAATAGCCGCCGCTGGGTCCCGGTGCGGCCGTGCGGGCTCTATACCATCGCCGCCAAAGGGCCGTGCATGAGTCTGAGACTGAAGATCCACCTGATCGTCGGCGTGCTCGTCACGCTGTTCGTCGGCGCCGTCATCGGGCTGCAGCTCGGCAACATGCGCGACTCGGTGCGCGAAGAGGTGGTGGCGGCCAACCGCGTGGCCTCGCAGCTGCTCAACCGCACCGTGTGGCTGCAGGCCGCGCAGGGCACGCCCGCGATGGTGGGCTTCTTGCAGGGCCTGGGGCGGGTGCGCTCCAACGAGATCGCGCTTTATGACGCCGAGGGCCGGCTGCTCTACGAATCTCCGCCTTCGCCCTACAAGGTCGGGCGTGATGCGCCGGGCTGGTTTGCGCAACTGGTCGGGCCGCCGCCCTCCACGCAGTCGATCGCCTTTCCCGACGGTCGGCTGGTGGTGCAATCCAACGCCACGCGCGCGGTGGTCGACGCCTGGGACCAGTTCTTCGAGTTGAGCGTGGCGGCGCTGTCGCTGCTGGTGGCAGTGAACGTCGTCGTCTTCTGGATGGTGGGCCGCACCGTCAAGCCGTTCGGGCAGATCGTGGCGGCGCTCGGCCGCATCGAGGCTGGCGAGCTTGACGTGAAGCTGCCCGTGTTGCCGGGCACGGAGGCGGCCGCGATCGGCGCCGCCTTCAACCGCATGGTCGACGGCGTGGGCGCGCGTCTCGAAGCCGAACGGCGTGCCGGCGAGGCCGAGCGCGAGCTGTCGGACCGGCGCCAGCTGGCGCACTGGATCGACCGCCACCTCGAGCAGGAGCGCCGCCTGATCGCCCGCGAGCTGCACGACGAGCTGGGCCAGTCGGTCACCGCGATCCGCAGCCTGGCGCTGTCGATCGCGCAGCGCAGCGCCGGGCGCGACGACCAGGCCGAGAAGGCCGCCACCGTCATCGCCGAAGAAAGCTCGCGCCTCTATGACGCCATGCACGGGTTGATCCCGCGGCTGGCGCCGCTGGTGCTGGACGCCTTCGGCCTGGCCGATGCGCTGCGCGACCTGGTCGAGCGCACGCGCGTGAGTCAGCCGCAGGCGAGCGTGGCGCTCGAGCTGCAGCTCGGCGATGTGCAGCTCGGCAACGAGGCCACGCTTGCGCTCTACCGCGCGGCGCAGGAGGGCCTGACCAATGCGCTGCGCCACGGCCAGGCGAAGAGCCTGCGGGTGAGCTTGCGTGCCGAAGACGAAGGCGCGCGGCTGGAGGTGCGCGACGACGGCCAGGGTCTCGCACCCGGCTGGCGCGACAAGACCGCCGAGGATGGCGGCCACTACGGCCTGCGCTGGTTGCAAGAAAGAGTCGAGGTGCTCGGCGGGCGCCTCTCGATCGCCAACGCCGCACCGCGCGGCGCACGACTGCAGGTGTGGCTGCCGTTCAGCCCGGCGCCGCTGGAGGAAGCGACATGATCCGCGTGATGCTGGTCGACGACCATGCGCTGGTGCGCATGGGTTTTCGCATGCTGCTGGCCAATGCCGAGATCGAGGTCGTGGCCGAGGCCGAGAGCGGCGAAGAGGCCTGCCAGATGGTGCCCAAGGTCAAGCCCGACGTGGTGGTGATGGACCTGTCCATGCCCGGCATGGGCGGGCTCGAAGCGGTGCGCCGGCTGCTCGCGCAGGATGCCAAGCTCAAGCTGCTGGTGCTTTCGGCGCATGAAGACACCGCGCACCCGCAGCGCGTGCTCAAGGCCGGCGCGCTCGGCTATCTGGCCAAGCGCAGCGCGCCCGAGGCGCTGATCGCGGCGGTGACGGCGGTGTCGCGCGGCGAGCGCTACCTGGACGCGCAGACCGCGCAGCGGCTGGCGATGGCACAGCTCGACGGCGAGGCGAGCCCCGCCGAATCATTGAGCGAGCGCGAGTTCTCGGTCTTCATCCAGCTCGCGCGCGGCGCGACCGTGGTGCAGATCGCCGAGCACCTGAAACTCTCGCCCAGCACGGTGGGCACGCACCTCTATCACATCAAGCAAAAGCTGGGTGCGAGCAACCAGAGCGAGATCACCTTGGTAGCGCTGCGCTGGGGGCTGATCCAGGCATAGCGCAGACAGTTCGATGGCCGTTGGATGAATGAAGAACCCGTCTCCCGCGGTCAACGCTCGACGCAAGCGCTACGGCAGTGCGCCCTGCAGCCGTCGAAAGGCCAGGAACTCGGCGCGTGTGCGCGGACCGTAGGTGGTGAACGCCGGCCGCGGATCGTCGAGGTAGTCGGTCTTGCCTTTCTGCACCGCGTCGCCGGCCAGCCGCTTGCGCATCGCCTCCGGCGCGAGGCCATACACCCGCGCGGCGTTCAGGCCGAAGATCTTGCGCTTGATCGCTGCGGTGAGCGCCGGGTAGCCGAACCTCTGCTGGAACTCGGGGCTGATCTGGAAGGCCCGAAACGCCTGGATCTGGTCCTGCGGGCTGCCGTACCAGATGGAGTCGGTGCCCCACAGGATGTGGTCCTCGCCAAAGGTCTCGAGCAGCTTGCCCATCAAATGCGCGGCCTGGTCGGGATCGCGCATCACGAAGCGCCAGGTGCTGCCGAGTTCGGCATAGACGTTGCGCGGCTTCCCCGCGTCGAGCATGGAGCGCACCAGCCCGTCGACCCCGGCCTTGGAGCGCGCGTCGTAAGGCCCTTCCTTGACGGCAGTGTCGAAGGCCGAGTGGTAGACGAGGAAGTTCATGTCGGGATGGCGCCTTGCGGCCGGCCCGATGTCGCGCGCGGTCGAGTACTCGAGGCCGCGCGGACCGAACGGCAGGCCCTTGTGGACCGCGATGTTGCGCACGCCGAGCTTGCGTGCGCGCTCGATGAAGGGCGTGCCGTAGCGCTCGTCGTCGAGGAAGAAGCCGGCCGCGCCGCCTGGGGGTCCGAATTGCGTGTAGGTCTTGAAGGCGGCGACGGGAAAGCGGGCCTGCTGCGCGTTCATGCCCTCCAGCTCGCCCGCCAGGGTGGGCATGCAGCGGCCGTGCAGCAGCAGGCGCGCGCTGCCGTCGAGCGCCTGCGCGGCCGAGCGCGTGGCGCCGGCCGCCTCGAAGTCCAGCGGGTTGGCGTCGCTGGCGCCCGGCACGTGCGAGAGCACGCCCATGGCGGTGTCGCTGTCGAAAAACACGTCCTTCAGGAGCGCACCGCTGGAGAAGCATTCGATGTGATCGTCCTTGCCGCAGCGGCTGTTGGGCATGCCCTTGAAGGCGTTCGGCCCGGCGGTTTTGCGCCACGCGCCCTTGGGGTTCACGTGGTGCAGCTGCACGTCGAAGATGAACTCGTCGCCGCCGAGCGCCGCCTGTGCCGCCGCCAGTTCGAAGGGCGCTTCGGGTGCCAGCGCATAGCTGCCGCCGCGCCGGCCCGCGGCCGCAAAGGCACGGTTGAAGGACGCCAAGGTGGCGGCCGCGCCGAGCAGCGATGCGAGGTAGCGGCGCCGGGACTGCCCGAGCCGCCGCGCCGCGTCACCGAGCGCGCCCAGCGCCAGCGCGCGCGCATGTCGTGCGGCGGCTTCCAGGGCGACCGGCGCGAACTCGCCGTTGGAGGTGGCGTCGAGCTTGATCGGCAGGCAGCAGGGATCGGGGTCGGGCAGCGAGCGCATGGCGGTCTTGCTCCTTGGGCGGGCGGGCTGCCTACCTTAGACCGCTGCGCCCGGGTTGCCAAGGAGCAAGGAGCGGGCAAGAAGCGGGCAAGAGAGCGCAGCGACGCCGACGTTTTCAACCGATGATCGGCACGATGATGTATCTGACCGCTGTGCTGCTGGGCCTCGTGGCGCTCTATCTCGTGGTGGTGGCCGGCGTGGGCTTGTTGCAGCACCGCTTGCTCTACCTGCCCGAGCGTGCATCGGTCGAGGCGCTGCTTGCCACCGGCTTGCAGCCGTGGCCGAGCCGCGACGAGGTGAGCGGCTTCGTGATGCAGCCGAGCGGCGCGGTGCGCGGCACGGTCATCGTGTTTCATGGCAACGCCGGCCATGCCGGCCACCGGGCGCATTACGGCGATGCGCTGCAGCGGCTCGGGCTGCGCGTGATCCTGGCCGAATATCCGGGCTACGGCTCACGCGACGGCGCGCTCGGCGAAACCAGCCTGGTGGCCGACGCCGAAGCGACCATTGCGCTGGCGCACCGGCTGCACGGCGCACCCGTACTGGTGATCGGCGAATCGCTGGGCGCGGGGGTGGCGGCACGGGCCGCTGCCGCACAGCGCGAGCTGATCGCCGGTCTGATGTTGATCACGCCGTGGAACCGGCTCGAGGACGTGGCCGCCCATCACTACCCATGGCTGCCGGTGCGGTGGTTGCTGCGCGACCGTTACGACAGCGCCGCGCACCTGGCTGCGTTCGAGCGGCCGGTGCTGGTGGTGGTGGCGGAGCACGACCGCGTCGTTCCTGCCGCGCGCGGTCTGGCGCTGCACGAAGGCCTGGGCGGGCCCAAGCGGCTCGCGCTCGTTGCCGCGTCCGGCCACAGCGACTGGGCCGTGCGCGTCGATGCGCACTGGTGGCGTGAGGCGATCGCCTTTCTGGTCGCCACGCCGGCCGCGCCCTCGTGATGCGACGAGCGTGCCCCCGGTGCTCGCGGCCTACTTCGGCAACCAGACCAGCGTGCCGGCCTTCATGTCGGGCACGAGGATGAAACGCTCGTCTCGCGATAGCGTGATGTCGGCGGCGGACTGAAAGGTCTGCGCATACGGCTGCGGCTTGGCGCCGGGCTGGCGCAGATCGAGTTTGAAGACCCGGCCGCCGGTCCAGTCGGAGATGAAGAGCACACCCGCCTTGTCGCGCGCCAGGCCGTCGCCGCCGCCGAACCCGTCCGCGAGCTTGTCGGTCGCGCCGGTCTTGGTATTGAGCCGCAGCAGCTCGCCGGTCGCGAAATCGAGCACCAGCAGCCGGTCCTTGCCCTCCCACAGCAGGCCGTTGGGATTCTTGATCGCCGGGTTCTGTGCTTCCGATACCAGCAGCGTCACCTTGCCTTGCGGCGTGATGCGGAAGATGGCGCCCTTGCCGCCGCCCTGTAGGTCGCCGGTGTCCGACACGAAGAGGTTGCCGTCGTCGTCGGCGCTGAGATCGTTCAACAAGCGCGGCGGCTGCGGGAAGTTGCTCGCCTGCGCCAGCACCGAGGTCCGTCCCTGGCGGTCGATCTTGATGACGCCTGTCTTGTCGGCGACATACAGCCAGCCCTTGTGGGCGGCCAGGCCCTTGGGGTCGTCCAGGCCGGTGACGAAGGGCATGAGCTTGCCGGTGGCGTCGATGACGGCGATGCGGCCGTCGCCGTCCTTGCCGAAGCCGCCGATCTCGGAGACGTAAATACGGCCGTCGGCGCCAACGAGCACGGACTCGGGACTGGTGAGCCCATGCACGGTGCGTGGTTCGTCGGCCACGACGAGGCTGCCTGCGGTGAGCAGCGCCAGCGCTGCGATCAGGTGCTGCAAGTTCACGCGAGCGTGAGGCATGTTGTTCTCCCGGGTTGTCGTGGGCCGCCGCATTGACCGGCGCCCTTCAAGGAGGTGCAGCGTATCCGCATTGCCGCGGGCTGCGTCCATGAAGAGCTTTCGTCAGGCGCTCGAGTCCGCCCCTCGCCCCGTCAGCCGCGCGTGCTCTTCGTCGCTGACCCAGCGCCACTGCCCCGGCCGCAGCTCGTCGTGCAGCACCAACGCGCCGATTGCACTGCGGTGCAGGGCCTCGCAGCGGTTGCCCACCGCCGCCAGCATGCGCTTGACCTGGTGGTACTTGCCTTCGGTCAGCGTCAGGCGCAACGCCTGTTCGCCGGTGCGTTCGGCGGCCGCGGCGCGCACCGGCGCGGGGTCGTCATCAAGCACCACGCCCTTTCGCAGTTGCTCGATCTGTTCGTCGCTGACCGGGTGCTTGGCCGTCACCTCGTAGACCTTGGGCACGTGGTGCTTGGGCGAGGTCAGGCGGTGCAGCAAGGGGCCGTCGTCGGTGAGCAGGAGCACGCCGGTGGTGTCCACGTCGAGCCGGCCCACGGCCTGCACGCCGCCCTTGCCGCGCAGGCGCAGCGGACCGGGCAGCAGGGTCATCACGGAAGGCGAAGCACCGGGCCGCTGCGAGCATTCGTAGCCGGGCGGCTTGTGCATGAGGATCAGCGCGCGCTCGTGATAAGGCCACGCGCGGCCTTCCACCTCGAAGAGCAGGCCCTCGACGGGGTCGATCGTTTCACCCGGATCGTCGATCGCGCGGCCCGCGTGGCGCACGAGGCCGGCGTGTACCAGCGCGTCGCACGCGCGGCGCGTGCCGAAGCCCTGGGTGAACAGCAGTTGCGACCAGCGCATGGATGCTCCGATGGATAGGGCGCTTCGAGTGACTTCCGCGCCCCGTTAGGCAGGGGGCTGGGCTGAGGGGCTGCGCGGCGGCCGTGAAGGCTCACGCAAACACGCCCGCCGTGTCCTGCATGCGCGCGCTCACCTCGCCGAGGTGGTGCAGCGTGTCGCCGAAGCTCATCTCCAGCACGGTGAGGCGCTTGAAGTAGTGGCTGGCGATGTACTCGTCGGTCACGCCGATGCCGCCGTGCAGCTGCACGCACTGCTGGCCGACGAAGCGCATCGAGCGGCCGAGCTGCACCTTGGCTTGCGACAGCGCACGGCGCCGCGCGGCCGGCTCCTCGCCGAGCTTGAGCGTGGCGAAGTAGCTCATCGAGCGCGCCAGCTCGAGCTGCATCTTCACGTCGGCAATGCGGTGGCGCAGCGCCTGAAAGCTGGCAATGGCCACGCCGAACTGCTTGCGCGTGTTCATGTAGAGGGCGGTGATCGCGAGCAGTTGCTCCATCAGGCCGACGCCTTCGGCGCAGGCCGCGGCGATGCCGATGTCTTGCGCATGTTCGAGCAGCGCCAGGCCATCGCTCGAGATCAGCGCGGCCTTAGCTGCCGTGAAGACGACTTCGGCGGCACGCGCGCCGTCTTGCGTCGGATAGCCGCGCACCGCCACGCCCGCAGCGCGCCGCTCCACGAGGAACAGCGCGATGCCCTCGGGCGGGCCGTCGCTGCCCACCGCCGCGTCGGTGCGCGCCGGCACGATGAAGGCATCGGCCTCGTCGCCGGCCGCGACCACGCTCTTGGCGCCGTCGATCGTCCAGCCGCTGCCGGCCGGCATGGCGCGCGTGGCCACACGGTGCAGGTGATAGCGCGCGCCGCGCTCCTGGTGTGCCAGCACGACGAGGGCAGACGCGTCGGCGATCTTCGGCAGCCAGGCGGCCTGCAGGTCGGGCGGTGCCACCGACAGCAGGGCCGGCGCGATCAGCGCGCCTTGCGCGTAGGGCGCGTTCACGAGGCCGCGGCCGAGTTCTTCCATCACCACCATCGCATCGACCGGGCCCAGGCCCATGCCGCCGTGCGCTTCGGGCACCGCCAGGCCGACGAGGCCGAGTGCGGCCAGTTCACCGTAGACCGCGCGCGTCTTGCCGCCGGCCTTGGCCAGCGCGTGGCGGCGCTCGAAGGAAAAGCCCTTGTCCACCCAGCGCCGCACCGCGTCGCGCAGCAAGGCCTGGTCATCACTGAAGTCGAAATCCATCTTGATACCCTCGTCACTCTGACTGGAACTCCCTCCCTCTCGGAGGCAAGGGACAGGGGAAGGGGAAGGGAGCGTCAACCGAGCACGGTTTGCGCGACGATGTTGCGTTGCACTTCGTTGCTGCCGCCG
>NZ_JANMWL010000061.1:0-7894 GCF_031393925.1 Methylibium sp. | reverse complement strand
TCGCGGCTGATGCGCGCGCACCGATGCGCCGTGCGGTCTCGCATTGCGACGAGGCCCGCGCACGCGGGCTCGGGCCATGTGTGCGGCCAGGCCGTTCTAATTGACGAGGGGCGGCGCGTGGGCCCCGGCATGCGAGCAGCGTGGGCGCTGCAATGGCCGCGCGGTCGGCGCCGCGTTGCTCGACCACGCGCCAGCGCCCGAGCTTGCAATGCGCGCAGCACTCGATCTCGAGGGTCGCCACGCGACACATGAAGGCCTGCGCCTCCTCGCGCAGTCCATCACCGCCGTCGGCCCGCCAAGCGGTGTCGCGTACACCCCCCAGTCGTGACTGTGCAGCGCCTGCGCGCGTTGGCGCCGCGCACAGGCTCGGTGTCGGCCGGGTCGTGCGGCAGCGCGCCGGTAGCAGCGGCCTGCTCGAGCGCTACAGTGGCCGCCCGAGCGCGAGTGCTCCAGCCACCATCCGATGCCATGCAAACCACCCCGCTGGGTCGCAGTGAGATTGCCGTCAGCCGCATTGGCCTGGGCACGATGACGTTTGGTGAGCAGGTAGGTGAAGGCGACGCCCATGCAATCCTCGACCGTGCGCTGGAGCGCGGCGTCAACTTCATCGACACGGCCGAGATGTACTCGGTGCCGCCGCGCGCCGAGACCTTCGGTGCCACCGAAATCATCATCGGCCGCTGGTTCGCCAAACACCCTGCGGTGCGCGACCGGGTGGTCCTCGCGACCAAGGTGTCCGGGCCGGCGCGCGGCATGCCGTGGATCCGCAACGGCGCGGGCAACCTGAGCCCGGCCGACATCACACGGGCCTGCGAGGACAGCCTGCGTCGCCTGTGCACCGACGTGATCGACCTCTACCAGATCCACTGGCCCAATCGCAATGCGCCGTCGTTCGGCTCGGTCTACTTCGACCCGGTCAACGACCAGCCACAGACCTCCATCCACGACCAGCTCGAGGCGCTGGACCGGCTGGTGCGTGCAGGCAAGGTGCGCGCGATCGGCCTGTCCAACGAAACGCCCTGGGGCGTGACCGAGTTCGTGCGCGTGGCCGAGCAACACGGCCTGCCGCGGGTGGTCACGGTGCAGAACCCGTACTGCCTGATCAACCGCTGCGTCGACAACGGCCTGGACGAAACCCTGCACCACACCGGCACCAGCCTGCTGGCCTATTCGCCGCTCGGCTTTGGCCTGCTGAGCGGCAAGTACGACGCGCTCGGCTTCGACGACCCGGCCAACCGCGGCCGCATGACGCTGTTCGAGCGCATGCGGCAACAGCGTTGGGGTCGCCCGGAATCGCTGGCCGCGGCCCGGCGCTACAGCGCGCTGGCGCGCGAGCATGGCCTCACGCCCACCCGCATGGCGCTGGCCTTTTGCTACACCAACTGGCGCGTGGCCAGCACCCTCATCGGCGTCACCAGCCTGGCCCAGCTCGACGAATGCCTGGACGCCTGGGGCACGGTGCTGGGCACCGAGCTGCTGGCCGCGATCGACAAGCTCCGCTGGGAGATGCGCGACCCGGCGCAGTAGCTTGTTTGTCGGGGCAAGGCACGGGGCACGCGAGCCGCATCACGCGCGTTTGACGCAAGGTGGCGCGGCGGGCAGCGCCGCTTTGCGCCGCGCGATCCAGTCGGCCACGCGCTCGCGCTCAGTGCTCGTGCAGTGCAGGCCGAGCTTGGAGCGGCGCCACAGCACGTCGTCGGCGGCGCTCGCCCATTCTTCGCGCTGCAAGTAGCAAAGCTCGGCCTCGTGCAGGCCGGGCGCAACCTCGACGCCCAGCGCATCGAGCGAAGTGGCCGCACCGAGCACGCGCTCGATGCGGCTGCCGTAGGCGCGCGCCAGCCGGCGCACGAGCGGCCCCGGCAGCCAAGCGTGGCGCCGCCGCAGCTCGGCGACGAAGCGCTCGAAATCGGTGTCGGGCCGGCGCGGCGCGCCGATCCAGCCCGACAGGTCGCCACCCGGCAGCTTGGCGCCTGCGGTCCAGGCGGGGCGACGCTCGCCGAGCATGCGGCCGACCTCGTCGGCGGCGTCTTCGGCCAGCTTGCGAAAGGTGGTGATCTTGCCGCCCCAGACCGTGAGCAGCGGCGCGGCCTCGCCGGCCACGTGATGGGCTTCGAGCAGGTAGTCGCGCGTCACCGCGCTCGGGTCGGCGGCGGCGTCGTCGAGCAGCGGGCGCACGCCCGCATAGCTCCAGACCACATCGTCGGGGCGCACCGGCACACGCAAGTAGCGGCTCGCCTGCTCGCACAGGTAAGCGGTCTCGGCGGCGTCGATGCGCGCGGCGCCGGGGTCGTCCGGCGCAATCTCGACATCGGTGGTGCCGATCAGCGTGAACTCGCCCTCGTAGGGAATGGCAAAGATGATGCGGCGGTCGGGGTTCTGGAACAGGTAGGCGTGGTCGTGCTCGAAGCAGCGTGGCACGACGATGTGGCTGCCCTTGACCAGGCGCAGGCGGCGTGTGGCGAGCGCCTCGCCCGCGGCCGGCGTCGCGACGCCGCGCAAAAAGCTCTCGGCCCAGGGGCCGGCGGCGTTGACCAGCGCGCGGGCCTGCACGGTGCGCGTCGCGCCGTTCGCATCGGCGAGCGTCGCGCGCCAGCCGTTCGCGCCGCGCCGCGCCTTCACGCAGGCGGTGCGGGTGTGGACTGCGGCGCCGCGCTCGCGCGCCTCGATGGCGGCCAGCACCACCAGCCGCGCATCGTCGACCCAGCCGTCGCTGTAAACAAAGCCGCGCGTGTACTGCGGCTTGAGCGGCGCGCCGGCCGGGTGAAGGCGCAGGTCGATGCCGCTTGATGCGGGCAGCACCTCGCGCCGCGCCAGGTGGTCGTAGAGAAAGAGGCCGGCGCGCACCATCCAGGCCGGGCGTTGCGCGGCGTCGTGCGGCATCACGAAGCGCAGCGGCCACATGATGTGCGGCGCGCTCCTGAGCAACACTTCGCGCTCCTGCAGCGCCTTTCTCACCAGCGCGAACTCGCCATGCTCGAGGTAGCGCAGCCCGCCGTGGATGAGCTTGGTCGACGACGACGAGGTGTGCGAGGCGAGGTCATCGCGCTCGCACAGCACCACGCGCCAGCCGCGGCCGGCCAGGTCGCGTGCAATGCCGCAGCCATTGATGCCGCCGCCGACCACCAGCACGTCGCACACCTGCGCCTGGCCTTCTGAAGGGGCAGAAGCATCGGTGGTGGCGGCCATCGGGGCCGAACGGGGCGCTTGCAAGTCGGGGGCTCCTGGCGGGGCGGGCGAGGCGAACGAAGCCCGCGCGCGGTTGTTCGTTTTATGCGCTAAGCAGCACGAACGCATCTTCGATTACCCGCGACCAATTTTGTTTGTTTTCGTTCTAGGCTTGCGGCCAGGCTGTCGCTGAGGGGCGATGGAGCAAGACCGCTTCCGGCCGGCCCCCATCCCGAGCTTCCCCAGCGGGGAAGGAGCCAAGACCGCGAAGCCGCGCCGAGGAAACGCCATGACTTACCTGCTCGCCCTGGACCAGGGCACCTCCAGTTCGCGCAGCATCGTGTTCGACCGCGGCGGGCACATCGTTGCGATGGCGCAGCGGGAGTTGCGCCAGATCTACCCGCAGCCAGGCTGGGTGGAGCATGACCCGCTCGAGATCTGGCAAGGCCAGCTCGCCACCGCGCGTGAGGCGCTCGCCAAGGCCGGCATCGGCGCGGGCGAGCTCGCCGCGCTCGGCATCACCAACCAGCGCGAGACCACGCTGGTGTGGAGCCGCAGCACCGGCGAGCCGATCCACAACGCGATCGTGTGGCAGGACCGCCGCGCCGAGCCGAGTTGCGCCGCGCTGCGCGAGCGCGGCCTGGAGCCACTGGTGCGCAAGAAGACCGGCCTCGTCATCGACGCCTATTTCTCCGGCACCAAGCTGAAGTGGATCCTCGACCACGTGAGCGGCTCGCGCGCGGCCGCGCAACGCGGCGAGCTGGCCTTCGGCACCGTCGACAGCTGGCTGCTGTGGCAGCTGACGGGCGGGCGTGTGCATGCCACCGACGTGAGCAACGCCGCGCGCACGATGCTGCTCGACGTTCATACCAACCAGTGGGACAACGAGCTGCTCGCCCTGCTCGACATACCGCGCGAGCTGCTGCCCGAGGTGCGGCCTTCGGCCTCGGCGTTCGGCACCACCGAGGCAGCACTCTTGGGCGCGCCGGTCCTCATCGGTGGCATGGCAGGCGACCAGCAGAGCGCGCTGTTCGGCCAGGCCTGCTTCAGCGCCGGCCTGGCCAAGAACACCTACGGCACCGGCTGCTTCATGCTGATGCACACCGGAGCGCAGTTCCAGACCTCGGGCAACGGGCTGATCACGACGAGCGCGGCACAAGCCACCACGAAGCCGGAGTTCGCGCTCGAAGGCAGTGTCTTCATCGGCGGCGCCGTCGTGCAGTGGCTGCGCGACGGCCTCGGCGCCATCCAGGGCAGCCACCAGGTGCAGGCGCTCGCCGAGAGCGTGCCCGACGCCGGCGGCGTGGTGTTCGTGCCGGCCTTCACCGGCCTGGGCGCGCCCTACTGGCAGCCCCAGGCCACCGGCGCGATCGTCGGCCTGACGCGCGGCACGACGGTGGCGCACATCGCGCGTGCCGCGCTCGAGAGCATTGCGTTCCAGAGCGCCGCGCTGCTCTATGCCATGAGCCGCGACGCGGTGGCTGCCGGCGGCGCGCCGGTGAGCGAGTTGCGCGTCGACGGCGGCGCGTGCGTGAACGACCTGCTGATGCAGTTCCAGGCCGATTTGCTCGGCATCCCGGTGGTGCGGCCGAAGGTGATCGAGACGACCGCGCTGGGTGCGGCCTACCTGGCCGGGCTCACCTGCGGCGTCTACGGCAGCGTGGACGAACTGGCAGCGCAGTGGCAGGTCGAACGGCGCTTCCTGCCGACGCTTGCGCGCGAGCGCGCTGCCGAGCTGATGGCGAGGTGGGAGCGCGCAGTGCGGCAGACCGTCGCGGCCTGAAGGTCGGCTGCAGGACCGCGTGCTTGCACCCGGACCGCAGCGCATCGACGCTGCGGCGGGTTGGCAAATCGGCGGCGCGCCGAACCGGTGAAGCGGCGAACCGCCCGCTACTCGCGCTTGGCGACCAGCGTGAGGATGTCGTAGCTCGCCACCAGTTCACCCAACTGGTTCGTCACCTCGACATCCCAGGCCACCACGCCCTGTCCGACACCCTTCGCATCCTTCTTGTTGCGATCGATCTTGCGTTTGCACGTCAGGCGCGCCTGAATCGTGTCGCCGATGCCGACCGGTTTGATGAAGCGCAGCGTGTCCAGTCCGTAGTTGGCGAGCACCGGCCCCGGGGCCGGCGAGACGAACAAGCCGGCGGCAGCCGAGAGCACGAAGTAGCCATGCGCAATGCGTTTGCCGAACGGGCTCTCGCGCGCCGCGAGCTCGTCGAAGTGCATGTAGAAATAGTCGCCGGTGATGCCACCGAAGGCGACGATGTCGGCCTCGCCCACGGTGCGCCGGTGGGTCAGCAGCGAATCGCCGATCTGCAGGTCCTGGAACCAGCGCCTGAAGGGGTGGATGTCCGATTCGCGCAGCTTGGCGCCGCGGACGTGCTCGCCGATGACGGCCGACAGCATCGTCGGCGAGCCCTGCACCGCCGCGCGCTGCAGGTAGTGCTTCACCGCCCGCAGGCCGCCGAGTTCCTCGCCGCCGCCCGCTCGGCCGGGGCCGCCATGTTTGAGTGAAGGCAGCGGCGAGCCATGGCCGGTCGATTCGACCGCGGCCTCGCGGTCGAGGATGAGCAGCCGTCCATGCCACGCCGCGGCCACCGGGATCGCCTGCGCCGCGATGCGCGGGTCGCGCGTGACCAGGGTGGCGACCAGGCTGCCCCGGCCGCGTGCGGCGAGCGCGAGCGCCTCGTCGAGGTCTTCGCAAGGCATCAAGCTACACACCGGCCCGAAGGCTTCGACATCGTGGACGGCAGCCTGCTCCAGCGGCCGGCGGCTGAGCAGGAGCGTGGGCGCAAAGAACGCGCCCTCGGCGACTCCCTCGCCCTGCGGCGCCGGGTGGTCGCGCTCGCCATAGACCAGCTCAGCGTGCTCGAGCAGCAGCGCCACCCGGGAAGCGACGTCGTCCTGCTGGGCGCGCGAGGCGAGCGGCCCCATCCGAACGCCTTCGGTGGCGGGGTCGCCAACGCTCACCTTGGCCAGGCGCTCACGCAGCCGCGCAGCCACCGCGTCGAGGTGTTGGCGCGGGACGATGGCACGCCGGATGGCGGTGCATTTCTGCCCGGCCTTGACCGTCATCTCGCGCGCAATCTCCTTGACGAACAGATCGAATTCCTCGTCGTCGGGTGTCACGTCGGGCGCGAGGATGGCGCAGTTGAGCGAGTCGGCTTCGGCGTTGAAAGGAATCGATTGGCGCACCAGGTTCGGATGCACCCGCAACTTGGCGGCCGTGTCGGCCGAACCGGTGAAGGTCACCACATCCGGCCCTTCGAGCCGGTCGAGCAAGTCGCCGGTGCCGCCGCTCACCAGTTGCAGGCTGCCCTCGGGCAGGATGCCCGACTGCACGATCAGCCGCACGGCTGCCTCGGTCAGGTAACTGGTGGCGGTGGCGGGCTTGCCGATGCAGGGCATGCCGGCCAGAAAGCTCGGCGCCAACTTCTCGAGCAGGCCCCACACGGGGAAGTTGAAGGCATTGATGTGAACCGCCACGCCGCCGCGCGGCACCAGGATGTGCGTGCCCGAAAAGCCGCCGCGCTTGCCGAGCGCCATCGCCGGACCCTCATGCACCAGGTTGCCCGCAGGCAGCTCGTTGCTGCCGATGCCGGCGTAGGCGAACAGCGTTGCGGTGCCGCCCTCGATGTCGATCCAGCCGTCGGTGCGCGTTGCGCCGGTGTGCGCGGAGATCGCGTAGAGCTGTTCCTTGTGCTCGTTCAAGTACTTCGCGAGCGCTTTCAGCCGCTCGGCGCGCTGCTGGAAGTCGAGCTTCATCAACGCCGGCAGGCCGACCCGTCGGGCGTGACTCACCGCCCGCTCGAAATCGATCGCCTCGGCGTGCGTGGCCGCCACCGGCCGGCCATTGACGGCACTGCGCAGCACCTGCGCGCCCTCGGCGCCGAGCCAGCGCCCACCGATATAACTTTGCACAACAGTCGTCATGTGAATCACTCCAAAGGCAATGGCCGGGAACGGGTGCGGGAACGGGAACGCGAAGGAGGTTTGATCGACGCTGCCGGCACCGCGATCGGTGCAGCGACTGGCCGGTGCAGCCTGACCGCCGGCAGACCGCCCAGAAACAGATCCGCCACGATCGGTGCCATGGCCTCGTGGTCGATCTCGCCGTCGGGCTTCATCCAGGTGAACAGCCAGTTGATCATCCCGAACAACAGCATCGTCAAAGGCTTGGCCAGCGAGGCCGCGTTGAACTCCGGCCGAAAGGCGGCGATCGCCGCCGCGAAGCCGGCGACCACCTCGCGCTCCTTGCCGAGCACGCGCTGGCGGTCCTCGGGCGCGAGGAACTTCACGTCCTCGGTCAGCACGCGATGCGCGTCCTGCGCGTGGGCGTACTCGCCGACGATGCGGCGGATCAGCTCGCGCACCCGGGCCTGTGGCTCGAGCTTCTGCGCGCCGACCTCGCCGACCAGCGCCTGCAGGCGCGACACATGCTCTTCGGCAATGCTCACGAGCAGCGCGTATTTGTCGCGGTAGTAGTGGTAGAGGGTCGCCTTGGACAGCCCGCAGGCATCGGCCACCTGGTTCATCGAGGTGCCGACGTAGCCGCGGCGAGCGAACAGGTGCGCGGCACGCTGCAGGATCATTTCGCGTTGGTCGTCGTAGCCAGCCGCTCTTCCGCGTGCCATCGGGTTTGCTTCAGCGTTCGTCGAAGGAGAGCACCACGCGCGCGGTCAGCGGGTGGGCCTGGCAGGTGAGGATGAAGCCGTTCGCGAGGTCT
>NZ_JANMWL010000049.1:0-2254 GCF_031393925.1 Methylibium sp. | reverse complement strand
GCTGCGCCAGTCGCGCCCCAGCACTATGCGTACGTCGGCCGTCAACTCCTTGCGCAGCACCGGGACCGCCCGGGTGGCGAGCGGCAGTGCCTGCGCCACGCGCCGTGCCGCCGCTTCATGGCCGCTGCGGTATTCGACGACAGTCTCTGCCTGTACGAACGGGCGCTGGTTGCTCAGGCGACTGGCTTGCACGCCCTGGCGCGCCAGCCATTGCCCGAGCCGCGCGGCCATGCCGGCCACGCCGTTGCCGTTGCTCAGCTCGAGCCGCAGGCCCGTGTCCGCGGTCGACGCGTCGACGGCGTCCGCCACGGCCGGCACGGCAGCAGCGGGCACGGGCTGGTGCGTCAAGGCCGACGTAACGACAGCGGAAGCAACCTCGCTTTCGCGCTCGATGAACGGCGTCGACGCGTCGGCCCGCGGCCAAGCCGCGACCGTGGGTTGGTCAAACACGCGCACGGTGTGCGGCGAGAGCGCGACCATCACCGTCAGCGGCGCCGCATCGGCCCGCGTGACCGTCGGCACGGCCAGGTCCGCCGCGGTGACGGACGCGGCCATCACCACGGCAATGCGCGGCGGCTCATGCGCCGCAGCACTTGCTTCGGCCGGGCGATCGACTCGCGCATGCACCGTCGCAGTCATTTCTGCCGGGATGTCCGCACGCACGGCAACCGTCTCGGCCGCGGGGTTGGTTTGCACGTCGGCAAGCTGCGTCTGACGGGCCTGCAAATCCTCCCAGCGACTGGCCGCTTCGCGCAGGTTGCCGCGCGCGGCCGCGTCGTCGGGGTCGAGCTTGACGGCGGTCCGCAGTTCCACCAGCGCCTCGCGCGGCCGGCCCGCGAGCAGCATCACGTAGCCGAGATTGCTGCGCAGGTGCGCGCGCTCTGGTTGCGCCGCAACCGCCGCACGCAAGGCCAGCTCGGCTTCGTCGTGACGGCCAAGCTGGGCCAGCGCTACGCCGAGCGCGTTGTGAGCTTCGGCATGAGTCGGCTCTGCAGCGATCGCCTGCCGGTAGGCATCGACCGCCTTGCTCCAGGCCTGCATGCCGCCGTGGTAGCGACCCATTGCGTAATACCCCGGGGCCGCTGCCGCCGAGTGCCGCACTTCGAGCACCGGGTCGATGCGCCAGGCGCGCGCCGACATCGGCTCGACGCTGGCGCAGCCGGCCGCCGCAAGCAGCACCGCGGCAGCCACGCCCGGCGCAGGCATGCGCGTGTGCAACACCAAGCGGCGCAAGGACGCTGCACACGAGCGCGGCGCCTTGGAGGGCGCTTTCCGTGGTAAGGCCTTCACACTGCGCTGCCCGCTCGTGGCGCGACGTGCTGGACGCGACGTGAGCGCCGCCGGTCGCGCCGGAGGCTCGGCCATCGCCGGCAGCTCGACCATCGCCGGCCGCGCCGCGATGGGGTCGCATCCGATCTGGTACTTGACGTGCATGGCCGCACTCCTGTTGGGAAACAAGCGCTCGTTCAAGGGCCCGCCGTGCCGCTCATGGTGGGCAGCAGCACGCGGTAGATCTGGATCATGGCCGGGCCCATGAGCACCAGCATCAGCGAGGGGAAGATGAAGAAGATCAGCGGGAACAGCAGCTTGAGCGCGATCTTCGCGGCCGCTTCCTCGGCCTTTTGGCGGCGGCGCGTGCGCAGCATGTCGGCATGCACGCGCAACGACTGCGCAATGCTGGTGCCGAAGCGCTCGGCCTGAATGATCATCGAGACGAAGCCGTCCACTTCTTCCACGCCGGTGCGCAGCGCCAGGTTGCGCAGGGCACGCTCGCGCGGCGCACCGGCGCGCAACTCCAGGTTCACCAGGCGCATCTCGTCGCTCAGCACCTCGCTCTTGTGAACCATGTCGTCGGCCACGCGATTGAGCGCCGCCTCGGTGCCCAGCCCGGCTTCCATGCACACCGTCATGAGGTCGAGCGCGTCGGGGAAAGTTTCGAAGATTTCGCGTTTGCGCAGGAACACCATGCGCGACAGCACCACATTGGGCAGGTAGTAGCCGACAGACGCAGCCAGCAGCAGCCACATCAGCAGGTTGGTGCCCTTGACCGAAGAGCCCAGCAGGGTGAGACCGGCAAAGGTGATCATCGGCAGGCCGACCGCGAGGATCGTCTTCACGCCGAAAAAGGCCGCTGGCGCCGCAGCATTGCGGATGCCCGCATTGACGAAACGCCGCCGCAGCGCCGACGCCTCGAAGCCTTCTCCCGGCGCCGACAGCTTGGCCAGCGGCCGCGTCGCACGCGCCAGCCGGTCGA